>JBBIHX010000265.1:0-2019 GCA_037446815.1 Caldilineae bacterium | reverse complement strand
CAATCTCACGCCCCGGAGATTGCTTCGGGCGCTCGGCGCCCTCGCAATGACAAATGCCAACAGACTTTGGAACCGAGTCCAACGGCGACTTGCGTGCTCATCGCCGCCCGCTGCGAGCCGCCCGCTGCGGGCTATTCGCGGCTGGCCGACCGCTCCAATTCGCGGATCACGTCGGACGCGATCCACCGCGCGGGTTTGGCGCCCATGTGGCCGATTTCGCGAGCGGTCTCCAGCGCGGCGCGCCGAAGGTTCGCGTTGCGCTTGCCCACCTGCCGCAGCGCCCACGACACCGCCTTCTTCACGTAGTTGCGGCCATCCGTCGCGCCTGCCCTGATGACGGGAAAGAGCCGGATGAAGGCCTCATCGGGGGCTGTCTTGTCATGCCAGGCCAGGCAGGCGATGAGCGCGTAGGCCGCGCGGCGCACGAACTCCTCCTCGCGCTCCGCCCACTCGCCCACTTTCCGCCACGCCAGAGGGCTCTTGTCAAACAGGTTCAGGCACACCTGGTCGCACACATCCCACGAGTTGAAGTCCGCGACCCAGCGCTCCATCTGCGCCTCGGTCAGTTGCGCCGGCTCGTCCACCATGGACGCCAGGATGCGGGCCTCTGGGATGCCCGTCTCCCACAGGGCGAGGGCCAGGGCATGATCCCTGCCGAGCGACCTGGCGATGCGGCGCATGTCGGTTACGGACACGCCCAGGCGGGCGTCGGGCGTCATGCCGAAGCGCGCCATACCTTCCACCGCTTCGGGCTTGGCGCGAGCCTGCAGCATCGCGAGAACTTCCTGGACAGAAGCCATACGCACCTCCCTGATGGGACGGAAGAGCCAGGCAGCAGGCCCCAAACCCGGCCCTACGATTCCATCTCGCGGAACAGGAACCACTGCCCCTTGCGATCATCCGCACCGCCAGGGGCGCGGTCGTAGTACAGGTCAAAGATGCGGCCCGCGTCGGTGCGCACCCGGAAGTAGAACCGTCCCACCCCCCACGACCCCCGCAGCGTGGCGGTGGTGGCATGGCGCGGGCTCATGTTTCGCGCCATGCGTCCGCGGCGCGTGTAGTCCACCCACGCGGCGAGTTCCTCCGCAACGCGATGGGTCTCGCCGCGCCACACGAACCCATTGGGGCAGCCGGGCTTTTTCTCCAGCGTGGGCGGCTCGTCAAACACAACCTCTATCGGCTCGCCGATAAACCGCAACGGTCTGCCTTCCATGCTCACCTCGGCGCAGCATGTGCGCCTGCCCCGCTCACCCCTCGGCGGCCGCGTTCATCCTCGCGTAGCACTCGTCGCAGATGCCGTGGGTGATGGCGGGCAGAAGCCGCCGGTGGAATAGCCGTAGCCGATGGACGGCCTCCTCCACCTCCACCCACTCGTCGCCCACGTGAATCTTCTTGCACCAGCCACACGAGCGGAGCAGTTCATCCGAGCGGGGCGCGTCGGGGTCCAACAGCACCGGCACGGGCCGCTCCTCCTCCAGCAGCGTGCGGGTGTGGAACTCCACAGCGTTGTCCGGCCCGCCGAGCATGGTCATCTCCAGGAACCGCCGCCGCCACGGAGCGTCGCAGCGGAAGGTGAAGCGCACGAGGTGCCCTGCCCGCGCCTTCCGCATCAGCGCCCGATAAATCTCCTGCGTGCTGAGGTCCGTGATGAACTCCCACAGCGGGCGGTTGATGACCCGCGTCGCGCGGACACCCTCCCCGCCGTTGGCGACGGCGAATGCGTCCCACGCCTCGCTCACGTACACGATTTGGTCGTTCCCGTTGACCCTGTACGCAATGTCCCCCATTTCCGACACTACCACCTCCTTGAGACGCGGGCGCGCCTGCTGCCAAACGCCCGGCCACTGTGGTACACACACGCCCATTGTATCCCGATCCCGCCCGCTGTCCAGTATCACCGGCCTATCTACGCAACCGACTTGGTTTCAAAGCCCAGTTGTCATTCTCAGGCGCGAAGCGCCGGTGAATCTCGTGGAGCAAGTTGCCAACTTGCTCTACTTTGCCCGATCCGTGCAATCC
>JBBIHX010000264.1:0-2061 GCA_037446815.1 Caldilineae bacterium | reverse complement strand
GAGCGGCGGAGAGCGACGAGTCTCGCCACCGCGACCGTTGGCTTCACCCGGGGCGTTGGGGCGCACGCAAGATGCATCCGCGGAGATGCATTGCAGCGCTAGGGGGCTCACGGCGATTGTGCATTTCTTGACAATCTCCACAAGTCGTGTATACTTGTGCCAAGTTGCACAATCACCGTTGTTGGCTACCCAGATGCTCAGCCAGGGCTTCTGGTTGCCTCCTTTGCTGATCCCCCTCTCGGTAGGTGCCACCGAGAGGGGGCCCCCTTTTCCGGAGCCTACGCCTCTTCGGCGTCCACCACTTCCCCTTCCAGGACAGGCGGCTCGCCCTTCCCTTCCGGCGCCTTGAGCAGCGGCGGCTCCTCGGCCCCGGCCATCAGGCTCTGGCCGCGGAAGAATCCGCCCTCCTCCACGAGGAAGGATGCCACGGCGATGTCGCCCCACACCTTGCCCGTGGACAGGATTTCCAGCCTCCCCGATGCGACGATCTTGCCCTTGACGGCCCCCGAGACGGATACGTTGCTGGCCTTGATGTCGGCGAGGACGCGCCCCTGTTCGCCAACGATGACGTTGCCCCCCGCCTGGATGGACCCCTCGCATAGGCCGTCAATGCGCAGGCCGCCGTCGGTCTCCAATTTCCCGGAGAAGCGCGCATTGGGGCCAATCACGGTTTCTATGCGGTCAGAACCGCGCTGCTTATCTTTGCCTAGACTCAACGTCGTATCTCCTTGCCGTGCGAGTTGTATGCGAAACCTTCGGGGCGGCCACGCGCACAACGGCCGAGTGGGGTTGGGGAGCGCCGCGCCCCAAAGGGGCTACTTGCCGCTGTCCAGTCCGATGTACTTCATCGGGTCTACCGGCTTGCCGTTGAGGAGAATTTCGTAGTGCACGTGAGGCCCGGTGCTTCGCCCTGTGGAGCCGGACCGGGCAATAACGTCGCCCGCCTTGACCTGAGTGCCCTTCTTCACCAGCAAGCGGGAGTTGTGCCCATAGATGGTTACAAATCCCTCTTCGTGCTTGATCTCCACGGTCCAGCCCAACCCGCCCCGCCAGCCGGCGAAGGTTACCGTGCCGTCCTTGGTTGCCTTCACGGGCGTGCCGTACCACGCGTTCAGGTCAACACCTTCGTGAAACTCGCGAACGCCCTGTAGCACTCGGTAGCCGAACTCGGACGTAATCTGCACCTTGCCGTCCAACGGCCAGCCATGCGGCGCTGCCGCCAGCAGTCGCAGTTCGCGCTCCAGTTGCTCTTTCGTCGTCCGCTTCTCGGGGTCAATGCGTTCCAGGCGCTTGTTGGCCTCGGCGATGAGGTCATTGAGGCGCGCGATGCGGGCGGGCAGCGAAGCCTCCAGCGCGGCGATTTCAGCCATGTTGGTGTCCACCAGGCCCATTGTCGGGCGGGCGCCGCGGCTGCTGAAGGTGCGCGGCGCGGGCACGGGGGTAGGCGCAGGCGGCGCAGCAGCCTGCCCGCCCACCGAGCCCTGACTCTCGGTCGGTGTGCTCTCGGAGGCAGGCTCGGGCGTGGGGGTCGGTGTCGGCGTGGCCAGGCCCATCATCTGCTCCACCTGCTCGGCCAGGCGATCCACCTCGCCGAGGCTGGCCTGGAACTCGGTAACCTGCTCGGCGAGGAGTTTGGTCTCTTCTTGCTGGGCCAGGATAGTATCGCGCATCTCCCGCTGGCGGGAGGCCTCCAGTTCCACCATGCGACGGTAATGGGCCAGTTCGCGCTCCAGGTTCGCCCGCGAGTCCACAAAGTAACCCAGCGCCAGGAAGAACGCAAGGCCAAGGATGAGAAACAGGGGAAGAGTCCACCGAGGGAAGCGCAAACTAACCGGCGCGCGTTCAGGTTGCGGCGGAACGATAAGCAACGTTATCGGTTGTTTCTCTCGCTTTCGCGCCAATTCTCTGGCCTCTCCCCACAAGGTCAAAGAAGCCCGCGCAGCGCGGGGTGGGACTAGCCTCTCAGACGCAGGCGGAACCGTGTATATCATACCACGACTCTCGCGCGGTGTCAAGCGAAATTCACCGCGGACTCGGTTGCAAAGTCTGTTGGTATTTGTC
>JBBIHX010000263.1:0-2077 GCA_037446815.1 Caldilineae bacterium | reverse complement strand
GATAGCGGCGGCCAGCGCCCGATTGGCCTGTTCCAGCGCGTCGGCGGCAGCGCGGATGTGCTGGGCCGCGTCGGTTTTCCCCGCGGCTTCGGCGCGCTGCGCCCACTCGCGGAACTCCTCGGCGTGTTCGGCGTTGTGCTCCGACCAGTGCGGCAACAGGACGGCCAGTTTCTTCAAGTCATCCATGCTATGTGTTCTCCTCTCCGGCTTGTTCCAACGGTTCCAGGGTTACGGTGTGCTTCAGAAAGTCTATCTGCCGAAGCCGCGCGCGCAGGGTCTGGGGCGCGTCAAAGAAACTGCGGATGCGCACCTCGTCGCCGTCGGCTTCCAGCACAATCACGTCGCGCATGATTTCCTCTTTTTGCGCACCTCGCTGCATAAAGACCGTCGCCTGACACATGGATCGGACCTCCCTTGTCAAGGACTATGCGCCGCCGCGCCCGCGCCCCGCGCTGGCAGGGCCACGGCCACGGCCAGCGCCCCGACCGCCGCGGTTGTACCCGCGGTCCTCCTCGGCGCGGTGCACGTTCTTGCCGCCGCAGTTGGGGCACGTCATGGCCGCGCCAGGCGTGCCCGTCCCGTATGCGATCTCAAACGTGTGGCCGCAGTCGGAACAGCGGAACTTTCGCATCGCCATGGGTTTTCACCTCCTCACCTTTGGCACTACAACATGGGTTTCGTCTGCTTTTCCGGCACGCGCTTCAACAGTTCATCCGCGACGGACTCAAACGCCGCCGATTCGTAGTCCTCCAGCGCTCCCTCGTCCGACAGGGTGGCAATGTGCGGGTCTATGGGTATCTGGCCCAGCAGGGGGACGCCCATGAGGGCCGCCGCCTCTGCCGTGTGGCTGGGGCCGAAGATTTCCAGGCGCTCCCCGCAATGGGGGCAGACGGCGTAACTCATGTTCTCCACGATGCCCAGCATGGGGACGTGCAGTTGCAGCGCCATCTGCGCCGCCTTGCGCACCACCATGCCCGCCAGTTCCTGCGGCGAGGTTACCAGGATGATGCCGTTGAGCGGGATGCTCTGCATGACGGTGAGCGGCGCGTCGGCGGTTCCGGGCGGCAGGTCAATGAGCAGGTAGTCCAGGTCGCCCCAGAACACATCGCCCCAGAACTGCTTGATGGCGCCGCCGATGAGCGGGCCGCGCCAGATGACGGCGTCATCCTCGTTGGGGAGCAGCAGGTTGATGGACATGACGCGGATGCCGGTTTTGCTCTTGACCGGCGCGATGCCCAGGGGCGTGGACTCCGGACGGTCGGTGAGGCCAAGGATTTTGGGGATGCTGGGGCCGGTGATGTCGGCGTCCAGGATGCCGACGCGCAGGCCCTTGCGGCGCAGCGCCACGGCCAGTTGGGCCGTTACCAGCGACTTGCCCACGCCGCCCTTGCCGCTCATGACGGCGAGCACGTGCTGGATGCGGTTCAGGTGGGCGGCCATGCCTTCCTCCTGCGGCTGGCCCCTGACCGAAGCGAAGGCGCGGGCGCGCTCCTCGTCCGTCATCTCCTCCAGTTTCACGTCCACGGCGGCGACGCCGTCCAGGGCTTGGATCGCCTTGCGCACATCCTCCGCGATGGAGCCCGACAGCGGGCACGCGAGGGTGGTGAGGGCGAGGGTAACGTTCACCCGGTCGCCCTGCACCTGCACGCTGCGCACCATGCCCAACTCGGTGATGCTCTTGCGCAACTCAGGGTCCATGACGTTGCTCAAGGCTGCCATGATTTGTTTCTCGGTGGCCACGATGTTCCTCCTGATGTGAATCTGCGTGGTCGCGCTAATTGCAGAATGCGACTACATGCAATTTGCATATAGTATACCACTGAATTGCGTCTTTGTCAAGTATTGTTGTCTTTTGACACGGTTCCAAAAGTCTGTTGGCGCTGTCATTGCGAGGGCGCGGAGCGCCCGAAGCAATCCCCGGGGGGCGCGATTGCTTCGCTTCGCTCGCAATGACACACGAGGAGAGTGCGCCCACGGTTCACCAACACAAGATGAAACCGACTCTGTCTTTTGTCATGCTGAGCCAAAGGCGAAGCATCTCCGGGGTTGTACCCACGGACAACACGGATTGGGCGGA
>JBBIHX010000262.1:0-2162 GCA_037446815.1 Caldilineae bacterium | reverse complement strand
GTACGCGTGGTGCAGGCCCAGATCCTCGGCTTCGTTGATGGCGCGGGCCATTTCGGGGATCATGGCCGCGCCGTGGCGATACTGGAACGGCCACATGCTGCGGGGGTCAAAGATGCCCACGCGGTCGCCGTCCTTCAGGACATGGCTCAGGTCGGGCTGGAGGCCCGGCATGGCGCTGAGGTTGCCGCTGATGAAGGTGATGCCGCGTTCCTCCGTTGGCACGCCGATGCGGGCGAGGAGGTCGGCCATGGTGCTGCCCTCCGGGAGCGTTACCTTGAGGTTGGCGTGCGCCGGTCCGGCGGCATCTCCGCCATATTTCGCCAGCGCGCCATAGAGCCAAACGTCTACCATGATATCTGCCATGCTAGCCTCCTCCCACCGGTGGGAAAATCCCGATTTCGTCTTGATCGCGTAGTTCGTAGGTTACTGGCTGTGCGCGCCCGTTGACGAAGATCACGCGCACCTCGTCCGGGGGCAGGCCCAACTGGCGGATGAGCGCCTCAAGGGTGGCCCCTGCCGGCAAGTCCACCTCAACGGGAGCCCCCGACGCCTGTCCCTTGAGATACCGTCCCAATCCCGCGAAAAGTTTGACTTGAACGCGCATCCCTACCTCACGGGCAACGCACGATGTCCTGAGCCCACAGGCAGTCGGCGCAAGACGGGTTCCAGCCCCAGCAGCCTTCGTTCCGCTCGCGCAGGTCGCAGGTTTCGCGCAGGTCGCAGTCGGGGCACGAGGGGAAGTGGAACCCGCGCACCTCGCTGCGGAAGCGAACGTATTCCTCGGAAGTCCAGATGTCGGCCAGGTTCTGCTGGTTGACGTTGCCGAGAATGTAGCGGGTTACCTGCTTCTGCCTGCCGTCAATGGCGAAGTATGTGTAGTTGTGCGACAGGGCATAGCAGGGTGATACGCCGCCGTCCCATCCTACCACAATGGCGCGGTCTTGTACAAATCGGCAGCGCCGCTCCGCGCCCCAGTGCATGCGGGGGAGTTCCAGGGTGCCCCAGGTAACCCACGCATCCAGCGACACGGGCCAGCCGCCCGAATTGAGAGGCGGGCGCGGCTCGTAGCCGTACAGCATCTCGTCGCGCATGTCTTCGGTGTAGGCCAGGACGTTGCTCACAAGGACGCGGGCGGCCCCCAGTCGCGACGCGAGCCCCGCCAGTTGCCCCAACTCGGCCACGTTGCTTTTGAGGGCGACGAACTCAATTCCGATGGCGGGTATTAGGGAGCCGAGACGGGTCTTCGCCTCGCGGACGTGGCGGATGTTCTCCAACACCTGCGAGATCATGGCCCCGCGCACGTCGGCGTAGGTCTCGGGCTTGACGCCGTCCAGGGATATGACCAGCCGATCTACGCCGAGACGCACCATTTCTTCGGCTATCGCCTTGTCCAGCAGCAACCCATTGGAGCCGACGGTTACGGCGATGTCCTTCTTGCGCACGGCCTCAATCATGTCCACGATGCGCGGATGGGTGAGCGGCTCGCCGAAGCCGGTGAAGATGACGCGCTCCAGTCTAGGGAAGTCGCCCAGGGCCTCCGCGATGCGCTGGAAGGTTGCCATGCTCATCTGGGTTTCCGGGTCTTGCCAGACGTTGCGGATGCAGGTGCGGCAGTGGAGGTTGCAGCCGGTGGTGGGCTCCACGTACAGTTTTCGCGCGTCGCGGGCGCAGGGGTGCAGGATCAGGTCGCCCTCGCGCTCGTCCAGCCAGTATTCCGCCCGCGGGGGAATATGGCGGCGCTGCAGAAAATCTTCGGGAAGGACGAGGCGTCCTTGCTCATCAGCGACAACTTTGGGCATGGCTCCCTCTCCAAAGACAGACCTCCCGCAGGGCTAGCCGCGGGAGGTCTGCGGAGGCCGAATCTACAGTTCGCCGAACACGGAGTCCAGGGCGCTGTCGGGCACGTCCCAGACCACGTTGTGCGGCGGGAGCGGCTCGTACTTCATGAACTCGGGCATGCGGTCTGCTTCCTTGCCGAGGCCGGCAGCCTCGTTGAAGGCGCGCTCCACCTTGAGGATTTCGGCGCCCAGTTTGGCGGCATCCTCGGACTTCCAGTTGGTGCCCAGCACGCCGTTGCACTCCTCCATCATGCCCTCAAACCCGCTGGCGATGTCCAGGATGGCGAAGGCGATGAAGAGGCAGTGGCCGGTGGAGTCAATGAA
>JBBIHX010000261.1:0-2165 GCA_037446815.1 Caldilineae bacterium | reverse complement strand
GGCAGGCTGGATTCGGCTCCAAAGTCTGTTGGCATCTACCGTCATTCTGAGCGGCAAAGCCGCGAAGAATCTCGCCCCTCACCCCAGCCCTCTCCCGAAGGGCGAGGGCGTATCGCCTTCGGCTCAGCATGACAGAGTGGAGAGGCGGCGTGCGGGGCAGACCAACACAAAATGGAACCGAATGGCGGGCTGAGGCGAGGGAATCGGCCTAGCGCAGCACGCGCTCCATGAGCAACTCGTCGTAGTAAGCGCCGTCCACGTAGAGGGCCATGTGATCCTCGCCGCAGACGGTGAAGCCGCTGCGGGTGTAGCATCGGATGGCCGGCGCGTTGACCTTGGCGACGCCGAGTTTGAGGATGACGATGCCGTTGACGCGCGCCCAGGCGGCGCAGGCTTCCAGGAGGGCTTCGCCTACGTGGAGTCCGCGCCACTGGGGCTTGACATAAACGCCCCAGATTTCGCCCAGGTGGCGCGTCTTGGGCCAGTGGCCGCGGGCCAGCCCTGCCATGCCCACCAGGCGGCCCTCGGCATCCGCGACGGCGATGACGCCCGAGGAGTCGGCGGCGTAGGCGGCGACTCGCTCGGCCCACGTCTCCGCAGGCTGGGCGGCTGTGGTGTCATAGTCCGCGGAGAAGGCGATGGGCTCGCCCGCCAGGGCTTGCAGGCGGACTTCGCGCAGAGCCGAGGCGTCGGCGGGAACGGCGTAGCGAATGGCGACGGGGCCTCGCGGCGTTGGGAGCACGGTGCTCATGGCGTTCTTCTTACCCTCGCAACCGCACGAAGCGCCGCTTGCCCACCTGGAGCACGGCCTCTCGCGGCTCCACGATGAGGTCAACGCTGTCCACTGTGGCATCGCCGAGGCGCACGCCACCCTGCTGGACAAGCCGCCGCGCCTCGCTCTTGGAGGCAGCGGTGCCGGCCTGTACCATGAGGTCCACGATGTTGAGGCCCTCCGGAGGCACGGTGAATTCGGGCATGTCCGTGGGGAGTTCACGGCGCTGGAAGACGCGGACGAACTCCTCTTCGGCGCGGGCGGCGGCTTCGGGCGAGTGGATGTAGCCGACGACCTCGCGGGCCAGGCGCATCTTCACGTCGCGCGGGTTGACCGTTCCGGCGCGCAGGTCCGTCTCAATCTGCGCCAATTCCTCGTCGGGGACGTCGGTAACCAGCGTCAGATAGTCCATGAGCATCTCGTCGGAGATGGACATGAGTTTGCCGTACATGTCTTCGGGCGACATGCTCAGGTCCACGGTGTTGCCGAAGGTCTTGCTCATCTTGCGGCCGTCGGTTCCGGGGAGCAGGGGCACGAGGAACACATCCTGGGGCCGCTGGCCGAGCATGGCCTGGAGTTCGCGCCCGGCAAGGATGTTGAACTTCTGGTCGGTGCCGCCAAACTCCACGTCGGCCTGGATAGCGATGGAGTCGTAGGCCTGGAGCAGGGGGTACATGAGTTCCATGAGGGTCAGCGGCGAGCCGCTTTCCCATCGCTTGCGGAACGTCTCGTGGGCCATCATCTGGGCCAGGGTGAAGCGGCTGGTGAGGTTGAAGACGTCGGCCAGGGTGAATTTGCCGAACCACTCGCTCTGCCAACGGACCTCGGTGCGGCTGCGGTCCACGATTTTGAAGAACTGGTCCATGTAGGTCTTGGCGTTGGCCTTGACCTCTTCGGGGGTGAGCATGGTGCGCGACTCATCGCGGCCGGAAGGGTCGCCGATTTGGGCCGTCCAGTCGCCGACGATGAGCACGACCTGATGGCCGAGGTCTTGCAGTTGGCGCAGTTTGCGCAGGCCGACGGCGTGGCCGATGTGCAGGTCGGGCTTGCTGGGGTCAAATCCCTGCTTCAGGCGCAGGGGTTGGCCCGACCGCAGTTTCTGCAACAGTTCTTCTTTGACGATGATTTCGGCGACGCCGCGTGTGAGAATCCATTCCAGGTTGTCGCGCATGGTTTCGTCTCCTTGCCTGGGTGGGGTTCGGCATGGCGCGGGGCGGCGATGGCCCGCCGTTAGCATTATAGCGGCACCGGCGGGTTTGGGCAAAAGGGGGCGAGGCTGCGCGGGGCTAAAGCCGCCGCGCTGAGGGTGGGGCCCTTCGGGGCGCGGCCCGGTCCTGTCACCCTGAGCGAAGCGAAGGGTCTCGGTTTGCGAGATTCTTCGCGGCTTCGCCGC
>JBBIHX010000260.1:0-2166 GCA_037446815.1 Caldilineae bacterium | reverse complement strand
GTTGGTGAAGCGCAAGGACACTCTCCTCGTGTGTCGTTGCGAGCGAAGCGAAGCAACCTCACGCCTCGGAGATTGCTGCCTCGGAGATTGCTTCGGGCGCTCCGCGCCCTCGCAATGACAGATACCGACAGACTTTGGAACCGAATCACAGCGTGCGCGCAAGTGGCAACCCGCCCCATTCCGTTGTATACTTCGGGCGGCATCGCAAGTTGTGGATAGAACGGAGTGCGTTCCTATGGAAGCGACAGTACCTGTGGGAAGTTCCAGCGCGGCATTGCAGATCATCCTGCTGGTGGTGAGCGTGATTTGCGTGGCCTTCTTCTCCAGTTCGGAGGCGGCGCTCATCTCGGTGAGCAAGATTCGCCTGCGCAGCCTTGCCGACAAGGGCAATCGCGGCGCCCAAGCGGCGCTGCGGGCGGTGGCCAATCATGACCGCCTCTTCGCCACGATTCTGCTCACCGAAAACGCCTTCATCATCCTGGCGTCGTCGGTGGGCGCGGCCCTGGCTCTGCGCCTGTTGGGCGAGGGCGGGCAATACGTCGCCACCTTTGTCATGACCATCGTCTTGGTAACGTTCGGCGAGATCACGCCCAAGACCTTCGCCGCGGCCAACGCGGAGCGCATGGCGCTCATAGAAGGCCGCCTGATAGAAATCGCCATCAAGGTCATGGCGGCGCCCGTGTGGCTGCTGACCCGTCTCACGAACGCGCTGGTGCGGCTCCTCAGCGGGTCCCAAAAGGAGCATCCCCCCATCGTTACCACGGACGAGTTGCGCATGCTGATAGACATCGGCGGCAAAGAAGGCGCGGTGCGCGAGACGGAGCGGGCGATGCTCCAGAACGTGTTTGAACTGCGCGACCGTCGCGTGCACGAGGTCATGATTCCGCGCAATCAAATCGTCGCCCTGGAGCAGAACCAGACCGTGCGCGAGTTCTTGGGGCAGTTCTCGGAATCCCGGCACGCCCGCTTTCCTGTGTACAAGGACGACCTGGACAACATTGTGGGCTTTCTGTCGGTCAAGGATATCCTCCTGTGGCTTGCGCGGTCGCCTGACGTCCTGGACAAGGCCGTGAAGGAGATCATGCGCACCCCGCCGCTGGTGGTGCCGGAGACCAAGTTGGTGAGCGAACTGTTCACGGAGATGCGCAATCGGCAGGTGCAGATGGCCATCGTGCTGGATGAGTACGGCGGCACCGCGGGGCTGGTAACGCTGGAGGAACTGGTGGAAGAGATCGTGGGGCAACTGAGCGACGAGGTGGCCACGGTGCGCCCTGCCGTTCGGCGAATGGACGCGCACACGGTTCGGGTGGACGCGCAACTCCGCGTGGACGAGGCGAACGAGATTCTAGGGCTTTCGCTGCCCGAGAGTGAGCTGTACGAGACCCTTGCGGGGCTGTTGATGACGCGGATGCAGAAGATACCCGAGGAGGGGGAGGTGTACGACTGCAAGGGAGTCCGCCTGCGGGTTACCCGTCGGCGGGGCGCGCGGCTGGAGGAGATTGAAATCGCGCTGCCGAACGCGAAATGAAAACAGGAGGCGGGCGCGCCGCCTCCTGTTCGTGAGCCGTGGGAAGTCGCTCGGCCTACGCAGCCTTGTCGTCGGCCCGTGCCTGTTGAGATTCCTCCAGGAACTTGTGGACCTCAGCCTGGGTGCGCTTGAAGCGGCGGATGAGGGTGGCATCGGTCGCGTTCATGGCGCGGATGGCCCGCTGAGCGCACACGACACACCCCAAGCCCGCGCGGTAACTGCCGGCCTCGCAGCCGATGCAGCCGGCGGCGCGGATGATCATGAGCGTCAGCGCCAGGCTGTCCTCGTGCGTCGGCGGAAGCGCGGCGACGCGGTCCACCAGCGCCTGCCACTGGGGACCCGCAACGTCGCGCAACTGTCCCAACAGCCTGTGTGGGAAGAACAGTTCGGTCAACCGGTTCATCTATCTACACCTCTACTGGATAGTTCCATACAAATCTGCGGAAGGCTTCTGTCCAGTTGTCAAACAAAAGGCGTAAGGATAACCCTCACGCCCTCCTCACTTCCCTGGGTGGCCGGTGCGTTTTGCACCGCCGGCCCGAAGACCTTCCAACCGCGCCCGTATATTACCACAGGTCGGCAAAAAAGTCAACCCGTCTCGGGCGGTGATTCGGTTCCAAAGTCTGTTGGTATTTGTC
>JBBIHX010000259.1:0-2248 GCA_037446815.1 Caldilineae bacterium | reverse complement strand
ACTCGGTGGGCGCAGCAGGTTGACCGTCGGTTGCTTCTGCGCTACAATAGCCGCACACACCGCAAGGCTGGGCGAATGGTATGTTGACAGAAGAGGAGAAGCGGGTCGTGCTCTACGCGGCCGATGTGCCGCCGACCGTGGCCAGCGAGGTAACCCCCGACACCCCGCTGGAGTCGCTCAACCTGAACTGGCGAGAGCGCGACCTCCCAGAGCGCGAACGCACCAAGCACGTGCACCGGCTGCACCCCTACCTGGGCAAGTTCATCCCCCAGTTGGTGGAAGTGTTCTTGCGCAAGTATTCTCGCCCAGGGCAGACGGTGTTGGACCCCTTTTGCGGCTCAGGGACAACGCTGGTTCAGGCCAACGAACTGGGCATTCACGCCCTGGGTTACGACGTCTCGGCATTCAACGTCCTTCTGTGCCGCGCCAAGACCGCGCGCTACGACTATCCGCGCCTGCGCAAAGAGGTCCTGAACATCCTGGAGCGAGTCCGTAGCGCAACACAACAACAGACGGGCCAGTTGCCCCTGTGGGGGCAAGAAGAAGCTCGCATCGCATCGCTATCCGAGACCGACAACGCCTATTTGCGGCTCTGGTTCGCGCCCCAAGCGCTCCGTGAACTCCTCGCCTACAGGCACTGGATTGAGACCGGCGACTACGAGTACAAGGACCTTTTGAGAATCATCTTGTCGCGTTCCGCCCGCTCCGCCCGCCTCACGACGCATTTTGACTTGGATTTTCCGAAGAAGCCCCAGACCGAGCCCTACTACTGCTACAAGCACTCGCGGATCTGCCAGCCTACGACCGAGGCATTCAAATTCCTGCACCGCTACAGCCTGGATACTCTGCGAAGGGTGCGCGAATTCTCCGCGCTTCGCACCGACGCGCGGGTAACCATCGTGCACGGCGATTCGCGCCATGCCGACTTCCCGCCGGTAGACGGGGTCATCACCAGCCCGCCTTATGTGGGCCTGATTGATTACCACGAACAACACGCTTACGCGTACCATCTGCTGGGCCTGGGCGATGCGCGCGAAAAGGAAATCGGCGCGGCGGCCAATGGGTCCAGCCTGCGGGCCAAGAAGCAATACCAGCAGGACATCGCCGAGGTGTTCCGCCGATGCTTGGCGGCCATGCCATCTGGCGGGCGGCTCATTGTTGTCGCAGGCGACCGCGACAACCTGTACGGCGAGATCGCCGCCATGGTTGGTGTGGAAGTGGAGGCAATCCTGCAGCGACACGTAAACCGACGCACAGGCCGCCGCGCCAGCGAGTTCTTTGAATCCGTGTTCATCTGGCGGAAACCGTGAGGCATACGTCATGGCAAAGAAGGCCATTAGCCGGACGACGCGCGCTCAGATAAAAGCCTACTTGGAGACCTTCATTGAGCACGTGGTCAACCGATACCGAGAGCAGCCCGTTCCCTCGTTGGACTCGCCCGATCAGTACCTGGCAAAGACCTCATCCAAGGGCCAGTTGAAGCCCTTCCATGCTGCCATCGTCCCGGCGGAACTTATGCGAGTCAGCGCCTTTGAGAGAGGCTTCAGCACGGCTCTCGGCACCACATTTGAGGAATGCGCTCGTCTGATTGCGCTGGAGCACCAGGCGGATGCGCAACGCGGGTACACCCTCGTGGAGAAAGTCAGCCTCGCGGCCCTCGCAGAGATAGAGAGCCAGGTGGCGGCGCTGGATGAGGCTGCAACCCGGGGCGAACCCCCGCCCCCTTTGGCGCACATGGTTCAGCGCGTACTGGACGCCCGTAGGCGCGAGGACCTGGAGCAGAGGGGCACTCGGGCGGACCTCTATGTTCTCACAAAGGACGGCACACGGCTGTTCTTTGAGATGAAGTCCCCGCAGCCCAACAAGGGCCAATGCTTGGAAGTAACCCAACGCATTCTCAGAATCCATCTCCTGCTGGGCCAGCAAAGGCCGACTGCGCAAGCCTACTACGCCATGGCGTACAACCCCTACGGCCCTACACGTGCCGATTACCGGTGGTCCTTCGGCCGCATGTACCTACCCTTCGCGGATGCAGTGCTCATCGGGCACGAGTTCTGGGACATCATCGGCGGGCCCAGAGCATACGCGGAGTTGCTGGACATCTACCAAGAAGTGGGGCGTGAGAAGGGCAAATACATGCTGGACGCCCTCGCCTTCGGATTCTAACCCCTTCGCCCTTATCAAGCGTCGAACCCTGCGCTAGGTTGGCGGCGCGGACCCCATCCGGGATGCGGCCATGTTGCGCGGG
>JBBIHX010000258.1:0-2259 GCA_037446815.1 Caldilineae bacterium | reverse complement strand
AGGCCGGTCTCGTGCAACCGGTCGCACGTCTGGTCCACCCCGCCCGTCCACACAGGGGTTAAGGTCTTGAGCCGAATTTTTAGTTGGGTCATCGCAACCTCCTGGGTTATGTGAATCGCTCTGATAATAGCACGTCTTGCTGAGAACGGTCAATGTCCGTAGAAAGCCATGGAGTTACCACCTCACCACAAACGGCTTGTACACCGCGCGCTCCCCGCGCACGAACGTCGCCACGTGCCGCGCCTGGTTCTGGATGATGTGGCGCAGCGCAACCTTCTTGCGCTCGTACCGCTCGGGCTTGTCCAGCCGCTCCAGGACGCTGTCCGCAATCGCCCGCCTGGTTTCTTGCACTAGCAGGTTCTCCTTGTCCATCTCCAACTTCGTCCCGCGATTGATCATCGCGAAGACCGTCCGATCCACCACGGGCACGCGAAACTCCTCCACCATATCCAGCACCAGGCTCGGCTTGCCTGGCCGGTCGGCATGGATGAACCCCGCGTAGGGGTCCAGCCCCGCCAGCACCACCGCTCGCTCCACCTGCGCGTACAGGATGCCGTAGCCATAGTTCAGCGCCGCATTCACGGGGTCCGTCGCCCCGCGCCCCGTGCGCCCGGCCCAATCCTCCGGCACCCTCACCGCCAGGCGCACCGCGCCCCAATACCGTTCCGCCGCGCGGCCCTCAACGGACAAGAGCAGCCCGCGAACCGCTTCGGCGGTCTCCCCGTCCAATCCGTCCACCTCCGCCGCGCAATCCTGAATCTCCCCCGCCCGCCATTCCAACTCGCGATGCAGCGCGGGCTCCGCCTCCTTGCGATACTTGGCCAGGTACCGCACCAGCGCCGCCTGGTTGGCGATCTTGCCAGCCACAAACGCCTTGGCCAGCACGAGGCTCCGGCGATCGCGCGCCGCCTCCACCTGCGCCCGCCGCGTCTGGATGGTGCCCGTCAGCCCCGCGGAGAACAGGCTCGCCGCCACACCGCCGCCCAGGCGCACGACGTGAACCGGAATCCCCGCATCGGCGCAAGCCGCGATGGCGTCCGACGATACCGTGACACCCCTATCGGCGACGATGACGCCTTCCAGGTTCACCAGCGGCGCTTCCCGCAGGACTTCACCGCCCTTCTTCACCCGTAGTCGCTCCGAGTGCAGCCCCACGAAGACGCCCCACTCGTCCACGACCAGGTATTCCGCGTCCATTCTATGCCCCTCTGCCTCGCTCACCGCGGAGAACGCCGAGACCGCACAGAGATTTCATCCTCCTCTACGCGCTTTGCCATCTCCGCGGTGAATCAGCCCGGCCACACGACCCGATACCACCCCTCCCCTTTCACCGCGTTCTTGCCCACGTGCGTGCTGGCCCCCCACACCAGCCACGGCAGAAACGCCCGCCAATCCCGCGCCCGATACATCGCCCGCCCCACGAATCCCCCCAACGGCTGCGGCCGGCCCAACCTCGTGGACAGCCCCTTCACGTCCCACCAGGTGGTCTCGTCCCGCACACACTCCACCTCTTCGGCCAGCGCCAGCAGCGCCCCCTTCTCCTCGTAGGACACCGGCGCGTCATCCGCGAACTGCGACTGCAGCGTCCCGATGCGATCCACCAGGCGCGCCATCAGCGGCACGAACTCCGGCCGATGCACCAGGCGATCGTCTTGGACGATCCGCGTCGGCGTCAGGAACTCCAGCGTCAGGCGATTCTCCCGCTCGGCCAGCCGCGCCGCCAAAGCCTCGCTCGCCGCCGACACCTGCTCCGCCGTAACGGGATGCCGGGGCATCTGCACCATCGGCTTCCCGTCCTCGTACAGCACCCCTCCCGTGCCCGTCAGCGGGTTCTCCTCTTCCAGGCGCGCCAGTTTGAAAGTCCCCCGGCGGTTCCGCGGATGAATCGGCTTCCCCAGCCCCTGGGCCTGGCCCATCTGCTGCACCGACAGGACGATGTAGGGCAGGAACTGAATCGTCTTGCCGAACATGCTGATGCCGAACGTGAACCGCTCCCCAGGCCCGAACACCGTCTGCGGCGTCAGGGGCGGCTCAAAGGCGTAGGGGCGGCGGTTGTCCCGGGGGTCGGCCTCGCGCGACAGGAGGTAGCACACCGGACACAGCGTCGCGTGCAGCGGGTCCGTGGAATCCCGCTCGGCGCAATACAGCGTGCGCAGGTGCGACTGCCACGCGCCGCGCAGCGCCGACCCCTTGAACTCGCCCATCTCTATCGTCGTCTCCACCTCCGCCGTGAACCGCAGGTGGTGGATGGTGAAGGTG
>JBBIHX010000257.1:0-2319 GCA_037446815.1 Caldilineae bacterium | reverse complement strand
TAGACGTTTGGGGAGGATGTATGCTTCGCACGCACACTTGCGGTGAAATCCGCATCGGCGATGTGGGGAAAACCGTTACCCTGGCGGGGTGGGTGCACCGCTGGCGCGATCACGGCGGCCTGACGTTCCTGGACCTGCGCGACCGATATGGCATCACGCAGGTCGTCTTTGACCCCTCGGTTTCCGCCGAAGCCCACGAGGTCGCCTCGCGTGCGCGCAGCGAGTACGTCCTCCAGGTTACGGGAACCGTCCAGAAGCGCGTGAAGCCGAATCCCAACCTCGCCACGGGCGAGGTAGAGGTCCTGGCGACGCGCGCTGTGATCCTGAACGAGGCCAAGACGCCGCCATTCTACATCACCGAGGACCGCGAGGGCGATGAGGCGGCCCGCCTGCGCTACCGGTATCTAGACCTGCGCCGCGAGCGGATGAAGCGCAACATCGTCCTGCGCCACCGCGTGGTGAAGTTCATCCGCGACTACCTGGACGCGCGCGGCTTCGTGGAGATAGAGACGCCCATCCTCATCAAGAGCACGCCCGAGGGCGCGCGCGACTACGTGGTGCCCAGCCGCCTGTACCCGGGCAAGTTCTACGCCCTGCCCCAGTCGCCCCAGCAGTTGAAACAACTGCTGATGGTGGCGGGGTTTGACCGCTACTTCCAAATCGCCCGCTGTTTCCGCGACGAGGACCAGCGCGCCGACCGCCAGCCCGAATTCACCCAGTTGGACCTGGAAATGAGTTTCGTGGAGCAGCAGGACATTCTGGACTTGATTGAGGGCCTGTACACCGAACTGGTGCGCACGGTTACGCCCGAGTGGAAGATCCTGTCGCCCTTCCCGCGCATGACCTACGACGAGGCCATGGCCCGCTACGGGACCGACAAGCCGGACTTGCGCTTCGGCCTGCCCCTGACCGACCTCTCGGACCTCGCAGCGCAATCCCAGTTCCGCGTGTTCCAGGAGACGCTGGCCGCGGGCGGGGCGGTGAAGGGCATCCTGGCCCCAGGCTGCGCGGGCTTCACCCGCAAGGAGATTGACGACTGGACCGAGCGCGCCAAGGCCCTGGGGGCCAAGGGCCTGGTCGCCATCGCCCGCACCGCCGAAGGCTACAAGGGCGGCCCGGCCAAGTTCTTCTCGCCCGAGGAACTGGACGCCTTCGCCGCACGGCTGGAGGCCCAAGTTGGCGACATGATGTTCATCGTCGCCGATGACCTGCCTAGGGCCAACACCGTCCTCGGCGCGCTGCGCGTGCAACTGGGGCGCGCGCTCAACCTGGCCGATCCCCATCTGCTGGCCTTCTGCTGGGTGGTGGACTTCCCACTGGTGGAGTGGAACGAGGAGGAGGGACGGTGGGACGCCGTGCACCATCCTTTCACCATGCCCAAAGAGGCGGACCTTCCCCTGCTGGACACCGACCCGGCCCGCGTTCGCGCCGACTGCTACGACCTGGTGTGCAACGGCTACGAACTGGCGAGCGGCAGCATCCGCATCCACCGCCGCGACATCCAGGAGAAGGTCTTCGCGCTTCTCAACTACTCCAAGGAGGAAGCGGCGGCCCGCTTCGGCCACATGCTGGAGGCCTTTGAGTACGGCGCGCCGCCGCACGGAGGCATCGCGCCAGGGGTGGATCGCCTGGTCATGATCCTCGCCGGCGAGCAGAGCATGTCCGAGGTTATCGCTTTCCCCAAGAACAGCCGCGCCATTGACCTGATGACCGGCGCGCCATCGGAGATCACGGAGCAACAACTGCGCGAGTTGCACTTGCGAATCGTGGACGAGGACCAGCGGTAGGGTGGCGATTGCCCGCCGCCGCGGTGTGCCGCGCAAACAGACATACGGAGGAGCACATGTGCCTGGGCATACCCGGCAAGGTTGTCAGCGTGCAGGATAATCCCATCGGCCTCAAAATGGGGACGGTGGAGTTCGGGGGTGTGGCCCGCGAGGTATGCCTGGCCTACACCCCTGAGGCGCAGCCAGACGACTGGGTCATCGTCCACGCCGGTTTCGCCATAAGCCTGCTGGACGAGGAAGAGGCGCGACTGACGTTGCAGACGCTGGCCGAACTGGCCGCGAGCGAGGAGGAAGGGGAAGCCGTCGCCGAATAGCGCCCCTCGCGACCACGCCCCCTCGTCCGCGGAAATCTGTCATTCTGAGCGGCGAAGCCGCGAAGAATCTCGCACCCCGAGACCCTTCGCTTCGCTCAGGGTGACAGGATCGGGCTGGGTCCCCGAAGACTCGACCCTCAGCGCGGCGGCTTCAGCCCCGCGTGGCCACGCTCCCTCGCCCGCGGCAATCTGTCATTCTGAGCGGCGAAGCCGCGAAG
>JBBIHX010000256.1:0-2341 GCA_037446815.1 Caldilineae bacterium | reverse complement strand
CGTGAGCGCCCCCAGTTGCGCGTCGCCGGGCGAACGGCTAGAATAGCCCCGTGAGGTGAACGGTGAAAAGCCTGGACGACACCATCGCGGCAATCTCCACGCCGCTCGGGCAGGGCGGCATCGGCATCGTGCGCATCAGCGGGCCGGACGCTCTCCGCATGGTGCTGCGACTGTTCCGGCCATCACGCGGGCGCGCCGACGCGCCCTGGCCCGCCTTCCGTCTGCGCCACGGGTTCATCGTGGACCCGGCCACTGACGAGCGCGTGGATGAAGTCCTGGCCGCCTACATGCCCGCGCCCCGCACCTACACGCGGCAGGATATCGTGGAGATCAACGGCCACGGCGGCATCGTGGCGCTGCGCCGCATCCTAGAACTGGCCCTTCGCGAAGGCGCCCGCCTGGCCGAGCCGGGCGAATTCACCCTGCGCGCGTTCGTGAACGGGCGGATAGACCTGGCCCAGGCCGAGGCGGTCCTGGACATCGTGAACGCCCAGACCGATGCCGCGCTGCGCCTGGCCGTCGGCCAACTGGAGGGCAGACTTTCCACCGAGGTGCGTCGCGTCCGCGCAAGTCTCCTGGCGGCGCTGGCGTATCTGGAAGCCACCATTGACTTCGTGGAGGATGAAATCCCGCCGCAGGACATCGGCCCCGTCCTGCGGCAGGCGGGCGACGCCCTGCGCGACTTGCTGCGCGGCGCGGAGCAAGGCATCGTCTACCGACAGGGCATCCGCACCGCCATCGTCGGCCGCCCCAATGTGGGCAAGTCCAGCCTCCTCAACGCGCTCCTCCGCACGGATCGCGCCATCGTAACCCCCATCCCCGGCACCACGCGCGACACGCTGGAGGAGACCCTGAACCTGCAAGGCGTGCCGTTTGTCCTCGTTGACACTGCCGGGATGGCGCGGGCCACGGCCGACCCGGTGGAGCAACTGGGGATTGAGCGCAGCCGCCGAGCCGTGCGCCAGGCTGACCTCGTCCTCGTCGTCGTGGATGGAAGCGAGCCGCTCCGCGCCGAGGACGCGGCGATTGCCGATCTGACCGAGGGGCGAGCGATCATCGTGGTGGTGAACAAGTGCGACCTGCCGACAGCCGCCGACTTGACGGGGTTCCTGCCCGACGCGCCACGGGTTCGCATCTCGGCGCTGACAGGCGAAGGGCTAGATGACCTGCGGGCGGCCATGCTGGAGTCGGCCCTGGGCGGCGAGGTGATGGCCGGCAACGGGATCCTGGTGAGCAGCGTCCGCCACAAAGAGGCGCTCGCCCGCGCGCTGAATCACCTGGAGCGCGCCGAGGCCACGCTGCGCCAGGGCCTGCCCGCCGACTTCGTTACCATAGACCTGCGCGCGTCGCTGGACGCCCTGGGCGAAATCACCGGCCAGACGGTAACCCCCGACCTGGTGGATAGCATCTTCGCCAATTTCTGCATCGGGAAGTAGGCCCGGCAGGCCCGAATCGCCTATGTCTGCGCGGGCTTCTGCGAGCGGCGCTCCTCGTTGAGCAGGCGTATCATCTCCTGGCCTTCGCGGTAGGTGGCCGTGTCCAGTTCGTGGCCGAACTTCTCCTGGAACCGCGCCTTGACCGCCTCCAGCGCGGCTGCGTCATCCGCAACGCCGTGCACCTCGCGGTACAGCCGCACCATCTCGGCTCGCTGGAAGTCGGTGAGCGTGCCGGGGCGCTGAGACGGCGCGGTGCGTGCATAGGCCGCAGGCTTGGCCTCGCGCACCTGCTCGCGGGCCATCACCCGCTCCATGTCCTCGGCGGAGGCCAGCCCCGCGCCCGGCAACAGGCCATAGCCCATCGCCGACAGCGCCCGCCCAATGGCCGATGTCTCGGCGACTTCCCACGGGAAGTCCCGCTCCACCGAACTCCCGCCGACCTTGCGGGATGTCGCAATGCCATGCCTCCGCCCGTAGATTTCGCTGACCACCGTAACCATGAGCGTGAGTTGCTCGTCGTTGTTGAGCAGCACGATGGGATCCTCAAAGTCCAGGCGCTTGCCCTGGAGGCGGTGATCCTCGTTCGCCATGGCCAGTTTGCCGTCCACGGACATATAGGCCGCCTCGGAAGTTACCCATTCGTCTCCGATACGGCGCCTTTTCTCCAGGCCGATGACATAGTCCACGAAGTCCTCGTGGCGCACCTTGCCCACGTCGCGGGCTTTTCGGCACAGGTTCACCAAATCTTCTCGTTTCATGGTCGCCTCCCTGCATGGTACACGGCGTCGGGCGAGGCGAAGTGAGCGGAGACGACTCCGAGCGCCGCGTGGCATAGAACCTATGTTCTATGCCAGTATACACCATTCGCGCCGGGTTGTCAACTCCGGCAAGAGCACCCGTCGGTT
>JBBIHX010000255.1:0-2365 GCA_037446815.1 Caldilineae bacterium | reverse complement strand
GCGAGATTCTTCGCGGCTTCGCCGCTCAGAATGACAGATTGCTGCGGGCGAGGGAGCGTCGCCCTTACCCTGAGTCGGTTCCATCTTGTGTTGGTCTGCCCCGCGCGCCGCCTCCCCACTTCTGTCATGCTGAGCCGAAGGCGAAGCATCTCGGGCAGCGAGATTCTTCGCGGCTTCGCCGCTCAGAATGACAGATTGCTGCGGGCGAGGGAGCGTCGCCCTTACCCGGGCCTCTTCCGGCGCCCCGTGCGCCCTCGCCGAAAGCACCATTCTTCCCTGGGAGACTCTTGGTTGTTCCGTTCCGCCCTGTGAACCTCGCCGCCGCTGCTCACGTAGTATTGTTAGGGAGCGTGTCAGCCCCGGGATATGAACATAGGGGAGGGCAATATGGCGAGGATGTCTGTTCGCGTCGCCATCTTGTTCACGCTGGCAGTCTTGCTGACGGGTTGCGGCGGGCCGGTGCGGAGCCCGCGCGCGTGCGCCGACTGGAGCCGCGGCCTGGCCATTGGCGCAACCTCGTTCAACGCCCCCGTGGCCCTGTACGCTGCGCCGGACGGTAGCGCCGTTCACCTGGCGTGGGGCGAGGTCTCGCCCGAAGGCGACGGAATCCGCTACGTGCAACTGGACGCCCAGGCCCGAATCGTGCGCAATCGCATCCTGCCCTTCGCGGTGCACTCGCCGCGCAACGTGCGGCTCACGTCGGATGGGCGGGGTGGCCTGCTGCTCCTGTGGCTGAACGGGACGGGCGCCGAGCGGCGCGTCCTGGCGGCGCGGCTGGATGCTTCGGGCGAGCCGCTGGGGACGCCCGCGCTGGCATCGGCGTCCGCGCCCGAGGCCGACGCCTTCGCCGTGGCGACAGGGCCAAGCGGCATTGAACTGTTCTGGAGCCACGAAAGCCCAGGGGAGGCGCGGGGCATCTACCACGTGCGCCTGGACTCAACGGGCATACCGGCGACTCCCTGCACGCGCATTGTGCCCGGCGGCATCAGCCCCGACGCGGCGATGGGCGACGACAACGACGCGCACCTTGCCTGGATTTACGAGCCGAGACCGGGCGAGGAGCACGTCTTCTACACGCGCTTTGACCCCGACACGCGGGAATTGGAGTCCCCGCGCGAGGTGGGGACGTTCGTCGGGGGCAGCAAGGTGCGCATCTACGGGCCGGAGGTCGCGCTGACCCGGTCCCACGCCTATGTGTTCTGGGCATGGGAGCGACTGGTTGCGCCGATTTACCTGCTGTCGGCGCCCGAGGCGGGCGAGGGAGAGTGCCATTACGCGGCCTTGCCGCTGGCGGAAGGCGGCCAGCCATCGGAGGAGCGGGTGCTGAACGTGCCCATCATCGCGCGCCCCACATACGCGCCGGCGACAGGCGCGTATGCATACAGCGCGCTGGCCGAACCCGTGCGGGATGAGCATACGCTGGTGCAGGTGTACGGGCCGCTGCCGGCAATCCGCACGACAATGCCCGGGGCAAGCATGCCGCCGCGCTACACCCAACTGGTGGGCATCAACAGCATGGCCGTGCACTCGCCCGCGCCTGCGGCCGGGTCGGGCGACGAACTGGCGGTGAGCGTGGTCGTTCTCACCGCCACCAAGCGCAGCCAAAACCTGGTTGTCGGCGTGGCCTACTTGTCCGGCGACGCCATCAAGGGCTACCAGATCGCAGGGCGGGCCACGACTCAGGCCATCCGCCCGACCCTCGCGGCGGACGCGCGCGGCCATCTGCATTTGGCGTGGCTGGAGCCGGGGGGCGTGCGGCGGTACACGGTCTACTACGCGGGCACCGCACCGGAGACGCGGGCGGCGTTGGGGAGGCTGACGGTTCGCGACATAGGGGATGCGCTCCTGCAAGGGCTTTGGCGAATCGTGGAGGCCGTGAGTCTGTTCCCCATGGCCTTTCTCGCGCTGTTGGCGCCGCTGGTGTGGATTGTGGCGTACCTCGTCGCCACTGCCGAAGGGAGCCTGCGGTTCCGTGGGCCGCGCGTTGCTTTGGCCGTCGCCGTGCTCCTGTACGTGCCCGCCAAGTTCTTCCTGCTTCCGCCTGATTTGCTGGCGTTCCCGCCGTTCTCGGAGCGACTGTCGCCCGCGTGGGCAAATGTGCTGGTCATCGGGCTGCCGGTTGCCATCCTGGGCGCGGCGCTGGGGGTCATGGCGCTGTACGTGCGGCGCGCCGAGGCTCGCTCGCTCCTGGCGGCGTATCTTGTGTTCGGCGCGACAGATGCGTTTCTCACCATCGCGTTGTACGCGCCTGGGTTCCTGGAGTAGCGCCTGGCGCGTTGCCTGACACGGTTCCAAAGTCTGTTGGTACCCGTCATTGCGAGGGCACGCAGTGCCCGAAGCAATCTCCAGGGCGTGGGATTGCTTC
>JBBIHX010000254.1:0-2375 GCA_037446815.1 Caldilineae bacterium | reverse complement strand
CCGAGAAGCGGACTCATTATAGGTGCACATGCCGCAATGTCAAATCGCGACGCTTTGGAACCGAATCCAATCATGACACCCTTTGACTTCCCGGTGCGCTCATGGTAGAATGCCCTACAAAGCGCCACAGCGAAGGCGTGAAGCACGCTCTGTTTGCCATCGCAATCCTCAGTAGGCTCACCGCTATCAGACCGCTCGTCTCCAGCGTGCCGCGATACTGCCTGGCGCCTTCCCGCGGGCGGAGGTGCGCTCGTCAGGGGCGCCGTTGCGGATTTCCGGGCGCGTGGCGCTCGTGCTGGCGTTGCGGCCATAGGCTGCTCCTGGATTCAGGTGCTCTTTGGGAGGTGTACCATGAAGCGCGGTTTTTCCCTGTTGCTGGCCCTCGGCATCGCATTGTCGCCCTTGCTCTTCGTTCAAGGCTCTGTTGGGGCGCCGCCCGACCCTCAATCGGCGCCCGCGCCCAAGCGCCTCCGCCTGCCGGTCGTTTCCAAGAACGCTCGCGGCCTGTCAATCGTGCTGGGGTCCACCAATATCTCCAACGGGCTGTGGATGGACACCGGCGGCGACGTGGACACGCAGGCGGTGAATCTGTCGGGTGTAACCGCGCGCAAGACCGGCAACGGCGTAGCGCTACCCTCGCCCGATGGCAACACGATCCCCGACAGTTTCCTGCAACTCCGCGCGTCCGACGCCGTCATTTTCAACGGCACGCCCACCACGCGCGTGCGCATCCTTGTGGAGTACTACGACAATGGAACGGACACCTGGGTGATTCAGTACGACGGTGTCTCCGGCGGGCCGTTTGGGAATGGCCAATTCCTCAGCACCGCCGTCGTCCAGAAGACCAACAGCCACCAGTGGCGCACGGCTTCGTTCCTCATCTGCGACGCCTACTTCGGCAACCGCGACAACGGGGCGGACTTCCGCCTGGATGACCGCGGCGATGGCGCCGAAATCTTCCGCAGCGTGGTGGTGGGCCTGGAGCCGTCGGGCGCGGCGACGATCAACGTGGATTCGTGGGGCGCGAACCCGTGGGACACGGCCCCCGACTCCGACGCCATCCAGGCAGCCATTGACTCCACGTGCCCCGGCGATACCGTTACGTTCACGTCGGGCGTGGGCAGCCCCGGCTACCAGGGGTACCAGATTGACAAGACCATCTTCCTGGTGGCGACATCGGCCAAGAGCAACCTCACCTTCCGATCCACGAACACGTCCAACCACGCGCTGCTCAAAGCCACCGCGAGTCTCAAGGGGTTTGTGGTGCAGTTGCAGGCCCGCTCGCGGATTCTCAACCCCGGCGACATTGACAACATCACCATCAGCCACCTGGACATTGACGGCAACCGGGCTGCGCGCGTCTGCTTCGGCCCCGATGACGTGTCCAACGGCATCGGCGACAACTGGGGCTCGTGGCTGCCCGAATGCTCCAGCCCGGGCGATCCCTGGTGCCTCCCTGGCTCGCTGGCCATGAACGGCGGCATGGACTGGAGCGACCAGAACTATGCGGCGCACCCCGGCGCGTGGAGCACCGGCCTGCTGGTGGACAATGTGCGCATCTCCAACACCGAATGCGGCACGGCGCTGGGCATGGGCGCGGCGGCCAGCACCATCCGCAACACCACGATTGACATCGCGGGCGACCATGTTCACCGAACCGCCTGCGCGCTCACCGACAACGACGAGCCCCGGGGCGGCTGGTCCGACGGCATGACCCTCACCGGCCCCAACCATCGGATCACCGGCAACACCATCATCAACGCGTCCGACGTGGGCATCGTCTTCTTCGGCGGCAGGAACACGATCATCTCCAGCAACACCATCCAGTCCACGGCCGGCAACTACGGCGCGTTCGCGGGCATCGCCATCCACCCCTGGATCTTCGGCGACGTGTCGGGCGTGCAGGTCATCTCCAACACGGTAACGAGCGTCTCCAGCACCACCTGCGGCGGCATCCATGCGGGCATCAACCTGGGCACGCACATGTGGGGTGCGGGGTGCGTGGGCAGCGCGCACCCGCGCGCGGTGGGCAACCCGAACTCTTGCACAGTGGAACCCGCGCCGCCCGCCGGAACGCTGTGCCCCGAGGGCGGGCAGTGCCAGGAGTGGGCGCACGTGGCCGCGGGCCAGACGCTGACATTGCGCGGCAACCACGTGGCGGGCGCGCACATCAACTACCTGATTGAGGGGCTGGACCTCGTGGGCACCCTCGTCCAGTCCAACAACACCAGCGGCGCGCCCCGCCTCAGCGACTGGGAGGCCGCGGCGAACGGCTGCTTGGAGGGCGGTTCTGCGCTGACGTGGGGCGCGCTGGACAAGGTCGCGCACCACCCGTCGCTGCCCGGCTGGACCGACAAGCGGATTCACTGCGAGCG
>JBBIHX010000253.1:0-2514 GCA_037446815.1 Caldilineae bacterium | reverse complement strand
CCGCCCGGGCCGCATCCCGACCCAGCCACGCGAGGCCCATGGCTACGCCCGCCAGGCCTTGCTCGTAGGACGAGCGGTGCGCTTCGGCCTGTTCCCGTGCTTGCCGCGCCAGGTCGTGCGCGCGGAGCGGCTCGCCCAGGGCGGCATACAGTTCCGCCTGGGCCGCGTGGATGTACATGGTCAGGAACCCTTCCCGCCTTTCGTCAAGCAGGGCCAGGGCTTTCTGATAGTGATCCAATGCTTCGGCGGAGTTGCCACTGTCGCGCTCTATGTCGCCCAGGCCGGCCAGGATGTAGGCGGTCCAGCGTCCGCTCCCAGCCTCGCGGGCCGCCTGCAGCGCTTCCTGCAACGTCTCCCGCGCCCGTTGGTACTCGCCGCGGTAGTAGTAGATGACGCCCATGGAGTTGAGCGTATTGGCCAGCTCGCTCGGGTTTCGGGCGCGCCTCAGCACCGCCGCCGACTTCTCAAAATGCTCCAGCGCATCTTCCAGCCGCCCCATGCGCTCCAGGAACGCGCCCAAATCCGTGCGCGCCAGGGCTGCGTTGAATTCCCCGCCGGAGATGAGGTGCAATTGCAGCGCCCGTTCCAGGTGCTCCACGCCCTCCTGCAAGCGCCCCATCTGGCCCAGGCAGATGCCCCAGCACCGCTCCAGTTCGGCCACCGTGGGCGTATCCATCTGCGAGGCGAGCATTGCCGCGCGCCCGCACTCCTCCGCGCCGTCCCTGTAGCGGCCTTGAAGCCGGAAGATGGTCCCGCGCTGCACCGCCACGTTCACAGTCCCTTTGGCGTCTGTCGCCTGGCGGAACGCGCTCTCGGCAGCGTCCAGCAGGGAGAGAGCCATGTCGGCCTGGCCGTACTGGGCATAGGCCTTCGCCGTGTGCACCAGGAGCCACGGGCGCGCGCGCCAGACTTCGGGCGGCAGCGTCTCGTGCCACTGCATGAGCCACATGTGCCGCCCCGCCGCGATCATCGCGCTGGCGATGCGCTCCATGCGATCCGCCGCTGCCGCGTATTCGTTCGCCGACAGGAGATGCGAAATGGCCTGCGGCAGGTCGTTCTGGCCTTCCCAGTAGGCCGCCGCCCGACGATGCAGTTCCGCGTACCGCGCCGGCTGCTCCCGCTGGAGGCGCGACACCAGGTACCCCTGGAACAGGCGGTGATAGCGATACCAATGTCCCTCGGTCCCCAGTCGGTTCAGGAACAGGTTGCGCTCCTCCAGGAGGTTCAGCACCGCCCACGAGTTGTTGGTCCCCAGCACGGCATCGCACAACTCCGGCGTCATGTCGTCTAGGATGGATGTCCCCAGCAGGAACTCCTGGACCTTCGGGTCTTGCTTGCTGAAGACCTCGCTGGCCAGGTAGTCGTACACCGTCATGGTGCCTCTGCCGCGGAGGAGCCCCTCCATCAGGCCCTGCCACAACTGGTGCGTGGACAGGAGGATGCCCGTGATCCAGCCCTCGGTGTCCTGGGCCAGGGCGCGGGCGTCCTCCTCGCCGATGTGCACGTCGTACATCTGCTGCACGAGGGCCTGGATCTCGTCGGGGGTGAACCGCAGGTCGTTGCTGCCGAGGCCCGCCACCTGCTGCTTGGCGGCCAGGGCCACGATGGGAAGGCGACCCGGCACGGTGCGCCCGGCCAGGATAAGGCAACAGTTCTCCGGCGCGTCCTCCAAGAACCGCGTGATGAATCGCGTAACGGCCGTGCTCTGCTCCACGAGATGAAAGTCGTCCAGGACGATGGCGAAGTACTCTGGAATCTCGTCCAGAATCTCGTTGACCAGGCTTACCAGGATGGCATCCAACCCCGCTTCGCCCACGTCGGTCAGGTTGTCCAGCATCTCCACGGTGCGGGAGCCGAACTCGGGAAAACGCTGGCGGATGCAGGCGGTGAAGTGTTCCAGGAACGTGCGGGGCTCCTGGGCGCTGCCGTCCAGCGAATACCAGCACACGGGGAAATCGGTGTCGTTGGCGAAATCCACGAGGAGTGTGGTTTTGCCATACCCTGCGGGCGCCGACACCAGCAGGAGCCGGCGGTCTATGCGGGAGTGCAGGAAGTCTATCAGCCGCTGGCGGCGCAGGAACTCCGGGCGTCGCCGTGGGATGAGAATCTTCGTCTTCTTGACCAGACTGAGCCCTGGCATGCGTACTCCCGCCACCCGCGTTCTCGTCAGAGGCAATCCCCGCAGAGGGAACCTTTGACATTATATCACCCAAACGATAAAAACAACAAATCGGGCATGGGAGGGAGGTGTCATTGCGAAGGCGCGCAGCGCCCGAAGCAATCGCCGGGCTTGCTTCCCTTCGCCCGCAATGACGGATGGGTGCAACGTGCGACGCACCTCGGAGGTGCGTCGCACGTTCCTCTTCGCGTGCATTCGCGCGCATTCGCGGTTACAAGAACCGCCATTCCGAGCCGCGAAGCGGCGAGGAATCTCAAGCCCGCGATTCGGTTTCATCGTGTGTTGGTGAAACGCATGCGCACTCTCTTCGTGTGTCATTGCGAGCGAAGCGAAGC
>JBBIHX010000252.1:0-2529 GCA_037446815.1 Caldilineae bacterium | reverse complement strand
AGGAGAACCCGTTTTCGTAGCCCGCCTCTTTGAGCAGGGCTTTGGCCTTCTCCACGTCAAACGGATACGGCTTGATGTTGGGGTCCGCAAAGTTGTTGAATGGGGACAGGATGCCCGGCAGGCGCACGCCGTAGCCGCTCAAAATCTTGGCTAGGATGAGGTCCACGTTGATGCCATAGTTGAGGGCCTGGCGGACGCGCACGTCGTCAAAGGGCTTCTGCTTGACGTTCACTTCCATGAAGTGCGGGCGCGTGCCGGCGCAGGTCTTCACCTGCAGTCTTGGATCGCTGAGCAACTGCGGCACGACGTAGGAGGGCACGCCCTGGATGATATTCACCTCGCCCGCCTGCAGCGCCGCAACGCGGGAGGACCGCTCGGGGATGATCTTGAAGATCACCCGGTCGGCGAAGGCCGGCCCAACGGGCGGCAGGTCATCGGCGCCGCCGTAGTAGTTCTCGTACCGCTCCAGCACGATCTGGTCATCCAGTTTCCCTTCCACGAACTTGAACGGCCCTGCCCCAACGGGCTTCTCAATGAACCCCTTGGTGCCACCCACCGACTCAAAGTACTTCTTCGGGATGATTTGCTGGTGGCACAGCATCTGCATGAACACCGGCCACGGCGCCTTCAGGTGGAAACGCACAGTGAGCGGGTCCACCACCTCTACGCTCTCCAGCGGGGCAATGAGGCCCTTGCGGGCGGCGGTGTGGGGCTCTGGATACTCAATCGCTTTCTCCGTGATGATGCGGTCAAAGGTGAACTTGACGTCCTCGGCCGTTACAGGATCCCCATTGTGGAAGGTCATGCCCTCTTTCAGTTTGAATTCCCACGTCTGGGGATCAATCAGCGTAGCCGATTGCGCCATCTCCAGGACGACCTGGTTGTCCTTGGTGCGGGTTACCAGGCCGTCAAACATGTTGCGGATGACCGTCTCGGTCTGGCGGTCGCGGTAGTCGGCGGGGTCCAGGCTCAACACGGGGCTCATCAAGCCAACGATGAGGGTGCCACCCCGTTTCGGCCCAGGGGTCGGGGTAATCTGGACGACGACGGTCTCTTTGACGGGCACAGTCTCTTTGACGATGACCTTTTCCGGCGTGGGTGTGGGGCCTGCCTGTCCGCAGGCGACGATGAGTGGCAGGATCATCGCCAACATCGCAACGGACGCGAAAAGCCTGAATCGTGCTCTAGCCATCTGTTTCCTCCTTCTTGCTGCTCACGGAACGAACCAATAACCGATAGGCTCCAAGACGCTCGCGCCGGTCTGTTCTGCGCATCACCTCCTTTCCCCGCAATGGGCGCCCGTCTGTATGCAGAACCTCATAGTCGGAAGTTCCGACTACATTCTACAACGAGTGGAAGATTTTCGCAACCCGCTCCGCCTCCGACAGGGGCCGTCCTTCCTCATCCACCGCTACGATAGCGCCGTTGATGGGCCGCGTGCGCACCTTCCCGCATGCGTGGGGATTCCCCTTCAGTTGCGGCGCGTCCAGCAGCCCGATCTCCACCGCCCGCGCCAGCACCTCCACATCCGTCAGCGGGTCGGCGACGCCGCTCCCCAGTTGCCGCACCGCATCCACGATGACCATCGCTTCGCGCACCAGTTCATCCTTGCGGCGTTGCACTTCGGGGTCGGCGGTCATGTCCGGCTGGCCCGCCAGCGCCGTCTGGATGACCTGTCGCGCCATCTTGCAACTCTCAATGACATCCTCGGGCGTGGCGGCGTGATTGGCCTCGCAGTATCCGACCACGTGCACGATGGAGGGCTTGAGCGCCATCTGCAAGTACACCGAAGACCCCAGGTGTCCCTTGGCGTAGTCCATGTCCACCGGATAACTCATCAGCCCTGTGCGGGTCTGGCGCACGACGTTGAAGTTCGCGTCCTGCTGGCTCTCGGTCAGTTCAATCTGCGCCAGCGCCTTGGCCAGGTCCATCTTGTTGGACGTGTTGGGCGGCGTCTCAAACATATATGTGCTGATGTACTCGCGCACGCCCATGGCCTTGGCCACGTGGGCGTAAATGTACGACACCGCGCACACCACCGCATCGTGCCCATCGCGCAGCCCCCAGTGGTACGGCTCGTTGCCCTCCACGGGGATGCCCCGCTCGCCGTGCCACTTCATGAGGAGCATATGGTCGCGGATGGAGTCGCGCAGGCTCAGGGGGCCGCGCCCGTCCACCACGTTGAACCAGAACAGCGACGTGGCGCACCAAGCGTTGCGGATGGTACGCCACAAGACCTCGGCATACTCCAACAAGTCCGACGTGCCCGAGTAGGAGCGCATGAGGGGATAATTCCCGCAGCGCGATGCCTCGTACAGGCGGACAAGATCCTCCTCCGTGCGGAAGGGAACGCCGCCCGCGCCCTTGCGCTTGGGATTCTGGCGCTCCGGGTGGAAGAAGTTCTCCTGCGCGTCCTGATCGGGGCCCAGGGAGATGACATCCAGCACGCCCGCCTCGGAGATTTGCCGAATCCCCTCCACCGTCGGCTCAATGGTATCCGCCGGAAGGCCGAAGTGATGGCGGATGATG
>JBBIHX010000251.1:0-2564 GCA_037446815.1 Caldilineae bacterium | reverse complement strand
CGCCCCCGCTGCTGCCTCACTCGTCCAGCAGGCGCTTCTGCCCCGTGATCTTCTGGATGTCCGTGATGTCTTGGGTTACCTCCAGCGTGCCCAGGTAACGGCCCTCGGCGTCGCGCACGGGGAAGTAGCGGATGTGAATCATGCGGCCGTTCATCTGAATCCAGAACTCGGCCACGTCTCGCCGCCCCGCCTTGAACTCCTCCAGGATTCGGTTGACCACGTGGACGCTCTTCTGGGGGTGGCACAACTGCACCGACCGCCCGATGATGGAAGGCGTCCGGGGGAAGATACGCTCCTTGCCCATGCTGAAATAGCGCACGGTGTCGTCGGCACCCACGAAGGTGATGTCCACCGGCAGGGTGTTGAGGACGGCCTCCAACTCGGACGCCGTGAGCGCGCCCGACGGCAGGCGAATCTCGCCCTCCCCGACTTCGGCCCGCAGTTCTTCGCGCGCGCCGATGGCATCGGGCGGCGTGAAGTAGCAGTAGCCCAGGTCATCCATGGACGCCTTGATGGTCTTGAACTCGTCCTCGGAGATGACGCGCAGGGCTGTGGGGAACAGGATGTTCTCCTCTTTGTAGAAGTGGCTGGGCACGCCCTCGGCCAGCGCCCGCAGGTGGGGCAGGATGGCCGCCCTGAAATCGGCGAAGGACAGCGCGCCGCGCTGGGCCAGGGCGTCGGTGGCGCCCTTGGCGGCGGCGCGTTGCTGGTCGTGCTCCATCCACATGATGGACGGCGGGCCGGTTACGCCGTGCTTCTCCAGGACGGGGAACAGGCAGTTCTCCTCGCGCACCTTGTGCTTGTTGTACTCGTGGAAGTCCCGAAGCAGCGCGTCCAGTCGCTCCAGGTCGCCCTCCACGGCGCTCCAATCCCCAGCGCGGTTCAGAACGGCAAGGACCTCAGCCAGGTCCTTCGCAGCGCCCTTGATGTACTCATGCTCCTTGAGCAGGATGTAGATGGGGTGGCCGGGGCCTTCGCCGGGCTTTTCTTTCCCCACGGCCTCGCGCAGCACGGCGAGATGAACGTCGCACAGGCGGTGAATCTCCTCCGCCGGCATGCCCTCGGCGATGAGTTCCTGCTCGGCGCGCGCGATGTCGGCAGGGCCAATTTCGCCCAGGAGCGTGCGGAAGCGGCCCTTGAGCATCTCGGGGTCTGCGCCCAGGTGCAGCGCCTTGATGAGTTGCTTCAACATTTCCTTCTGATTGCCGAAAAGTTCGCTCATGGATACCTCCGAAAGGGTAACATTCTATGCACCAGCGACGCCGATTATACGCATCGGCGCGGCCTCGGGCAGTAACAAAAGTCCCAGTTGGGCGCGAAGTCCTAACTAGGCTCGGCGAAGCGCAGCCCCCAGAGGAGCGGCATACTGAAGGGCGGGTGGCCTTCCAGCGCGCGGCGCACCTGCGCGACGGCCTCCTCCGCGTGGGCCTCCAACATGCGCCGGCCGCGTTCGGGGTCGGCGTTGGCGGGCGCGCCCATGTAGGGCGGCATGGGGTTGGCGTTCTGCCACGATAGGCCCGACCCCATGTACTCCAAGTCGCGCCCCAGCGTGTCCGCGCCCAGAAGGCCGATGACGCTCCCCAACAGCGACAAGACGCGATACAGGCGGTTGTCGCGGTTGATGGTGGCCGGGGGCACCTGCTGCCAGTCGGGGGCGACGCGGTCGGGGGCAGTGGCCAGCATGAGCGAGGTCTCGTTGGTGCCGGCGTGGGCGTCGTCAATGTCGCCGCAGGAGCGCGGGCCGGTGCCGGTGGCTGCCAGCAGCGCCGGGTCGTGCTCCACCATGCGGCGGTAGAAGTTCAGGAACGGGCAGATGAGGGCGAAGCGGTGCTTCTTCCACGCCTTGCGGACGGCCTTCTCAATGGCCGCTTGGTGTCGCGCCCCGCCGTGGTTGTCGGTTACCAGCATCCACTTGAAGCCGAGTTGGGCCAGGCTCGCCGCCGTGGATACCAGGAGCAGGTGGATCGCGCGGCTGTCAATCTTCACGGAGCCCGGGGCAGGGATGGGATCGGCGCCCAGGGCCACGCTGGGGAAGACGAGATAGTCCAATTCGGGCATGGCCGACTGGAGTTTCTGGATGACGCGGTCGCGCAGCGCCTCGGCGATGAATACGTCGGTGCCCAGCGGCAGATGGGGGCCGTGGGTCTCCAGCGGACTCAGGGCCATGACGGCCAGCGTGTGCTCCTTGTCCAGGGCCAGGAGTTGGGGTTGGGTCAGTTCGGCGTAGCGATAAACGGTTCCTGCCATATGCGCCTCCTCAGTAGAATGCCCGCGAATGCCTGCCGACAGTGTAGCGGAAGGCGGCGCGGGCGTCAAGGCGCGCCGACGGCGAAGCGCCGGGGTGGGGCGTACCCACGGATAACACGGATTGCGCGGATGGGGCACAGTAGAGCAAGTTGGCAACTTGCTCTACGAGATTCTTCGCGGCTGCGCGCATGTAGGGGCGACCGGCCGGTCGTCCCTACTCGCGGGAGAGCACCCACCGACAGCGCGGATTGCACGGATGGGGCGAGGTATAGCAAGTTGGCAACTTGCTCTACGGGATTCTTCGCGGCGCGGTTCGC
>JBBIHX010000250.1:0-2574 GCA_037446815.1 Caldilineae bacterium | reverse complement strand
CCCTCACCCCGGCCCTCTCCCGCTGAGGCGGGCGAGGGGGCACTTGTGTCATTCCGAGCGGCGAAGCGCCGAAGAATCTCCCGCCAGTCGCGCACTCCGTGTTATCCGTGGATACCGTTTCTGTTCGCGGTTGTAGCCCGCGCCGCGGCAGCGGGACGCCGTGCGCGCCCTACACCATGGGGAACAGCGACGCCATGAACCACGCGAAGGCGAACGCGGTGGCGATCGCCCCGGGTATCGGCGACGCCAGCCGCGACGTGGCCCGCGTGGCATACACGCCGAACATGATCCACGCCACCAGCAGGAAGGGCAACAGCAGCAGGATGAAGAATAGCCCCGGATTCAGTTGCAGCGCGAGGAACATGGACGCCAGGAAGAGGGCCTTGGTGAGGGCAAAGCGCCACAGCGTCTGGCCTCGGCCTCTGGCGTAGGTGAGCGACGTATCGGCCAGGAAGTAAGGGAAGCACAACACGGCCAGCACGGCGAACCACAGTGCCCGCTTCCCCGTGGGGATCAGGCTCGTCCACGTCTGGTCGCCGGGGATGAACAGGGCGAGCACGATGTAGGCGAAAAGCACAAGCCCCGCGCCGATACATCCAGGGCGAAGCCAGCCGCGCCACGTGCGCCGCTCCAGCAGGCCGCGCCACCGCAGGAGGGCCAGGCTCCCGATGCCCGCCAGGAAGAAGTAGACCGCCAGGTAATTGGCGACCGCCAGGGGAATCAGCGTGGTCACCGGCGACAGCGCCCAGAGCACCAGCGGCGTCAGCAGCGCGGGCACGCCCTTGAACAGCAGCAGGTCCTGCGCCCGCATCCGCCGCCCGCGGATGGGCGCGCGTTTCCACCACACCCATTGGCTCAACGGCAGGTACAGCCCTAGCGCCGCAGCGTGGAGCACCAGCACCCACACCATGCGCCCATCGGTCCAGCCCCGCGACACGTGTCCGAACGCCGCGTCCAGCCAGTCGGTGATGCGCTTCAGGGTCTCGCGGCTGAACAGGATGGTAACGTGCTCGGTATTCGGCACGAACATCAGTTGCCGCGCGGTGCCCGTGGCGAAGTCGCCGTATAGCACATCGGGTTCCTGTCCCCCGCCGTTGCGCAGCGCCGCGAGGGCGTTCTGCTTGAGGTTGCCGAACTCCAACGCGCCGGTGAGAAGCAAGAGGTTGTGCGGCATGGACGGCGTGATGTCGGTGAAGATGGCCGAGAGGGCGAGGGTTGCGCCCACGTCGCTATGATTCAGCCCGTAGGTCATCACCACCGCGGTGCCCATGGAGTGGCCCAGCACGGCGATCTGGTCGTCTAACGTATCGTCGCGTGCGCGTACATAGTCCACCACCTGGCCGAAGGCGTCGGTCAACTGGGTAACGTCGCGGACATGTCCTGCCTGGCGTAGCGGGATGGGGTTGCGGCCGTGGCCGGGGAAGTCCAGCAGCGCGGCCAGGTAGCCGTTCTGCGCGAGGGTGTAGCCGATGCTGTACATGATTTGCCGCGAGCCGGAGAACCCGTGCGCCACCACGACGGCTGGCTCGGACGCGCCCCCCGCTGGCCGGAAGATCTCCACAGGCGTGCTCCCGACCGTGAGGTTTTCCCGGGCGATGCCCTCTCCTGCGGCCTGAATCTGGTAGGCGCACACGACGATGGCGGCCACGCAGACGAGGGCAACGACGGCGTTCCCGACGCCGAACTTGCGGTGGTTCTGCATGTACATGTCGGCCTCCTTTCGCCGTTACCACTCGGCGATGGGGTGCTCGCGGTTCAGCAGGTAGATGCGAACGTCTGCGCCGCAGAAGGTGCGCAGCCGCTCGGCGATCTCGCGGGCGGCGGCCTCCCCTTCGGCCACGGTGGCCGGGGGCAGGACATCCACATTGATGGCGACGGCAGTGGTGTCGGGCGTGATTTTGGTGGCGTCGCCCTGCCGCCAAATCCAACGACGACACATGACGCGGGCATCGTCGGCCAGAATCACCTCGCCGAGCGCGGGATACTCGGTCTCGCCGCCGATGAACGGGGTGAACGGCTCGTCGCCGCGGGCCAGGCGGAGCGAGAAGTCGCCCACCACCTGATTCAGGTCATCGCCACCGCAAGGCAGCAGATGGGCCAATGAGAGCGCGTTCATCAGCGCCACGGCGGTGTTGATGTAGGGGATGGTGTCGCCTTTGACAACGCGGCGCACCAGCGATTCCAGCGCCGGACGGGTGTCCGCCGGCTTTGCGCCGAATTGACGGAATGCTTCGCGCCAGGCGGCCAGGCGCGGGTGGGCGGCGGGGTTGGAGGCGAGGGCCGCGTCGGCGCGGACGCGGGCGCTGGCTTCCTCCAGCAGGCGGGCCACCTCGGGGTGGTCGCCGCGGTTGTTCATGCGGTGTGCCACCACGAGCCAGCGGCTGTACTCCGGGAACAGGGCTGCGAAGTCGGGTGCGAAGGAAAAACGCACGGGCAAAACCTCCCAGACTTTTCGCCCATTATACTACCGCTGTCAAATTGATTTTGGATTGGATTCGGTTCCAGAGTCTGGTGATGGCTGTCATTGCGAGGGCGCGGAGCGCCCGAAGCAACCTCCGGGGCGTGCGATTGCTT
>JBBIHX010000249.1:0-2594 GCA_037446815.1 Caldilineae bacterium | reverse complement strand
CGCGCGGGCCGCCCGACACTGAAGCATCGGGCTAAACGCACGAAGCCTATGCGGGCTGGGGTAGGCCCCGCGCTGTGCCCGCGTCATCCGTGTTCGTGTAGATTCGTGTTACTCGTGGATACGTCGGGACTCCGCGCCCTCGCAAGGACGGCTACCGACAGCCTTTGGAACCGCGGCGGGCAGCCTCTACGCGGTTGGCGCGACGCCGAGTTTGAGATTCGGGTCCACGTCTAGCCCATGACCGGCTCGCTCGCCGCGCATGAAGCGGAAGTAGCCCAGGCTGGCAATGGGGGCCGCGTTGTCGGTGCACAGGGCGGGCGGCGGCACCAGCACCGGCAAGGGCGCGAGGCGAGCGGTCATCTCCTTGCGGAGCAGGGCGTTCGCGGCCACGCCGCCCGCCAGGAGCACCTGCCTAGCCCTGGTGGTCTCGGCGGCCTGGCGCGTCTTCTCCACCAGCACGTCCACAACCGCCGCCTGGAAACTGGCGGCGAGGTGAGGAACCGGTATCTGGTGCATGACGGGCGGCGTCTGCGAGGAGACGAGTTTGGATTTGCGGTCGGCAGCGGGCGCGCCCATCTTCGCCTCGTATTTCCGCACGGTGCGGAGGACGGCCGTCTTCAGCCCGCTGAACGAGAAGTCATACGTCCCCTTGAGCCAGGCGCGCGGGAACTGGAACGCTTCCGCGCTGCCGCGCGACGCCGCCTGCTGGATGGCCGGGCCGCCGGGGAATCCCAGGCCCAGCAGCCGCGCCACTTTGTCAAAGGCTTCGCCCGCGGCGTCGTCAATGGTGGCGCCCAGGCGCTTGAATTGACCGTGATCGGTCATCAGCAGGAGTTCCGTGTGCCCGCCGGAGACGATGAGGGCCACCAGCGGGAATTGCGGCTCTGGGGACGGTGCGGGCGGTTGTGCGGGCGCATCCGGCGCGCTGCCCAAGTCGGTGGGCGCGGGCCTGGTGGGGATGAGCCAGTTGGCGTAGATGTGCGCCTCAATGTGATTCACGCCTACCAGGGGGATGTTGTGGGCGAATGCCAGCGCCTTGGCCGCGTTGACGCCCACCAGGAGCGACCCGGCCAACCCGGGGCCGTAGGTTACGGCGATGGCGTCCAGGTCGCGCCACTCCGCGCCAGCGTCGCGCATGGCCTGCTGGATGACCGGCACGATGGTGAGGATGTGCTGGCGCGAGGCGATCTCCGGAAACACGCCGCCGTACTGCTTGTGCAGGTCAATCTGCGAGGCGACCACATTGCTCAGGATGCGCCGGCCGTTCTCCACGACGGCCGCGCCCGTCTCGTCGCACGACGTTTCTATGCCCAGAACCAGCGTCATGGTGCACCTTCCATCGGTTTGCTTTCACTGCGGAGACGCTGAGGGCGCAGAGGAGTCTTGAGTCTTCCCTGCGTGCTCTGGGTCTTGCGGCTCTGCGGTGAAAATCCCTTGCTACTCTGTTGGCACCAGAATCTCTACTTGCGCGGCGGCGCGCTGCTGTTGCAGCCAATCGTCAAAGGCTTTCTGCTTCATCGCCTGGTACACGTCCGGCGGGAGCGGTCGTCCCGTCTGCCGCTCCAGCACCTGGATAATGTGGTACCCGTAGGGGCTACGGACGATGCCGCTGACCTGGCCGGGCTGCAACGCGAAGGCCGCGTCTTCTATCTCCTTCGGCACGCTGAGCATGCCTTTGGGGAAGAACCCCAAATCGCCACCATCGGCGCGGGTGATGTCGTCCTGCGACATCTCGCGGGCCACCTTGGCGAAATCCTCGCCCGCCTGGACTCGGCGCAGGGCTTCTTGGGCCGCCTGTTCGGTGCTCAACAGGATGTGTCGCGCGTGCACCTGCTCGGCCTTCTCCGGCACCGAGCCGGTTACCTGCTGGATGACCATCTCGGTCAACAGTTCGGCGCGGAGTTGCTCGCGGAACTCTTCGGGCGTGATGCCGCTTTCGGCAAGCCACTCCTGGAATTTTTCCTCGCCCCCGCCGGATGCGACCGTCTCCTGAACGCGCGCCTCCAGTTGCTCGTCGGAGATGGAGATGCCCATGCGCGCCGCGGCCTGCTGGATGAGCGCCAACTCAATCAGCGAGTTGAGCACCTGCGTCCGCACCTGGGCCAGCGCGGCCTTGCCCTCGTCCGTGGTGAGGTCCACGTTCTGGTCCGTCAGCGCGACCTTGAACTGGAAGAACTGCTTCTGGAATACGGCCATGGGGATGTCCTGGCCGTTGACCCGCGCGGCGACGGTGCCCACCTCCGCGCCCGGCGTGGGAATCACGGCTGTGGGCAGGGTGTCGCCGCCCACGGTAGGCTGCGTGGGCTGGGCCGGGATTGTCGTCGGCTGGGCGGGCGCTTGCTGGCTCGGCAGCAAGCCGCACCCCGCAACCAATAGCGCTACTACAGTGAGAATCATCAGCACCGGTAACCTTTTCATCTCAGACCCTCCTTCGGGACGACTTGGCCCGAGTTCTTGCAGACTCGCTTGCTGGAACCGCTTCTCCTCTCGCGCGAGTGTATTATAGCCCACATTGCCGGCGGCGCAACCGCGGGCGCTGGCGGATTCGGTTCCAAAGTCTGTTGGTATTTGTCATTGCGAGGGCGCGGAGCGCC
>JBBIHX010000248.1:0-2621 GCA_037446815.1 Caldilineae bacterium | reverse complement strand
TTGGCCTTTTGCAACCCCATTATACTCGGGAGGTGCAGCGCTCTCATATAATCAACCTCACGCCCCGGGGATTGCTTCGGGCGCTCCACGCCCTCGCAATGACAGCCACCCGCAGACGCTGGAACCGAATGCGGGGCGCCATCGCGTAGGGGCGACCGATCGGTCGCCCCTACTCTCCCCAATCCCCGCAATCCGTGCCATCCGTGGATGCACCCCAACCCTGTTCGCGTGGATTCGCGTTATTGGCGGTTGCACTCCTCCGAGGCTGCTTCGCGTCTTGCGGCATTGTGCGCGACGCGAATTCGCGTGAACTTGACCAACACAGTTTGGAACCGAATTCGGGCCCCGGCGCGTTTCGCGCCGATGGCGCGTTGTGATATAATCGCCGCAAGCAGCCGTTGGCATCGGCCGACTGCCCGCAACGGTCAGGGAACGTGCCCACCGTCCAGGGCAGCACGCCGGCGCCCAAGGCGAACGGCCAGAGGCTAAAGGCAGAATGCAGTTCCTCTTTGAACTCCAACACGAATGCACACAGACCGCCGCGCGGCTGGGCATGATGCACACGCCCCACGGCGACATCCCCACGCCGGTCTTCGCGCCCGTGGGCACCCAGGCCACCGTGAAGACGCTGGCGCCCCGCGACCTGGAATGCCTGGGCGCGACGCTGATTCTGGCGAACACCTATCACCTGTACCTGCGCCCCGGGCCGGACATCGTGGCCGAGTTGGGCGGGCTGCACCGATTCATGGGCTGGCGTGGCCCCATCCTCACCGACAGCGGCGGGTTCCAGGTCTTCAGCATGGAAGGCCTGCGCAAAGTTACCGAGGACGGCGTCGTGTTCCGCTCGCACGTGGACGGCTCCGAGCACATCTTCACGCCGGAGAAGGTGATGCGCATTCAGGAGCAGTTGGGAGCCGACATCATCATGTGCTTTGATGAGTGCGCCACGCCCACCGACTACGCCTACAGTCGGGCGGCCATGGAGCGCACCCACCGCTGGGCCGAGCGCTGCCGAGAGGCCCACACCCGCCCCGACCAGGCGCTCTTCGGCATCGTGCAAGGGGGCATCTTCCCAGACTTGCGGCGCCAGAGCGCGGAGTTCATCGCGGGCCTGGATTTCCCGGGCATCGCCATTGGCGGCCTCAGCGTGGGCGAGAGCAAGCAGGACATGTACCGGACGCTGGAACTCCTGGAGCCGCACCTGCCCCGGCACAAGCCCCGCTACCTAATGGGCGTCGGCGCGCCGGAGGATGTGCTGGAGGCCGTGGCGCGGGGCGTGGATATGTTTGACTGCGTGCTGCCCACGCGCTTGGCGCGGAACGGCGCCGTCTTCACCCGCACGGGTCGCCTCAACCTGCGCAACGCGCAGTACACCCGCGACCCCCGGCCCATTGAGGAAGGCTGTACCTGCTACACCTGCCAGCACTTCTCCCGCGCGTACATGCGCCATCTGGTCATGAGCGACGAGATTCTCGGCCTGCACCTGGCCACCATCCATAACGTGCACTTCTTGCTCCAACTGATGCGCGACATTCGCAAGGCCATCGCCGAGGACACGTTCTTGGCGTTCAAAGAGCAATTCCTCGCCGAGTTTCGCGTTCCCGACGAACAGGTGCGCGCCCGAAACCGCGCCCTCCGTGGGAGCAAGCAGCAGGCTCGCCGAAGAAACCACCCCGAAGGCAAGGGCGGCAGATAGCCCCGATGGATCGCGCCTCGGCGGTGTCATCATCTGTTGAGGGGAGATGAGGATGAACTCATTGCAGGCCGTCATTTTGGGCATCGTGCAAGGGCTGACGGAGTTCCTGCCCGTGAGCAGTTCCGGCCACCTGGTGCTGATTCCCCAGGCGCTGGGATGGGGCGAGCCTGGGCTGCTGTACGACACGCTGGTGCACTGGGGCACGCTCCTGGCGGTTGTGGTGTATTTCTGGGAGGACCTGTGGGGCATGATCCGCGCGTGGGTGGACAGCGTGCGGCGCAGGCGCGTGGATACGCCGCAGGCGTGGATGGCGTGGCTCATCATCCTGGGGACGATTCCCGCCGCGGTCGTTGGCTTCCTTCTGCAGGATTTCTTTGAGGGTCTGTTCTCGGCGCCGGCGGCGGTGGGCGGGTTCCTCATCGCCACGGGCGCGATCCTGGCGGCGAGCGAGGTTGTGTACCCCCGACGCAGCAAGCGCACCGTGGTGCGCCTGCCCGATGCGCTGGTCATCGGCCTGGCGCAGGCAGCGGCCATCTGTCCCGGCCTTTCGCGCAGCGGGCTGACCATCGCGGCCGGCGTGTTCCGGGGCCTGACCCGCGAGATGGCGGCGCGATTCTCCTTCCTGCTGTCGGTGCCCATCATCCTGGGGGCTGGGCTGACGCAGGTGGCGCACGCCATCCGCGGGCCCGAGGACACGGCGCTGTTGCCGCTGGCGCTGGGGTTCGCCAGCGCGGCCATTTCCGGCTACCTGGCCATTCACTTCCTGCTGGGCTTCGTCCGAAGGCGCAGGCTGTGGCCCTTCGCCATCTACTGCTGGGCGGTGGGCCTCGTGGCGTTGGGCGCGAGCATCCTGTAGGCGCGAGTCGACCCCATCTCGCGATGGCGGACCGGGGCGCGCCCCCTGTCCGTCATCGCGAGCGCAGCC
>JBBIHX010000247.1:0-2622 GCA_037446815.1 Caldilineae bacterium | reverse complement strand
ACCCCAGCCCTCTCCCGAAGGGCGAGGGCGTACCGCCTTCGGCTCAGCATGACAGGGCGGGGAGGCGGCGCGCGGGACAGACCAACACAAGGTGGAACCGAGCCCCTTGATCGGCCAAGACGCAAGAGCGCAGGCATTGTGATTTGACATTCGGGCGCGGCGGGAGAAAATGCGCTCCAGTAGCCATCGGTCCAGCACGCCATCGGAGGAAACGATGCCCTCGGGGAAACTCCATCAGCGCATCAACGAGGCCGCGATCCTGCTCGGCGCGCCGACCGCCTTTGCCCTCACCTGGCACGCCACGTCCGACGTCCGGATGGCGCTGGAAATCACGGGGTACGCGGTGGCGGGGATGCTGTTCGGCACCTACTTCGCGGACCCCGATCTGGATCAGGACCACATCACGCGGACCGAGGCGCGAATCCGCCGCTGGCCCGTCATCGGCCTGCCGCTGTACCTGGCGTTCGTCGCCTTCTGGTACCCCTACGCCAAGCAGACGCGCCACCGCGGCCTATCGCACCAGCCTGTCATCGGCACGCTGCTGCGCCTCGGATACATTCTCCTCGTGTTCACGCTCATCAACACCATTGGGCGTTGGATCATCTTCGGCACGCCCAAGGGGTGGAGCCATCTGCTGCTATCGCTCATCCTCTGGATTATCCACAAGCCCGCCCAGGCAGGCGCGTGGATTGCAGGGGAGTGTCTGGCGGATATCCTGCACACCCTGGCCGACCGCTTGTGGCCGGTGGCCGTTCACAAAACGTCGGTGCGCTGGCGCGTGCGGTAGCGCGCTGCATCTGCCGAACACGCGCTAACCCGCAGCGACGGGATTGCGGAGCGTCCCCAAGCGTTCTATGCTAGCCTCTACCACATCGCCAGGCTTCAGGTACCAGGAGGTGTCGGGCTCCCGCCCCAACGCGACGCCCGCCGGCGTGCCCGATGCGATCACGTCCCCCGGCTCCAGCCCCATGCGCGACCAGTAGGCGATGATTGCGGGGAAGTCGTGGATGAGGTCGCTGGTGTGGCCATGCTGGCGCACCTCCCCGTTGACGCGCGACTCCATCTCCAGCACGTGCGGGTCGGGCAGTTCGTCCGCCGTGAGCAGGTACGGCCCCATGGGGCAGGATGTGGGGAAACTCTTGCCGAGGGTGAGAAAGCCCAGCGCGTGCTCTTCGGCCTGCACGTCGCGGGCGCTCACGTCGTTGAGGATGACGTACCCCGCGACGTGGCGCAAGGCTTGTTCGCGCGGGATATTGGCGCCGCCCATCCCGATGACCGCGGCAAGTTCCACCTCGTAGTCCAGTTTCGTTGTCCACGGGGGCACGAGGATAGGGTCGTCGGGGCCGATGACCGACGAAGGGGCCTTGAGGAAGCCGTAGGGTTTGGGGGGAGGCGTGGCGTTCGGCCCCCGCGCCTCCACCAGGTGCTTGCGGAAGTTCAGGCCGACGCAGATGATCTTGCCCGGTCGGGCGATGGGGGCTTCCAGGCGCACGCTACTCAGCGGCATGGCCACGCCGAACGGCAGCGCATCCCAGCGACGCAGGGCGGCGTCCTGCACCCCGCGCAACATGTCCAGGGCCTTGTCCCACGAACGCAGGAGCGAGTGGATGTCGTTTGGAATCGGCGCGAACCGGCTGCCGGGCGACACCCATACGCGGGCCCGCGCCACGTCCAGCACGTAAGGCCCGTCGGGGCGCTCCACCAGCAGGCCAAGCCTGCCGCATTTGCGGCTTTTCGCGGGGCAGTACCGTACCAGTTTCATTGTAGCCTCCTTGAGACGGTCGTCTGAGCGGCCCTGTCGCATCTAGGCCCGAATCATCACCAGCATCATCTTGAATCGCCGGACGGCCTTCAGCGCATGGGGCTTGTGCGCGGGCATGAGAATCATCTCGCCTGCCCGCACCCGGAACGGCGTCCCTGCAATGGTGATTTCCGCCTCGCCGTCCAGGACGAGCACCAGCGCGTCAAACGGCGCGGTGTGCTCGCTCAGTCCCTGCCCCTCGTCAAAGGCGAACAGCGTTACGGTGCCTGTCTTCTGGCTCACGATTTCGCGGCTGACCACCGCGCCGTCCTGATAGGCCACCAGGTCCGACGCGGGCAGCACCTGCGCGTGCAAATCGCCCATGGCGTTCCTCCTGCGATTCGGTCGTCGTTGGGCGCTATGATACCACACTTGTGCCGGCTGAGCAACGCCGCTGGGTTGTGGATTCGGTTCCAAGGTCTGTTGGTATTTGTCATTGCGAGGGCGCGGAGCGCCCGAAGCAATCTCTGGGGCGTGAGGTTGCTTCGCTTCGCTCGCAACGACACACGAGGAGAGTGCCCTTGCGTTTCACCAACACAAGATGAAACCGACTCGGGTTGTGGATTCGGTTCCAAGGTCTGTTGGCATCTACCGTCATTCTGAGCAGCGAAGCCGCGAAGAATCTGGCTGCCCGAGATGCTTCGCCTTCGGCTCAGCATGACAGAGTTGGGGATAACGTGCGACGCACTTCGGAAGTGCGTCGCACGTTACCTATTCGCGTGAATTCGTGTTATTCGCGGTTGCCATCCCCCAACCGAATCGCCGTCGGGTGGCGTTTGCCAGCGCCTGGCCTTGTAATGTATACTGACGCGCAGCGACAC
>JBBIHX010000246.1:0-2787 GCA_037446815.1 Caldilineae bacterium | reverse complement strand
TTTTCACGACTTGACGGGGGGCGCGGGCTTTGGCTAGAATTCCTCGGCTTGCCGATGGCACCTCGGCAAGCAGCGATAGGCGCACAGGGAATGCGCCTTCGCCGCAAGCGCGCCGAGACTGCAGCAGGGTGCCGTGGATTCCCACCGCGGTCTCCGCGTCTCGGCAGTGCGGTACGTCTGCGCATTCGGTCCTAGGCACACCGGCAAAGGAGGGAACGCCATGGATGAGACTCGTGGTCTGGTGGGGGCGCGGAGCAAGGCCGAGGTGATGGACCTCTTCGCGCGGCACGTCTCTTCGGGCAAGGTCCGCTTCTTCCGCGAGGCCGGCATTGACTTTGCCCTGGGCAAGCGCGAAGGGCCCTACCTCTGGGACCTGTCGGGCGAGAAGCGGCTCATTGATTGCCACTGCAACGGCGGGGTGTTCAACCTGGGCCACCGCAACCCCGACATCATCGCCGCCCTGGAGCGAAGCCTGCGCGAACTGGACATCGGCAACCATCACCTCATCAGCGAGCAGCGGGCGGCGCTGGCCCAACGCCTGGCAGAATTGGCCCCGGGAAATCTGCCGTACACGGTCTTCGCCGTCGGCGGCGGGGAAGCGGTGGACCTGGCCATCAAAGTCGCGCGCGGATACACGCGCCGCCCGAATATCGTCTCGGCCAAGGGCGGCTACCACGGACATACCGGCCTGGCCCTGGCCGCGGGCGACGAGAAGTACCGCGCGCCCTTCGGCCCCATGCCGCCCGGCTTCTCCCAGGTCCCGTTCAACGACATCGCCGCCCTGGAGCAAGCCGTGAACGATGAGACGGCGGCGGTGATCTTTGAAACCGTTCCCGCCACCTCCGGCATGCCCATCGCCGATAGGGACTACTTTGCCCAGGTCCGCGCCTTGTGCGATCGGGCGGGCGCGCTCCTCATCGTGGACGAGATTCAGACGGGGTTGGGCCGCACGGGGAACCTCTGGGGCATCCAGCACTTCGGGGTGGAGCCGGACATCATGGTCATCGGCAAGGGCCTGTCCGGCGGCATCTACCCCATGGCGGCCACCTGCTTCCGCGAGGAGTTGGAGAGCGTGTTCCATGCCGACCCGTTCATCCACATCTCCACCTTTGGCGGGGCGGAGGTGGGCTGTCCGGTGGCGCTCAAGGTGCTGGAAATCAGTTCCGACCCCGCATTCCTGCGCCATGTACAGGATATGGCCGCCGTGTTCGCCGAGGGATTCGCGCGGCTCCGCAAGAGGCATCCCGCCGTGCTGGTGCGCCTGCGCCAGTTGGGCATGATGATGGGGATTGAGATGGTGAACCCGTACTGCGGGCCGATCTTCTCCAAGGCTGCTTACGACGCCGGCCTGCTGTGTGTGTACGCCTACAACGACACGCGGGTGGCCCAGTTTCTGCCGCCGCTCATCATAGACCGCCCGCTGGCCGAGGAGATTCTCCAGCGCGTGGACGCGGCCCTGTCGGGTGTGGAAGCGTTTCTCCAGGGAGGGCGGCCATGACAAGCCTGGACATTGACCTGGACCTGCTCCGAGCGTTTGAAGCGGGCCTGGACCCGCGCTACCCCGAGCGCAGCGCCATCCCCGCCAAGGTGCTGGGCTACGGGGAAATCAGCACCACGCTGGAGATCGGCACCGAGAGCCAACGGCAGATCGCGTACAAGCGCCTGCCCATGTTCCGCATGGAGGAAGAGGCCCAGGCATACGTGGCGCTGCATCAGGATTACGTGGAGACGCTGGGGCGCGTTGGCCTGCGGGTGGTGCCCGATACGGCGGTATGGTTCGTGGACCGGCGCAGTGGGCGGGTGGTGGTGTACATCGCGCAGCAGAAACTGCCCCCCGAAGCCATCGGCCACCGCGCGATGCAGGCGCTCCCGCTGGACGATGTGAGGCGGCTGGTGCAAGCGGTGCTGGCCGAGTCCAAGAAGGTCTTTGACTTCAACCGCCAGCACCGCGGGGAACTGGAACTGGGCCTGGATATTCAGATATCCAACTGGGCGATTGTGGGGTTTGACGCCCGCGAGCCGCGCCTGCCCGACCCCCTTGAGTTGGCCTACTTTGACACCAGTTCGCCCATGATGCGCCGCAACGGCGTGGAGCAACTGAACCCCGAGATTTTCCTGCGCAGCGCCCCGTCGTTTCTCGTCTGGATTCTCCGCCTGCTGTTCCTGGAAGATGTGATGACGCGGTACTACGACTTCCGCAAGGTGGCGGTTGACCTGGTGGCGAACTTCTACAAGGAGCAGCGGGATGAGTGGGTTCCGGCGGTAACCGACGCGGTCAACGCGTTCTTCGCGGCGTGGGATGGCGGGGCGCAGGTCCAGCCGCTCACGGTGAAGGAGGTCGGCGCGTACTACCGCGAGGATGCGATGATCTGGCGGTTGTACCTGGCGTTCCGCAAGGTGGATCGGGCCATGCGGTTGGCGTTGGGCCGCGAGTACCCGTACATCCTCCCCGCCAAGGTTCGGCGCTGAGACGGCGACGTGCCCTATCAAGGGGCGCAACGCGGCCCCAACGTTGTTGGCGACCGGCATAGCGGGGGCGCGGAACGACGGAAGCAATGTCGGCGTGGGCGTGGCCCTCACCCCAGCCCTCTCCCGAAGGGCGAGGGGGCGTGGCCCTCACCCCAGCCCTCTCCCGTGCGGGCGAGGGAGCAGGGCGGCGCGCTGAGGGGAGAAGCCCTTGGGGGAATGCCGGTCCGTCCTGTCACCCTGAGCGGAGCGACGGGTATCGGTGCGCGAGATTCTTCGCGGCTTCGCCGCTCAGAATGACAGATTGCTGCGGGCGAGGGA
>JBBIHX010000245.1:0-2927 GCA_037446815.1 Caldilineae bacterium | reverse complement strand
TGGCAAGGTCGGCGGGTTCCAACCGGGTTCCCTCTTGTTTTGGGCTGCCCAAGCCGAAGGCGATACCCTCTCGCCCTTCGGCAGAGGGCTGGGGTGAGGGCGGGAGATTCTTCGCGGCTTCGCCGCTCAGAATGACAGTAACGGCCCACGCGCAGCCCTTCCATGTGCCCTGTCATGCTGGGCCGAAGGCGATACGCCCTCGCCCGCTGGGAGAGGGCTGGGGTGAGGGCGGGAGATTCTTCGCGGCTTCGCCGCTCAGAATGACAGTAACGGCCCACGCGCAGCCCTTCCATGTGCCCTGTCATGCTGGGCCGAAGGCGATACGCCCTCGCCCGCCGTACGGGAGAGGGCTGGGGTGAGGGCAGACAGATGAAGACAACGTGCGGCGCACCTCCGAGGTGCGTCGCACGTTACTGCCATTCGTGGATGCCTCCCCCGCTCTTTGACAGGACGCCGCGCCTGTGCCATACTGTCGCCAGTACCCCATCCGGGCAACCCTTGGAGGCAAGATGACGAACAACGTGGACACCGCAGTGGAACATGCCCGCCGAGTTTTCCTCTCGTGCCATCACTGATCCGAGACCATCGTGATCGCCGTGGGCGACTACTACTTTGGCAAGGCCCCCGAAATCCTGATTCGCGCCGCGTGCCCGCTGGCCGGGGGTGGCGGCTGCTGCTACGAGGAGATGTGCGGCCTGCTGAGCGGCGGCCTGATGATCCTCGGCGCGCTCCTGGGCCGCGTGTCGGTTGACGAGAGCGACGACGCGGTGCAGGCGCTGGCCCGCGAGTACCGCGAGCGGTTCCGCGCGCTGGCGGGCTACACCCAGTGCCAGGCCATCCGCGACAGCCTGCCCGACGTGGACAAGCGCTGCGAGCCGATTGTTGTCGGCGCGGTGCGCTTGTTGCTGGAGATGCTCTCGGCCCAGGGCGTGAAGCCGCGGGCCTGATTCCGGGCCGATCCGTGGCCACGCTCGTGGTGCTCGCGCAGGGGTTCGCGCTGGGCTTCTCCATCGCCGCGCCTGTGGGGCCCATCGGGTTGCTGTGCATCCGCCGCACGCTGGCCCATGGGCGCTGGGTGGGCCTGGCGTCGGGGCTTGGGGCCGCGACCGCCGACGCCATCTACGGCAGCGTGGCGGCGTTCGGCCTGAACGCCGTTTCCGGCTTCCTCATCCATCACCAGGACGCATTGCGGCTCATCGGCGGCTTGTTGCTGCTGTATCTTGGCGCGCGGGCGTTTCTGACGCGACCCGCGCCGGGCGCCACCCCGTCCCATGCCGGCGGCCTCATCGGAGCGTACACCTCCACGTTGGGCCTCACGCTCACCAATCCGATAACCATCCTGGCGTTTGCGGCTGCCTTCGCCGGGCTGGGTCTGGCTGGCGGCGATAGAAGCCCCGAGCGGGCGGCCGCGCTGGTGGCGGGGGTATTCCTCGGCTCGGCTGCGTGGTGGACTGCGCTCAGCAGCGGCGTGGCCCTCCTACGCGACCGAGTGTCGGCCCCGCTCATGAGGTGGGTGAACCGCGTTTCCGGCATCCTCATCGCGGGATTCGGCGTTGCGGCTCTCATCTCCGTCGTTGGGCGATAGGGCGCGCGGACGCATCACCCCAGCAATCGCCGCCGCATCCACACGTACATCGCGGCGGGCAGAGCAACCATCAGCAGCAGGGTCAGCAACAGCGCAGGACGGTCCGTCCACGGAGCGAGCCCCACATCCACAGGGCCGAAGAAGTTCATGCCGAAGAAACTGGCGATGAACGAGATGGGCATGAACAGCGTCGTAATCAGCGTCAGGGTCTTCATCACGTCGTTGAGGCGGTTGTTCACGACGGAGAGGTACGTGTCCAGGACGCCGGAAACAAGGTCGCGCATGGACTCGTTGATGTCGTGCAGGCGCACCAGGTGATCGTACACGTCGCGGAAATATAGCCGTCCGCGCGCGTCCACCACCTCGTAGTCGTCGCGAGCCAGTTTGTTCAGCACCTCGCGCTGCGGGGCAATGATGCGCCGCAGATTCAGGAGCGCCCGCTTGAGCGCCAGCAGCCGCTCCAGCGTGGCCGTCCGCAAGGCCCCGCCCAGCACCTGGTCTTCAATGTGGTCTATGGCCAGGTCAATCTCCTCAAACACGGGCATATAGCCCGCCACAATCTCGTCCGCGATGCGGTAGGCCAGGTACGATGGGCCCCGCGACGTGTGGCGCTCCTCCCGCTGACACGATGTCCAGACCCGATCCATGGCCGGCACCGGCGTGTCGCGGTGCGTAACCAGGTAGTTGTGCCCTAGGAAGAGGTCCACCTCCAGCGTGTCCACGTGCTCGCCGCCGTCGGTGTCAAACGCCACGGCGTGCAGGACGACGTACAGGTACGGGCCCCAGTCGTCCAGTTTGGGCACGTGCGACTCCTGCAGGGCGTCGTCCACGGCCAACGGGTCAAAGCCAAATACGCCGCGCAGGATGTGCTCGCAGGTCTCGGGACCTTCGCCGACGAAGTCCACCCAGAGCAGCCCGTCGGGCTTGGCGAGCAGCGCGGCGAACTCCTCGGGCCGCACGTCGGTGCGCAGGCGGCCGTCACGGGCGCGGTAGAGTGCTCGGATCATAGGCCCTCCTGAATCCTAGTGGGTGCTGGGGTGTAGTGTACCACATGCGGCGAGGAAGTCCAACCGAATCGCCCGAGTGACTCGGTTTCATCTTGTGTTGGTCTGCCCCGCACGCCGCCTCCCCGCTCTGTCATGCTGAGCCGAAGGCGGAGCATCTCCAGGGTTGGATCCACGGATAACACGGATTGCACAGATAGGTCTGGGGAAAGGCCAACAGACCTCACCCCGCTCGTTCCCCCTCTCCGCGGCGGAGACGGAGATGCCGGAGGCGGGGGTGAGGGTGTCGCTCCCTCGCCCGCTGGGAGAGGGCTGGGGTGAGGGGCGAGATTCTTCGC
>JBBIHX010000244.1:0-2989 GCA_037446815.1 Caldilineae bacterium | reverse complement strand
GCGGCTTCGCCGCTCAGAATGACGGTAGATGCCAACAGACTTTGGAACCGACTCGGGCAGGGCAAGGGCCTCGGTTCCAGGGGAACGTGCGCTGGGTCTGCGAGGGGCGTCGCGCGTTGTCGTGGAACGCGCCCGTTTGTGCCCTGGGCGGCGCGCGGCTATAATGCGGGCACACATCGCATCCCAAGAGGGCATCCGGAGGTGGGGCAGCGCCTGTGCGAATCGGCCTGAACGCTCAACTCTTGTCCCTGTCCGACAGTTATCGCGGGGCAGGCATCGCGCACTACATTCATCAGACCCTTCTTCATCTCCCGCGCGTAGGTGCGCATCGGTACGTGGCCTTTGTGGCCGACAGGGCCTTCCAGGCGGATGGCCTGGAGATTGTGTCTTCGCGCCTGCCCACGGCCCGCCCGCCCGTGCGCATCCTCTGGGAGCAGGCGTGCCTGCCGGTGGAACTGGCGCGGCGCCGCATTGATTTGCTCCACGCCATGGCCTTCGTTACGCCGGCCCTATCGCGGGTGCCTTCGGTGGTAACCGTGTACGACGTTTCCTTTGCGCTGTTTCCCGAGAGTTTTCGCCCGTTCAATCGGTGGTACCTGACCACCATGACGCGGCGCTCGGTACGCAAGGCCCGCGCGGTCATCGCCATCTCCCAGAACACGGCGAACGACCTGCACCGCCTGTGGGGCGTGCCGCGCGACAAGATTCACCTGGCCTACTGCGGCGTGGACGCCATCTTCCGCCCCGCGCCCGCCGTTGAGGTGGAGACATTCCGCGCCGCCAAGGGCCTACCCTCGCAGTACATCCTGTTCGTGGGCACGCTGGAGCCGCGCAAGAACGTAGTGCGCCTGGTGGAGGCGTTCGCGCTCCTGAAGCGGCAGGGCCTTCCGCACAAACTCGTCCTGGCGGGGGGCAAGGGTTGGATGTACGAGCCCATCTTCGCAGCGGTGGAGCGGCTGGGCCTGGCGTCCGACGTGATTTTCCCCGGCTTCGTGCCGCGACAGGAACTGCCTTTGTGGTATAATGGGGCGGGGGTTTTCGTGTATCCGTCGCTGTACGAGGGGTTTGGCCTGGGGCCGCTGGAGGCGATGGCTTGCGGGACGCCCGTCGTAGTGTCGGATCGCGCGTCGCTGCCCGAGGTGGTGGGCGACGCGGGGCTGACGGTGGTGCCCGACGACGTGTCGGCCCTCGCCGAGGCCATGGCGGCCATCCTCCGGAACCGCGCCCTGGCCGATGGGCTGCGCGAGCGGGGACTTCGCCGCGCGGCCCAGTTCACCTGGGAGCGAACGGCGGCGGCCACCGTGCGAGCATACGACAGCGTGCTATCGGAGAGGCACCATGTCTAGGCGATATCGGCGGCTGGTGGGGTTGCTCACGGCCGTGGGCGACATCCTGCTCATCAACGTGGCGTTCGCGCTGGCCTACTTCGTCCGGTATCAGTTGGAGTGGCCGCGCCCGGTCATTGACGAGTACTACGTGCCTTACCGGACGTTCATCCCCATTGCGGCGCTGTTCACGGGCGTGCTGTTGCTGACCTTCCTCCTGGAGCGCGTGTACGAGGTGCGCCGCGGTCGCCCCTGGCTGGACGAGGTGTACGCGATTCTCAACGGCACGACCAACGGGGTGATTCTGCTCATCGTGTTCTTCTTCGTCTCGGGGTCGCCCCTGTATTCCCGCTTGATTTTCCTGTACGCGGCGGTCGCGGTGGTGCTGGTGCTGGGGTTGGGGCGAGCGGTGCGCAACTGGATTCTCAACGCCCTGCGCAGGCGAGGCATCGGCGTGGATCGGGTACTGGTGGTGGGCGCGGGCGAAACGGGCAGAATGCTGATGCGCAACATCGTCGCCCAGCCCGAACTGGGCTACCGCATCGTGGGGTACGTGGACGACGACCCGAAGAAGGCCAATGGGGCCGTGGGCCGATTCTCCGGCCTGGGGACGGTGGACGACCTCGCGCGGATTCTGGCCGCGGGCAACGTGGACGAGGTCATCGTAACGCTGCCGTGGATGTACCACCGCAAAATCCTGCGCATCGTCAACGAGTGCGCGCGCTCCGACATCCGCGCCCGCATCGTGCCCGACCTGTTCCAAATGTCGGTGCGGCGGCTGGACATGGACAACCTCAACGGCCTGCCCCTGTTGTCCGTGCAGGAGCCGCGCATCAGCACCTCCGGGCAGATCGCCAAGCGGATGTTGGACGTAGTCGGGGCCGCCGTTGTGCTGGTCATCACGGCGCCCTTCATGGCCCTGGCCGCCCTGGCCATACGGCTGGATTCGCCTGGGCCGATTCTGTTCCGCCAGGAGCGGGTGGGCCGCGGCGAGTCGCGGTTCACGCTGTACAAATTCCGCACCATGTACAAGGATGCGGAAGAGCGGCTGGAGTCGCTTCAGGCGCAGAACGAGGCCTCGGGGCCGCTGTTCAAGATAAAGGACGACCCGCGCATCACGCGCGTGGGGCGCATCCTGCGACGCACCAGCGTTGACGAACTGCCCCAGTTGTACAACGTGCTCAAGGGCGACATGAGCCTGGTGGGGCCGCGCCCGCCGCTGCCGCGCGAGGTGGCCCAGTACCAGGATTGGCATCGCCGCCGGCTGGCCGTGGCCCCGGGCCTCACGGGCCTCTGGCAGGTCAGCGGCCGCAGCGACCTCACATTTGACGAGATGGTGCTCTTGGATTTGTACTACATTGAAAACTGGTCGCTCTTCTTGGACTTCAAGATTCTCTTGCGGACGATTCCGCAGGTGATTTTCGCGCGGGGGGCGTACTAGCACTACAACCACAGCCTTACCTTGTCATTCCGAGCGAAGCGAGGAATCTCCCGGCGTTGCGCAACTCCGCATTACTGCGGAGCAAGATTCTTCGTCGCTCCTCAGAATGACAACTGCGGTTGCAGCACTGGCCCGCGACCGATTCGGAGAACGCACAACATGCGAGGGGAGTCGGTTCCAAAGTCTGTTAGCATCTACCGTCATTCTGAGCGGCGAAGCCGCG
>JBBIHX010000243.1:0-2990 GCA_037446815.1 Caldilineae bacterium | reverse complement strand
GGGAGAGGGCTGGGGTGAGGGGCGAGATTCTTCGCGGCTTCGCCGCTGAGAATGATCATTGCGCATGTAGCATGCCGGGGCGACCGGCCGGTTGCCCCTACGCGATGGTGTCGCCCCTCCCGTCTTGCGCAAATCCCGCACCGATGCTACACTACGCGCCGGAGGAAGAACGTGGCGCAAGCACTGTACCGCAAATGGCGCTCCCAGACCTTTGACGAAGTGGTGGGGCAGGAGCACGTGGTGCGCACGCTGACCAGCGCGCTGGCCCACGGCCGCATCGCCCACGCCTACCTGTTCGCAGGCCCGCGCGGCACGGGCAAGACGACCATGGCTCGCCTGCTCGCCAAGGCCGTGAACTGCACTGCCAAGGACGGCCCCAAGCCGTGCAATCGGTGCGACGTGTGCCAGGCGCTAAACGAAGGGCGGCTGCTGGACCTGATTGAGATTGACGGCGCGTCCAACCGCGGCATTGACGAGGTGCGCACCCTGCGCGAGCAGGTGAACTTCTCGCCCAACGTGGCCCGCTACAAGGTCTACATCATTGACGAAGTGCACATGCTCACGCCCGAAGCGTTCAACGCCCTGCTCAAGACGCTGGAGGAGCCGCCCGCCCACGTCATCTTCGTCCTGGCCACGACCGAGGTGCACAAGTTGCCGCCCACCATCATCTCGCGCTGCCAGCGGTTTGATTTCCGCCGCATTCCCGTGGGCCTCATCACCCAGCGGCTGCGCCTCATCGCCGACGCCGAGGGCATCAACGCCGAGGATGACGCGCTGGAACTCATCGCGCGGAGCGCCACCGGCAGCATGCGCGATGCCATCTCGCTGCTGGACCAACTGTCGGCCTACGGGAGCGACGCCATCACCCGCGACCTGGTGCAGGCGATGCTGGGCGCTGTGGCCGTGGAGCCGCTGGCCGACCTGATGGACCGCGTGATACAGGTGGACCTGAAGGGGGCGCTGGGCATCGTGGGGCAGTTGGTGGATCAGGGGCTGGACCCGCGCCAGTTGACCGCCGAACTGCTGGACTACGTGCGGGACTTGCTGCAGGTGAAAGCGGGCAACGCCCCCTCGCTGATGGCGGCGGGCGAGCAGACCGAGGGCCGCATGCGCGCCCAGGCCGACGCGCTGCGGGTGGAGGACTTGCTGCGACTGTCGCGCTTGCTCACCCAGGCGAGCCTGGAGGTCAAGGGCAACATCCTGCCCCAGTTGCCGCTGGAACTGGCGCTGACCGAGGCCATCGTGAAGCCCGAGGCCGCCCCCGCGCAGGTGGCGCAGGCCGCGCCCCAGCCGAAGCCGGCGACGCCCACTCCCGCCAAATCGGCAGCGCCGAAGGAGCACCCCAAGCCCCAGGTCGCGGCTCAGCAGCCCAAAGTGGAACAGACGACCGCGCCAGCACCCACCGCCGCCGCGCCCGCTGCTCCTGCCGCCGCCGGCGGGATTGTGAACCTGGACGCCGTGTACCAGCGGTGGGATGCGTTCGTGGATGGCCTGCGCAATTGCACTCCGCGGGCTCAAGCCCTGTCGGTCCAGGCCCTGTTGCGTTCCGGAGCGCCCTTGCGCGTGGAGGGCGATGTGCTGGTGATCGGCTTCCCATCCGAGTTCCATCGGCAGAAGGTGAGCGAGGACACCTCGCGATCCCTGGCGGAGAAGGCTCTGGCCGAGGCGCTGGGCGTTGCGCGGTGCGCGATTCGGGGGGTCGTGGTGTCTCCGCAGGAGTTGAAGGCAGCGGAGGCGGCGCGCACGGGCAAGCGGTACGGAGCGCAATCCAAGCCTGCGTCCACTCCCGCCGTGTCGGAGGCGTCGGACCCCATCGTGGAGTACGCGGCAAACAACCTGGGCGCGGTGGTCAAACCCATCGCGCCGGAAGCGCCATCATCGGAAACGCTATCATCTGTGGAGGAGGACACACCGTGAGCAAAGGAAAAGGTGGGTGGAGGCCCCCCGGTGGAGGCGGGGGTGGCATGGGCGGCCTGTTGCAGCAGTTGCAACGCATGCAAGAGGAAGTCGTCCGAATTCAGGAATCGCTCAAGGATGAAACCGTAACGGCCACCTCCGGCGGCGGGATGGTTACTGTCGTGATGAACGGCCACCAGGAACTGGTGTCCCTGACCATAAACCCCGAAGCGGTGGATCCGGACGACGTGGAGATGTTGCAGGACCTCATCATCGCGGCCTTCAAGAGCGCGCAGGAGCAGGCCCGCGCGCTGGCCGCCGAGCGGATGGGCGCGGTTACCGGCGGGATTTCCGTGCCGGGACTCATGTAGCGTCGGGCAGTCGCATCCCCGCGAAGGCGGTGGGAAGACTCGGAGGTGAGGATGGGTTCGCGCGTCCTTCCCGAACCCGTAGAACGGCTCATAGAGGAGTTCAGTCGCCTGCCCGGCATCGGGCCCAAGACGGCGTCGCGGCTTGCGTTCTATCTGCTGCGCGCACCGAAGGACCAGGCGGCGCAATTGGCCGAAGCCCTGCAACAACTGCGCGAGCGCATCACCTTCTGCCAGGTGTGCTACAACATCAGCGAAACGTCGCCGTGCCCCGTCTGCGCCGACGAGACGCGGGATCATGGCCTCATCTGCGTGGTGGAGGAGCCGCTGGACGTGGTGGCGGTGGAGCGCACGCGGGAGTTTCGCGGCGTGTACCATGTTCTGCACGGGGTGATTTCGCCGGTGGACGGCGTCGGGCCGGAGGACCTGAAGATTGATCCGCTCCTGGACCGCATCCGGCAGGGGGGCGTGCGCGAGGTCATCGTGGCGACAAATCCCAACATGGAGGGCGAGGCGACGGCCATGTACCTGGCGCGGCTCCTGGCCCCGCTGGGCGTTCGCGCCACGCGCCTGGCCCGCGGCCTGCCCATGGGGAGCGATTTGGAGTACGCGGACGAGATCACGCTCCTGCGGGCGCTGGAGGGGCGGCGGGAGATTTGACGCCGCGCGGGTAACCAAGAACACACCGCAGAGAGCATATTGTCAGCATTCTCCGCGCCTCGGCGG
>JBBIHX010000242.1:0-3079 GCA_037446815.1 Caldilineae bacterium | reverse complement strand
ATGACGGTTGCAGCGCTCGGTTTGGAGCCGAATGGCGGCGCGCGGGTATTTGTGCCAAGAGGCCTGTGCGATTACAATCTCGCCGTTGCCCCCTTGCTTCACTTGGGATGCACAGGAGCACTCCATGGCACGACGCGAATGGTCAGGGACGTTTCTCACGGTTCTGTCCGGCGTATCGTTCGGCGCACTTCCGCTGTTCATCACATGGCTCACCGAGGCCGGGGTGGGCGTGCTGGTGCAGGTCGTGGTGCGCCTGGTGGTGTCCATTGCGGTTTTCGCCTTCATTCTGCTGCGGGTGTCGCCTGGGAATGCGGGGCTGAGGACACCTCGCCAGTGGGCGCTTGTGGCCGTGAATGGGTTTCTCATGGTGTCGGCGTTCACCACCTACGTGCTGTCCATATCGCTGGGCACGCCACCGGCCAAGGCGATTCTGCTCGTGTACCTCTATCCCGTGTTTGTGGCTTTGCTGGGTTCGCGCGTGCTCGGCGAGCGGCTGACGTGGCGCAGGGGTCTCGGCATCGTAATCGGCGTCGCCGGCGCCGCGATCATGGTGGAATTCTGGGCAATCCGAAGTCTAGGCGAGATCCGTCTGGGAGACTTCTTCGCGTTGTCCAATAGCCTGGTGTACGCGGGCGTGGTGGTGCTGGGGCGGCGCGGGAGCGTGCGGGAGGGAATCCGCCCGCTGGCGCTCACCATGTGGTCGTTCGTGCTCGGGTTGGGCTGGCTGAGCCTGGCGGGGGCGGTCATGGGGCTAGCCGGCTGGGGAGGGGAGGTCTTCTTGGGGCTGCCGCGGGCCGTTACGCCGCGCACCGTGGGCGATTTCCTCGGCATTGCCATCTTCGGCACGGCGATTCCCTACAGCCTAATGTACGCGGGCCTGCACCGCACCGAGGCGGCCACGGCCAGCGTGCTGCTGCTGGTGGAGCCCATCAGCGTCATCGCGATGTCCACGCTGTTCCTGGGGCAGACGATTGGCCTGTGGCAGGCCGTGGGCGGCGCGGTGATTCTGTGCGCGGCGATACTGGCCGCACGCTGATCTTGCGGCTGCTTTTCTCAGCGCAGAGACAGGGAGAACGCTGAGAACATTCCAAAGTCTGGGCCTCTCGCGGTGTGTTCTTGCTTACGTGAAAACTCAAACCCGCGCAAGCACTTGGCGCACCTGCTCCGCCACGTTCTCGGGCGTGAACCCGAGGTTGGCGTACACGATTGGCCCGGGCGCGCTGGCTCCGAATCGCTCCAGGCCGATGACCGCGCCACGGTCGCCGACATACCGTTCCCAGCCCAAGGGCACGCCTGCTTCCACGGCGACCCGCGCGCGCACGGCGGGCGGCAAGACGTCGTCCTTGTACGCTTGAGGCTGTTGCTCAAACAACTCCCATGAGGGCATGGACACAACTCGGACATGGATTCCCGCGTCGGCCAGTTGCTGTGCGGCGGCGAGGGCCAGATGGGTCTCCGATCCCGTCCCGATGAGGATGGCCTCGGGGATTCCGTCTCGTGACTGCCAGAGGGTATAGGCTCCCCGCCGAAGGCCCTCGGCAGGTGCCACCTGCGAGCGATCCAGGGTCGGTACATTCTGCCGCGTGAGGAACAGGGCGGTTGGGCCGCGGGTGTTGAGGAGCGCCATGCGCCAGGCCTCCACGGTTTCGGCCGCGTCGGCCGGGCGGATGACCGTGAGATTTGGCACGGCCCGCAGGTTGGCGATCTGCTCCACGGGCTGGTGGGTTGGCCCATCCTCGCCGACGGCGATGCTGTCGTGCGTGAAGACGTAGGTGACGCGGATGCCCATCAGGGCCGCGAGGCGCATGGGCGGGCGCATGTAGTCGGCGAATACGGCGAAGGTGGCGGTGTAGGGGATGATGCCGCCGTGGAGGGCCATGCCGTTGGCGATGGCTCCCATGGCATGCTCGCGGACGCCGAAGTGGATGTTTCGCCCGTCGTATCCCCAGGGTCCCCCAACCGCTCCCTGTCGGTCTTCGGGGTTGTGCGATGGACTCTGCAAATCGCCGTGGCCCTTGAGCCATGTGAAAGTGGACGGGTTCAGGTCCGCGGAGCCCCCCACGAGTTCGGGAATGGCGGTGGCCAGATGCTGGAGCACGGTTTCCGATGCCTTACGGGTCGGCAGGCCCTTGGCGTCGGGCGGGAAGACGGGCAGGTCCGCCTCCCAGCCCCGGGGCAACTCGCCTGCCATGCGACGGGTGAATTCGGCGGCCTGGTCCGGGTACCGTCTCGCGTATCGCGCGAACAAGGCCTGCCAACGGGTTTCGGCTTCGTGTCCGCGGAGCACGGCGGAACGCAGGCGCGCCAGGGCGTCGGGCGGGATGTGGAAAGGCTCCAGGGGCCAGCCGAGGGCTTCTTTGGCCGCGCGGAGTTCGTCGGCGCCGAGGGGCGCGCCATGGGCTTCAAAGGTGTTCTGCTTACGGGGTGCGCCATATCCCAGGATGGTCCGCACGATGATGAGAGACGGGCGAGCGCGGTGCGCTCTGGCCCTGCGGAGGGCGTGCTCTATCGCCGCCAGGTCGTTGCCGTCATCCACACGCTGGACGTGCCAGCCGTAGGCGCGGAAGCGTTTGGCAACGTCTTCGGTGAACGCGAGGTCGGTGGAACCGGCTAGGGAGATGCGGTTGGCATCGTACAGGACGATGAGTTTTCCGAGCCGCAGATGCCCCGCCAGGGAGCAGGCTTCTGACGCTACGCCCTCCATGAGGTCGCCGTCGCTGGCCAGGACGTAGGTGTGGTGGTCCACGATGGGGTAGCCGGGCCGATTGAAACGCGCGGCCAAGTGCGCTTCGGCGATGGCCATTCCCACCGCGTGGCTAATCCCCTGGCCGAGGGGGCCTGTCGTCGCCTCCACGCCCGGGGTGTGGCCGAATTCCGGGTGGCCGGGCGTCTTGGTGCCCCACTGGCGGAAGTTGAGGATGTCCTCCAGCGACAGGTCGTAGCCGGTCAGATGGAGCAGCGAGTAGAGGAGCATGGACGCGTGTCCCGCGGACAGGACAAAACGGTCTCGGTCGGGCCACAGGGGATTGCGGGGGTTGTGTTTCAGGAAGCGATCCCATAGGATGTAGGCCATCGGCGC
>JBBIHX010000241.1:0-3082 GCA_037446815.1 Caldilineae bacterium | reverse complement strand
ACGGCGAATTGACGCCCGCCGCAGCCGCTGGTACAATACCCATGCCCCGCCGGGGATTCGCCCTGCGCGGGACATCGCACACGAGGAGGCCCGATGCCAGCCGAAAGCGTAGAGGTAGAACTCCGCTTTGACCTGTCCGACTACATCCGCGCGACCACGCGCCTGTTGTTCACCCAGCCCACCTTCGTCGCCATCCTCACCCTAACCGCAGCCGCCATCGTCTACGCCATGTACGTGGCCATCCGCGATGCCGCCAACATGGGCTTTGGCCAGGCGCTGTTCGCCCAGGCTCCCATCCTGCTATTCATCCTCGTTCCGGTTGTGCTGTGGTTCTCCCTGCGGCGGCAGGGGGCGCGCATCATCGCCCGTCAGCGCGCCAACAACGAGCGCATCTTCTACACCTTCTCCGACGACGGGTTCGTGCAGCGGGTGGATTCGGATCACGGGCGCAACGAGCACTCGGGTCGCTGGGATACCTTCGCCAAAGTGCTGGAGACGCCCCACGAGTTCCTGCTGCTCCTGCCGCGGCAGGGGGGCGTGTTTCTGCCCAAAACGTGCTTTGCGTCCCAGGAGCAGATGGCGCGCTTCCGCGACATGGTGCGGCGTGCGCTGGGCGACCGCGCCAAACTGCACGCTGGCTAGAGGTGGTGCACTGAACAGAGGCGAGGGGAGCGGATGGGGCTTCCACCAAGAGGGTGGAACGAAACCGCGACTGCAAACGCGCACGGACAGCTGCGCGGCACCCCCACCGTGCAGTGCAGGCGCGCCACGTAGTCCTTCACTGTACGCGCCGGAGTGAGGGCGTCAGTTGTCGGAAATGGGACGCGGAGGCGGCAGGGAGGTGTGTCATGTTCAGGCGGATTCTTGTGGGAGTAGACGGATCTGAGCACGGTTACAAAGCGGCCAGAGTCGCGGGCGACCTAGCCCGACACATGGGGGCCGACCTGTGGATCGTGGTGTCTTTTGAGGAAGTGCCCAGGTGGCTTGGGGATGCCTCCCTCCAGGAAGTCATCGCCGAACGCGTGCGGCAAGCGAACGAAATCCTCGGGCGCGCGCGGGATGTGGTGGGCGAAATCTCCGGCGCGCTGACGACAGAGGTGCTGGAGGGGCCACCGGCCGAGGCGATTCTCGCGGTTGCGGATGCGCATGGCGTAGATCTCATCGTTATGGGCACCCGTGGCCTGGGAAGGCTGGCAGGGCTGCTCGTCGGAAGCCAAAGCCAGAAGGTAGCCGCACACGCCAAGTGCCCGGTACTGCTGGTACGCTAGTTCATCGCTCCTTGTCCCAGGGCGTTGCACGGTCTACACCGCTGTCCGATACGGAGACGGTTGGCGCCAGATATGGCAACCTGGCCTGCCCATGGGGGCGACGTTTGCGGTTGCCAGCGCGCAGCGCCGACGCCGATAGGAAGCACCCTACTCCACCACGTGCACCTTGAGCATGTTGGTGCGCCCCGTGCCGCCGATGGGCACGCCTGCGGTGATGACCACCAAGTCGCCCGCGCGCACCAACCCGCGCCCTTTCGCCGCGTCCACCGCCCGGGCGATCATCTCGTCGGTGGTGTCAAACTGCGGCACGAGGAGCGGCTCCACCCCCCATGCCAACGCCAGGCGCGCGGCCACTTTGGGGTCGGGCGTAGGCGCTAGGATGGGCGTCTGCGGTCGGTACTTGGACACCATGCGCGCCGTGTGGCCGGAGCGCGTGGAGGCGATGATGGCCTGGGCGCCCAACTCCTGGGCGATCTCGCACGTGGCCTGGCTGATGGCGTCGGTGATGGTGGCAGCGCGGACGTCGGCAGCGTCCCGCAGGCGCGCGCCGTAGGGGAAGTGGGCCTCGGTGGCCCGCGCGATCTTGCCCATCATCGCCACCGCCTCCACCGGATAGCGCCCGACCGCCGTCTCGCCCGACAGCATGACCGCGTCGGCGCCGTCCAGGATCGCGTTGGCCACGTCGCTGGCCTCGGCGCGGGTTGGGCGCGGGTTCTCTATCATGGACTGGAGCATCTGTGTGGCGATGATGACCGGCTTCCCTGCCGCATTGCACTGCCGCACGATAGCCTTCTGATGGATGGGCACATCCTCGGGCGGAATCTCCACGCCCAGGTCGCCCCGCGCCACCATGATGGCGTCGGCGGCGTCCAGGATGGCCGGAAATTGGGCGAGCGCCTCGCGCTTCTCAATCTTGGCGACGATGGGCATGTCCTCGGCGTCCAGGGAGCGCAGGAGCGCGCGCAGGGCTTGCACATCCGCCGCCGAACGCACGAACGACAGGGCGATGAAGTCCACGCCCGCTGCCACCGCTGCGCGGGCATCGTCGCGATCCTTTGCCGTCAGCGACGCCATGCGCACCTCTGTACCGGGAAGCGTAACGCCCTTGCGCGAGGACAGTTCCCCGCCCACGACCACCTCGGCCTGCACCTCGTCCCCCTCGGCGCGCACCGCCCGCAGTTCCAGCGCGCCATCGTCCAGCAGAATGCGCGCGCCCGGACGGATGTCGGCCAGGACTTGCGGCTCGGCGAAGGGGATTTCGCCCTCGGCGCCGGGCGTCGGCTTCGCTGTGAGGACGACGGTCGCACCCTGGCGCAGGGTGATGCTGCCGCCGGCGATGTCGCCGATGCGCATCTTCGGCCCCTGGAGGTCTGCCAGTATGCCGATGTGGATGCCGAGTTCGCGCGCGATGGCGCGGGCGGTCTCGGCGCGGGCGGCCTGCTGGGCCTGGGTGCCGTGCGAGTAGTTCAGGCGCAACACCCGCGCGCCCGCCTGCAGGATTGCCCGCAGCACGTCCGGCGAGTCGGTGGCGGGCCCCAACGTGCAAACGATCTTTGTCCTGGGCATGACGTGTCCCCCTTTCGGTACAGGCCATTGTTCGCGCGCATTATACCATGCGGCGGCAGCGCAGGCGAGCGCTGGCGCGGGCAGCGTGGGCCGCGTGGGGCTAAAGCCGCCGCGGTGTGGGTGTAGGGCAAGTTGACAACTTGCCCCACGGGGGTGGGCTGGCGGCTAACGGCTAATGGCTAGCGGCTAATGGCAGCCTGTCACCCTGAGCGGAGCGAAGGGTCTCGGTTTGCGAGATTCCTCGCGGC
>JBBIHX010000240.1:0-3115 GCA_037446815.1 Caldilineae bacterium | reverse complement strand
GAGGAGAGTGTCCATGCGTTTCACCAACACAAGATGAAACCGACTGCGGCGGCAGGGGCGTTTGGCCGGATGCGCGCCGTGGGTGTATACTGTGCCGACTGCAATCCGTTCCGTGCCTTCGGACGTGAGGAATGGCTGAGAAGCGCGATTACTATGAGGTGCTCGGCGTAGGCCGAAGCGCGACAAAGGAAGAAATCAAGAAAGCGTACCGGCGACTGGCCCGGGAATATCATCCCGACCTGAACAAGGCGCCCGACGCCGAAGCCCGCTTCAAGGAAATCAACGAGGCCTATGAGGTGCTCAGCGACGACGAGAAGCGGGCGGCATACGACCGCTACGGGCACGCGGGGTTCCAGGGCGGGTTCGCCGATTTCGGCGGGTTCACCGACCCGTTTGACCTGTTTGAGAGTTTCTTCTCGGGGTTCACGCGGGGCACGGCAGGCCGCCGTTCGCCTCGGCGCGGCGCGGACTTGCGCTATGACCTCACCATCTCGTTTGAAGAAGCCGTCTTCGGCGCGGAGAAGGACTTGGAAGTGCCCCGCCTGGAGACGTGCAAGCGGTGCGGGGGGAGCGGAGCCGAACCCGGCACCTCGCCCATCCGTTGCCCCGAATGCGGCGGCTCCGGCGAGGTGCGCCGCGTGCAGCAGTCCATTCTCGGCTCGTTCGTCAGCGTGGTAACCTGCCCGCGCTGCGGCGGCGAGGGCGAGATTGTCAACACGCCGTGCGCCGAGTGCCGCGGCCAGAAACAGGTGCGGGTCGCGCGCAAGATTCACGTGCGCATCCCGGCGGGCGTGGACGAGGGGACGCAGATTCGTCTGGCCGGCGAGGGCGAGCCGGGGCAGTACGGCGGGCCGCCGGGCAACCTGTACGTCGTCATCAGCGTCAAGCCGCATCCCATCTTCAAGCGGCGGGAGAACGACATCCTGCTGGACCTGTACATCAATGTGGCTCAGGCAACCCTGGGCGACACGGTTCGCGTGCCAACGCTGGATGGCGACGAGACGCTGACCATCGCGCCGGGCACCCAGAATGGCAAGGTGTACCGCCTGCGCGGGAAAGGGGTGCCCTACCTGCGGCGCAACGGCCGGGGCGACCAACTGGTTACCATCCACGTTGCCATCCCCACAGACCTGACCGCGGAGCAGCGCGCGCTGTTTGAGAAACTCGCGCAATCCCTCGGCCGCGAGCGAGTAGCCCCGAGCAACGGCAAGGGATTCTTTGAGAAGGTGCGCGACGCCTTTGAGGATGCATTCGGCTCGGGGTAGGAGGGCGGCGTGGGTTGGCTTGAACTGACCCAGGAGGTGGATGAGGACTCCGCCGAGGCGGTGGTGGAACTGTTCAGCCGCTACTGCCGGGGCAGCCCGGTGGTGGAGCAGCAGGTGGGCACCGAAGACGGCGGCGAGCCTCTTCCCACGCCCGTTACCCGCATTCGCGCCTATCTTGCCCCCAGCGACGAGCAGGTGGAAGTGCTCCTGCGGATTCAGCAGGGGCTATGGCACCTCTCACAGATTCATCCCTTGCCCGACCTCCAGATTGTTCGCCTTGAAGACAAGGACTGGGAGCGCGCCTGGCAGGAGCATTACCACGTCCTGCGCATCGGCCGCCGCATTGTGATTCGCCCGTCGTGGCGCACCTATGAGCCGCAGGCCGATGACATCGTCATCACGCTGGATCCGGGGATGGCCTTCGGCACCGGCCTGCACCCGTCCACGCGGCTGTGCGTGCAGGCGCTGGAAGACGCGGTGCGCCCGGGCATCATCGCCCTGGACATGGGGACGGGGTCGGGCATCCTGGCCATCGCAGCGGCGCTCCTCGGCGCCGAGCGCGTTACCGCCGTTGACAACGACCCTATCGCCGTGAAGGCCGCGACCGAGAACGTGCTCGCCAACGGGCTGCGCAGCCGCGTGGAGGTCAAACTCGGCTCGTTGGAGGCGGTCTCCGGGGAGTTTGACCTCATTGTCGTCAACATCCTGGCCCACGTGATTCAGGACATGCTGGCGCACGATTTGGCGCGGCACCTGCGGCCGGGCGGCTACTTCATCGCCGCCGGCATTCTGGATACCCAGGCCGAGGACGTGCTGCGTTCCTTCGCCGTCCACTCGCTGCGGCTTGTTGAGAAGCGGCAGGAGAAGGACTGGGTGCTCCTTTGGGCCGTCAAGGTGCCCGAATAGACGCCGACCCGCGCGGTGTGTGGAGGCGCTGAATGCATCGCTTCTTCGTTTCGCGAGAGGCCATTGACGGGGGGCGCGTTGCGCTGCCTGCCGACATCGCGCACCAATTGCGGCATGTGCTCCGCATGTCGCCGGGCGACCGCATCATTGTGCTGGACAATTCCGGCTGGGAGTACGAGGTGGAACTCGCGGAACTCTCCCCGCAGGCGGCCAGCGGCGCCATCGTGTCCCGCTCGCTCAGCGACACCGAACCCCGCACCAAGATCACCCTCTACCAGTCTTTTCTAAAAGGGCAGCGGTTTGAATTTGTGCTGCAAAAGGGCACCGAGTTGGGGATCGTGGAGTTCGTGCCGGTCATCAGCGCGCGGTGCGTGGTGTCCAGCCTGGATGCCGCGGCGCGGAAGGCGGGGCGCTGGGAGAAGATCATCCGCGAGGCGGCGGAGCAGTCGCGGCGTGGGCGGCTTCCAGACCTGGCGCCGGCGCTGTTTTTCCGCGAGGCGTGTCTGCGGGCCACTCGCGCGGGCCAACTCGCGCTCATCCCGTGGGAGGGCGAGGCGCGCACGAGCCTGCGCGAGGCCCTGGATCGGGCGCGGCGGCCCTTCTCGGTGAGCCTGTTCGTGGGGCCGGAGGGCGGCTTTGACGAGTCGGAGATCGCCGTGGCGCGGCAGGCGGGCGTGGTGCCGGTGCACCTGGGGCCGCGCATTCTCCGCGCCGAGACGGCGGGCCTCGTGGCGGCCTCGGCCATTCTGTTCGCGTACGGTGATTTGGGGTAGCGCGGCGCAACGGCTGCGATTCACCGCAGCATCTGGAATATTGCCACGCCGCTGGGGGCGGGTCGCTAGGGGCAGGTCTGAGACCTGTCCCTACGCGGTGTGTGCTCTTGAGCCGGTTCTAAAGTCTGTTGGTATTTGTCATTGCGAGGGCGCGGAGCGCCCGAAGCAATC
>JBBIHX010000239.1:0-3129 GCA_037446815.1 Caldilineae bacterium | reverse complement strand
GGGTGAGGGCGACGCTCCCTCGCCCGCCGGGAGAGGGCCGGGGTGAGGGCGTCGCCCGTGCTCTCGCAATGGCGGTTACCAACGGACTTTGGAGCCGAACCGCGGGGCGACTACGGGATTCGCCCTACCGCGCCCTCCATGCGGCGGAGTCGGGGTAGAACAGCGGCTGCCCGCCCACGGTGAACTCCAGAATCCGCTTCTGGGTCTCCACGGAAGTGAGCCAGTCTATGAACTTCATCGCCAGGTCGTAGTTCACGTTCGGATGCTTGGCGGGATTCACGGCGATGACGCCGTAGGGGTTCAGCAGCGTCTTGTCCGCGTTCTGGTCAATGCTCTCGCCGCCCACCAGGATGGCCAGGTTCAGTTTGCCACGCATGCTCAGGTACGTGCCGCGGTCGGCAAGCGTGTACGCGCCCTTCTCGCTGGCGAACAGCAGGGTGTCGCCCATGCCCTGGCCCAGCGAGAAGTACCAGCCCGATTGCGGGTCTGGGGTGATTCCCGCCGCCTTCCAGATGGCCTTCTCCTTGGTTTCCGTGCCCGAACCGTCGCCTCTGGATGCGAACGGGGCCTTGGCCTGGGCAATCTTGGCGAACGCGTCTGCGGCCGATGGCAGGCCCTGAATGCCGGCGGGGTCGCTCGGCGGGCCGACGATGATGAAATCGTTGTACATCACATCCTGTCGGTTCACGCCATCGCCGTCGGCGACGAACTTGTCCTCCTGGCTGCGCGCGTGAACGAGCACCACGTCGGCGTCGCCCTTCGCGCCGGTGGCCAGCGCCTGGCCCGTGCCCACGGCGATGATCTGCACGTCGCAGTTGTACTTCGCCTCAAAATCGGGCAGGAGGAAATCCAGCAGGCCCGAGTCGGCGGTGCTGGTGGTGGTGGCGAGGATGAGTTTCTGGGGCGGGAGCGGCGTCGGGGTAGGTTTTGCGCCGCAAGCGCCGACGCTGAGCAGGATCCCAATGGCCAAACCGAGTGTGATGAGCCTCCTCATGGTAACCTCCTACAGGTGTGAATGGTGGTCGTTTTGGGATTCGGTTCGGAACGTTGCTGGCAAATGCCGTTGCAAGGAGCGGCCGCCCGAGACCCCCTGCGGGGCGAGATTGCTCCGCTGTGCTTGCAATGACGCACGTGGCGAGCGTGTTGTTTGCCAACATGGGCTGGGGACGACTCCAACGTGCCGTTGGGGGTCAACAGCAAACCATGCGCTCCGCATCACCTCCTTGCTGCTGCGGAGATGGCGGAGCGCACGTAAGAAAGCCGTGTTTCTGCATTTCCGCCTCTCCTTTCCAAGCACGGGAGGCAAGGCCGTTTCCAGCCTTACCCTACTGCTTCGCCGCCATGGGCGCTGCGTGGCGCCTTTAGGCTCACGAAGTCGGAGAACAGGACTCAGTACACCATTTCCCCGCGAACGAACGCTCGCGTCCGCGGGTCGTTCGGCGATTCAAAGAACGTCTCGGTATCGGCGGTCTCCACGCACTCGCCGTCCAGCAGGAACATGACCCTGTCGGCCAGACGGCGGGCCTGGAAGACGTTGTGCGTAACCAGCACGATGGTGGTGTGGTTGTGGTGGCGCAGGCGCTTGAGGGCCTCTTCTATGACCGACACGTTGTAGGGGTCCAGGTTGGCCGTCGGCTCGTCCAGGAGGAGCACCTCGGGCTCCAGCACCAGGGCGCGGGCCAGGGCCACCCGCTGGAGTTCGCCGCCCGAGAGAGTGTGAGCGGGCGCGTGGGCCATGTGGCCCAGGCCAACCATCTCCAGCGCCTGCTCCACGCGCGGGCGGATGTTGTCGGCTCCGCGGGCGCGCAACCCGAAGGCCACGTTGCGGAATACGTTGTCGGTCAGCAGGAGCGGGCGCTGGAAGACCATGGTAACGCGCCGCCGCACGTCCAGCGGCGGGGGCCAGTGCACGGGTTCGGTGTTCCCGCCGAAATACAGCACGCCCGCGGTCGGCGGTTCCAGCAGGGCCAGCACGCGCAGGAGGGTGCTCTTGCCCGCGCCGCTGGGGCCGACGATGCCCAGCAGGTCGCCCGCCCTCACGGTGAGTTGCTCCACGCGCAGCACGGTGCGCCGCCCGTAGGTTACGCGGATCCCCTCGCCCATGTACGCCCAATCGCTCATGCGGTCTTCCCCTGCAGGCGGAGCATGAGGATGTTGCTGACGAACGACAGGCCCAGGAGGATGATGGCGAGCGCGATGGCGAGACTGAAGTCGCCCCGACGCGTCTCAAGCACGATGGCGGTGGTGAGCACGCGGGTGGAGCCCTGGATGTTGCCGCCGACCAGCATGACCGCGCCCACCTCGGAGATGATGCTCCCAAAGCCCGCGATGATGGAGACGATGACGCCGAAGCGCGCTTCGCGCAGGATGGCGAGCGTCGCCTGCCATGGGGTCGCGCCCAGGGAGATCAACTGCTGGCGTAGGTTGGGGTCCACGCCCTTGACGGCGGCCATGGTGAACCCCGCCACCAGGGGAAACGAGATGATGACCTGGGCCACGATCATCGCGCCGACGGTGAACAGGCGGGGAATCCACGCGACGTTCAGACTCCCCAGGGGGCCGCTCTGCGACAGGAGCAAGTAGACGAACAGGCCGACGACCACGGGCGGGAATCCCATGCCTGTGTACAGCAGCGCGACGAGGAGTCTGCGGCCCAGGAAGCGGGAGAATCCCAGCCACGCGCCCAGCGGGATGCCGATGGCGGCGCTGAAGACCAAGGCCGTTCCAGACACCCGCAGCGAGACGGCTACGATGTTCAGCACCTCGGGGTCCAGATGCCAGAGAAGCAGCGCGGCTTGTTTGAGCCCCTCCCAGATTTCGCCGATGGTGCACCTCCTCGGGGGCGAATGCACGATTCACCCCAACGGGATCCGCTCCGATAGCAAAACGAATCGGCTGCCCGGAAGGGAGCAGCCGACATGCGCGTTGGACTGCGGTTCTCCTTTCCGAGCACGGGGGGCGCGGATGTTTCCATCCGCACCGTTGGCCCGGGCCTGCACCCGGGCGCTGCGGCTGCGCGCCATAGGCCGATGCCCTTAGGCTGCGCAGCTCGGAGAGCCTGGCCGATATTCGGTTTGCGCGACACAGTATACGCGAAAGGCGCGGGTTTGGCAAGTTCGGGTTTTCACG
>JBBIHX010000238.1:0-3184 GCA_037446815.1 Caldilineae bacterium | reverse complement strand
AGCCAGAGGTCGTCGGTCGTGTTGTTGAACACCTCGCCCACGACGTGCAGCCAATTCACGACGTCCACGTAGTGGGAATGGTTGTACAAAACATGGAGGCCTGGCGGCATCCCACCGGGCGTTGCGGTCGGCGTGTGCGTCGCCGCCCGCGTGGGCGTGCGGGTGGCGGTGCGCGTCGGCGTGCGCGTCGGGGTGCGGGTAGCTATCGGCGTGGGCGTGGCCGTGCCCGCGCTCCCAGACGTCGCGCTCCACGTCCCCGACTGGGTCAGGTAGTAGTAGCAAATGTAGGGCGGATACGGCAGCCCTACGATGATCTGGTAATTGGTGAACGCATAGGTCCCCGTGGCCGCCGTCGGCGAAGAGAATTGCCCGGTGAATGAGAAGGTGCTGGTGCCCCCGCTGAACTGCCCGCCGGTGATACTCCCCGGACCCGACAGCGTAATCTCCGTCGTGCCGGTGGCGTTGCCGCAGGTGGTCGCCACGAAGTCCGTCTTCAGCCGGAAGTTGGCCCACTGCGCGCCGCCTCCCTGCACGTCAAACGACATGGGCTGGCCTCGGCTGGTGGTGCCCGACCAGGGGCCCACCGCCGGCGCGCCGCCCGATGGCGTTGCAGTCCGCGTGGCGGTGGCCGTGGGCGTCGTAGTGGTCGCCACCTGGGGCGACGTGCGGATGCGGATGGCCACGTCCTGCGAGTACTGGGCGCCCAGGTCGGTCCACGATGTGCCGTTGGCGCTAATGTACGTGCGGCCGGTCTCGTGCGGCCCGTCCCGATCAGCGGCGACGGGATACGTGTACGACGCGTTGGTGAACTTGACCACGGCGATCACGTCGTCGCCCGCAGTAACCGGCACCGGCGTGTCCAGGAGCACCGAATGGTACCCAGGCTCCGCGAAGGTGTTGTTCAACTTCTGGGCCAGCAGGTTGCTCAGGGTCGTCCCGTTGAAGCCGCCGTACAGATACACGTCCACGTCGGTGGTCGCATCCGTCGTCCAGAACTCCACGCGGGTTACGTTGGTGTTGGCGGGCGGGTAGAACTTGGCGAGGCCCCACAGGGTGGTGTTCCCCACGCCCCAGGCGCTGCCCTGCCAGCCCGCCTCGTCGTAGTACAGGATGCCGCCGTTCGTGTCGTAGTCCTGCCAGTCGTACACGAAGGCGGAGTTGTACCCGATCTTGGCCGACCTGTAGGCGATGGTGAAGTAGCCGCGCTCGGAGCCGAAGCCGCACGTCCCGCCCCAGTTGGTGCCCCACGAGTTCTTGACAATCCACGCGCCCGTGCCGCCCGCGTGGGTCAGCGAGTCGTCCCACCCCACGATGAGCACGCCGTGGTTGGGAGTTCCCGCGCCGGTGTAGTACAGCGTATACGATCCATTGTAGGCGTTGAACTCCTGCTGCCAGGCGTTGTTGGAACTGCCCGCGTACATCGTCGTCATCACCGGGCCATAGGTCATGATGTAGTTCTTGAGCACGTTGGTGTCGGGCATGGACGCGCCAGATATGATGCCCCAGCCGAGAAGCGTCTTCTGATAGGGACATGTTGTCTTGCAGGCCACGTCCGAGGCCACGTAGGGGTCGCACGATTCCAATATGGTGCCCCCCTGCGAGAAGAAACTCGCCATGCGGAAGTAGTTGCCGCCCCCGCATGATCCTGCGTAGAAGTCGCACTCCTTGGCGTTGTTCTCGGAGAAGTCCCATGTGCCCGCGTTGTCTATGAGCACTTTGGACTCAAAGGCGCCGAGGCTGGCGAAGGCGTAGCACGCGCCGCAGGCGCCCTGATTCTTGACCGACGTTACCTTGCCCGTCGTGCGCCAGTCAAAGCGCGACAGGTTGGCGGCGGGGGCAGGGCCGTCCCACGATGCGTGGAAGTGCGACAGGTCAACCGCTGGCGGGATATAGCCGCCTTGGGGATGCGGCTCGTAGGGTTCGGGGGGCGCGAGAGGCGCTTGCTGAAACACGATTTCCGGCTCGGCCGGGGCCTGCGGCGCGGGGGGACTCATCGCTTCGGCGGCCAGCCCCAGCATCAGGGCAATGCCGACGACCCCACACACCCAGGTCAGCACGCGGCGACGGAGCCCGGGCGGACGCAACATACTGGTGCCCATGTCCCTTCTCCTTTCGTCTGGACTGCAGTCGGAGCGGGCGCATGCCACAGCGTCGGCGCGCGGGCACGCGGGATCAGAAACGCGCCTCCCACTCTCCCACAGCAGCGCGGATCAACTCGCGGACGGCGATCTCGGGGATATCGCCCGGACTGTCGTACAGGACGCCGTCCACCTCCACACGGACGATTCCCTGTCCATCGGTGCGGAGGTGAACGGACATGTCAATGCCTTGCTCCTTGCACCTTCGCTGGATAATCTTCTCAATGTCCTCCACAAAAGAGCCTGCCGACCCGCCCGTGGTGCGCGAGCCAAGCCCCCTGCCGAGCGCCGCCAGCCAGCCGCCGCTCGGGGGCGTGGCGAGGTTGGCCGCCTCCAGTTGGGCGAGAAAGGCCTGCTGGGCCAGTTCCCGCGCCGGCGCGTAGTACTTGCCGGTGCTGGGCGCCTCGGCGGGTGCTGGCGCTGGGCTGGGCTGGGACGGAGGGGGCTGCGCGGCCGTCGGCTCCACAAAGGCGACGAGGTCGCCCGCGGCCAACATCAGCGCGCGGCGCGTGGCCGCATCGTCCACATCCTTCATGCGCCGGTACGTGCGCCCGCCGATGACCACCTCCATGCGGCCCGCCCATCCTCGGCGGCGCAGGACAATCTCCGGCGGCGGGGCTATCTCGCCCTCTTCGGCACGCGGCGGCTGCGGGCGGGTGCGGCGCAGGTAGACCAAAAGGGCCACAATGAGGAAGATGATCGCGAGAAATGTGGCGATCAGAAGGTACGTCAGTTCCTGCTGGCTCCAGGCGCTCAGGTCCAGAGTCCGCATGGCTACCACCCCGCGCGGGCTGTGTAGATTCGGGGGCCAGCCCTGCGCCCCCATTATAACACGCTATCCCCGTAGGGTCAATGGGACATTTGGTGCAGAGTCGGTTTCAAACTGTGTTGGTGCAGTTCGCGCGGCTTGGCGTCGCGCGCAATGCCGCACGACACGAAGCGACTTCGGAGGAGTGCAGCCGCCAATAACGCAAATCCACGCGAATACGGTTGGGGTGAGGGCGTCGCTCCCTCGCCCGCTGGGACAGGGCCGGGGGTGAGGGCGT
>JBBIHX010000237.1:0-3229 GCA_037446815.1 Caldilineae bacterium | reverse complement strand
CGCGCGACAAATGAGCGGCGTCTTGCGGGGGCGGTGCGCGCATCGCCCCCGCGGCCGTCCCATCCCGCGGTGCGTATCTTCGCCTGTCCCACCCTCTATCTCCTGCGATGCCGCGACGACTCAATATTCAAGGGCTGCGCCCACAACCGCGACCTGCCCCTGCCTATTCTCGGAGCAGAACGCGGAGAGGCCCAGCGACGCAGAGAAAAAAACTGATTCCCTGTGCGCCCTCTGTGCCTCCGCGGTGAAACTCACTCCACCGCGGAGAGGCGCGGGTCTGCGGCTACGTTTCGCCGCCCAGGCCCAGCAGCGCGGGCAACTCGGCCACCGACTCCAGCACCCAGTCTGGGCGGGCGTTCCCCTCGGTGCGTCCCAGCGCGTACTCGCCCGTCTTCACCAGCACCGACCGAATCCCGAACGCGTTGGCCCCCTGGATGTCGGACGACAGGCGGTCGCCCACCATGATGACCTCGTCCTTGGTCAGGCCCATCGTGGCCAGCGCCAGGGCGAACATGTACGCATTGGGCTTGCCCACGTAGGTGGCCTGCACGCCCGACGCCCGCTCCAGCATCAGCGCCCAGGCTCCCACGTTCAGTTCCACATCGCCCAGGCTGGCGTCCACCAGTTCGGGCGACATGGCCACGAGTTTCGCCCCGCGCATCAGCAGTCGCAACGCTTTGTTCAGCGTGTCAAAGTTGAATCGGCTGCGGTTGTCCCCAATGACGATGTACTCCGGCTGTTCCTCGTCGTGGACGAAGTCGTGGAACTCCTCCCTGCCCGCGCCGTCCAGCATCAGCCACACCGACCGAGGCCGAAGAGGGCGCAGGTAAGCGGCGGTGGCATACGACGCGGTGATGACCTCCTCGGGCGAGATGGCGAATCCCATCTGGGCCAGGCGCTCGGCGCGGCTGCGACGGCTGTGCAGGGTGCTGTTGGACAGGAACCGCAGGATGAGTCCGCCGTTGCGCAGCGCACGCACCGCTTCCACCGCCCCAGGGTAAACCTTACCCCGGAACTGGAGCACGCCGTCAATGTCCAGGATAACGCCGTTCACCCTGTCCGCCGTCGGCTTCCTAATGCGCCCCATACTCCTCCAAGATGCCGTACTCCCCCGTCGGCCCGTCGCGGAACAGGCCCACCTGCGGCGGGCGATACGAGAACACGACAAACGCCAGCGCCAGCAGGATGGGCAGGGCGAGGGCCGCGGCGCTCACCGGCCACTTCGGCGACAGAAGCCGATAACTCACCCACTGGCCCAGGGCGACTGCGCCAATAAAGATGAGGACATCCAGTGCAAAGAACCCGTGGCCCAGAACGGCCGTATAGGCATAGAACAGGGCCACGATGGTCGCGGGCATCACGGCGATTCCCACCGACTTGGCCGCCCAGAAACCCGGCACACGCCCGCCCAATGCCGCATAACTCGGCCAACGCGAACGCCAGCGCAGGCCAAAACGCGAGTTTCAGGTGCTCCCACACGCTTTCGTTCACAGCCGCGAGCCAGGCGATGGGCCGCCAGTAGCCTGACCACTCAAAGGCGAAGTGCAGCGCCGACCCAGCAAAAAGGATGAAGACAACGCCCGCAATCTCCCACCGTCGCAGGTTCTGCATCACCACGCCGCGCCCCCTAGATGTCAATGCCGAAGAAGGTCCGCATGAGCAGGCCGACCAGGAAACTGAACGCCGCCACGCCCAGGCTCAACCCGGCCATCTCCGCGAACCGCCGACGGAAAGGCTCGTCCTTCGCCACGGAGATGTAGTAGTTGAACCCGGCGATGATGAGCACAGCCAGCGCCAGCGAGCACGCCAGGCAGACGTAGTAGTTCGTGGCCAGCAGGTACGGCAGGATGAGCAGGAGAACGGTCATGAGATACGCCACGCCCGTGTACAGGGCCGCCCGCCCGGGACTCTTGACCGTCCGCTCGGCTTTGGTGGACAGGTACTCGGACGCGGCCATGGACAGGGCGGCGGCGATGCCCGTGATGGAGCCGGTCATGGCGATAAGCCGCGTGTCTTGCAGCGCCAGGGTCAGGCCCGCCAGCGCGCCGGTCAGTTCCACCAGCGCGTCGCTCAGGCCCAGCACCATGGAGCCGGTATAGCGCAGGCGCTCCTCGTCCAGCATCTGGAGCAGGGCGGACTCGTGGGCCTCTTCCTCGGCGGCGATGGCGGCGGCTTCGGGAATCGCATCCCGCAATTGGGCGTAACTAGCGTGGGCGCTGTCCTCGCCCCGCTCCATCAACTTGACGCCGAACGTGAACCCGAAGATGCGACTGATGGCGTAATACTTCCAAATCCGCATGCGGTCAGGCGCTACATCGGAGCCGGTGTGCTTCTTCCAGGCGTGGTAATGGCGCAGTTCGTCGGCGGCGATGCGCTCCAGCACGCGCCGATTCTCAGCCTCGCGGACGGTCGCGGCCAGCCGACGGTAGATGTGGTGCTCGGTGATCTCGTTGCGCTGGTGGGCCAGCAAGGTTTGCAGGATAGACTCCGATAGGGTCATGGTTGCGACTCCTTTGGATTGGCGGCTCGCGCGCAGGCGCAGGCGATACCCGTGCTACGCCAGCGGGCAGCGCCGATGGCCCGACGGGACGTGCGCCGCGTCGCGGGAAGGGATACGCCTGCCGCAGGCGCGCTAGGCGCTGGGCCGCGTGTAGGTCGGGCGCGCGGGAGCCACTTTCGCGCCGATGACCTCGCCCTCGCCAGGCGGCGGGAAGTACGCTACCTCATCCGCCCCCATGTCCAGGAGCGCCTTCTCCACGCGCTCCCGCGTCCATTCCCGCAGCCGCACCAGGACGACCACATCACCTGGCTTGAACTGGCCGGGGCCTTGCTCGGCCTTCTTTTCTTGCACTCTTGGCTTCCGAATGCCGAGGATTTCCAAGAGCGGCCGCGCGTACTTGCGCTCCTCCGGCGGCGTGATGGGGATGACCTGAAGGTCGCGCGGGGCCACGCCCATGGACAGAAGGCGCGCGCCGGCCTCATTGCCCTTCTGGGCGTCGTGGAACAGCCCGCGCACCACACCCGGGATGTTGCCGTAAATCTCGCGAAACTCCTGTGCCATGTTCCTCGCTCCTGCCGGGGGCGATGCGGATGACGTCCACGGTGATTTCGGAACTGGAACAGGCCGGGACGATGCGACAGCCCCCGGTTCTGCCCCTATTGTAGCATGGAGAACCGCGCTGCGTCAAGGGGGTGTCATCCGCGCGATTCGGTTCCATCTTGTGTTGGT
>JBBIHX010000236.1:0-3308 GCA_037446815.1 Caldilineae bacterium | reverse complement strand
CCGGGAGAGGGCTGGGGTGAGGGGGATTGCTCAAGGCGCTCCGCGCCCTCGCAATGACACTCCCCACCTGTCCTTGCGGGCGAAGTGCGGCAACCTCCCCCTCAATCCACCGCCCGGAGCCGAATGGGTGGCGCCGCGCCGCCCCACTCCAGGATGATGCCCTCGTAGGGCTGGATGACGCATTCCCCGCCCGGAAGCGGCTTCGGCCTAGTTGGCCTCGCCGTGCTGGTGGACAGGATCATCCACGCCGGCGCTGCCCCGCGCAACAGCACTCGCCGCTCCGAGAAGTTGAGCACAACCAGGCACGTCTGGCCTACCGTATGCCTGAGAAACGCCAGGTAGTCCCGCGCGTGGGGGAAAACCGGCACGTAATCGCCCTCCACCAGCGCGGGCGCATCCCGGCGCAGGCGTAGCGCCCGCCGGTAGAAGTTCAGCAGCGAGGCGGGGTCTCCGTCCTGCTCGGCGACGTTCACCCCCCGCGCGTAGTTCGGATTCACCGGCAGCCACGGCGCCACGTCCGCGGGGCAGAAGCCGCCGTTGGGCGCGTTGGCCCACTGCATGGGCGTGCGGCACTTGTCGCGGGTGAGACGCGCGGCCCGGTCTAGCGCCACATCCGGCGGCACGCCCAGTTCGTCCACCTGCGCCTGGTAGAACCAGATGCCCAGCACATCGCGGAATTGGCCGATGTCCGTCAGCATCAGGTCGGTCATGCCGATTTCCTCGCCGTTGTACAGGAAGGGCGTGCCGCGCAGGGTCAGCAGCAGGACGAGGTGCAGCCGCGCCAGTTCGGCGTCGTGGACGCCATCGCCATAGCGGTTGTACACGCGGGGCGAGTCGTGGTTGCCCAGGGTGTTGCACGGCCAGGCGTTGGGCGAGATTTCGGCGAGGGCCCGCAGCCGTTCGCGCTGATTCTTCCGCACCCAGGCGGGCGTGAGCCGCTCGGTGCGCATCAGGGGAAAGTTGAACACCATGTGCAGTTCGCCATCGCGGCAATAGGCCAAGTTGTCGTCCTCGCCCACCAGCACGCGGTCGCCGCCGTAGGTGTCCACCAGCGCCCGCAACTCGCGCATCAGGTCGTGCACCTCGGGGCGGCTATGCTGATACTGAAACATGTCGTTCCACAGGCGGGCGCACTCTGCCCGCTCCGCGTCGGTCTGCGCCGTCTCCCCCAGATGCCGCAACTGGCCGATGGTCATCGGCACGGGATGGTTGGGCAGGTCGGGATGCTCAAAGATCGTCCCGATGGCGTCCAGCCGGAAGCCGTCCACCCCCATATCCAGCCAGAAGCGCACGGCGCGGAACATGGCGTCTTTCACCTCGGGGTTGCGCCAGTTCAAGTCAGGCTGCTGTTTGAAGAAAAAGTGGTAGTAGTACTGACCGCGGGCGGGGACGTATTCCCAAGCAGGGCCGCCGAAGGTGGACTGCCAGTTGTTGGGCGGGCCATCGCCCCTGCCATCGCGCCACACGTACCAGTCGGCCTTGGGGTTGTGGCGGCTGGATGCCGACTCCAGGAACCACGGATGCCGGTCAGACGTGTGGTTCAGCACCAGATCCAGGATGACGCGCATGCCGCGCCGATGCGCCTCGTCCAGGAACCGCCGGAAGTCGTCCAGCGTGCCGTATTCGGGGGCGACGTCCGTGTAGTCCGAGATGTCGTAGCCGCAGTCAAACAGCGGCGAGGGGTAGTGGGGGGAAAGCCAAATCGCGTCAATCCCCAGGTCGCGCAGGTAGTCCAGTTTGGCGATGATGCCGGGGATGTCGCCGATGCCATCGCCGTTGCCGTCGGCAAAACTCCGCGGGTATACCTGGTAGAAGACCGCCTTCTGCCACCATTTTAGCGATGCCATGGACAAAGCCTCTCCGTGTTGGGTTGTAAGTGCGTTTGCTTTATGTTGCGCGGCCACGGGCGATGTCATGGCGCAGGCCTGGCCAGAAACGCGGCCAGCGCCGCATTGACCTCGTCCGGCGCCTCGTTCTGCACCCAATGGCCGCACTCCTGGACGTAGTGAACCGTCAGGTTCGGCACCCATTTGTCCAGGCCGCGCGTCAACTCCACGCCCAGCGCGATGTCCTCCACGCCCCAGACGAGGAGCGTCGGGGCTTCTATCGGCCTCACCCGTTGGGCGGGCGGGTATCGGAATGCGGCGCGGTACCAGTGAATCATGGAGCGAAGCGCGCCGGGCTGGGCCATGGCCTCGGCGAAGGCCCGCAAGTCGTCGTCCGAGAAGGCGTTCTTGCGATAGGCCGCCTTTCGGAAGAACAGGCGGGCCGTCCGCATGGGCGACAGGGACAACAGCGCCTCCGGCAGCCACGGAATCTGGAAGAAGAACATGTACCAACTGCGCCGCCGCTGGGGCCAGTGCCGCATCTCCCGCGCGAAAGCCACCGGGTGCGGCGCGTTCATGATGACCAGGCGCTCCACGCGGTGGGGGTAGTCCATGGCAAAGCGCCAGGCCACCGCCCCGCCCCAGTCGTGCCCCACGACGACGGCGCGCTCGCGCCCGGCCCAATCCAGAATCGCGGCCACGTCGGCGGTCAGCGCGTCCAGGCGGTAGGCGTACACCCCCGGCGGCTTGTCGCTCAGATTGTAGCCGCGCTGGTCGGGCGCGACGACGCGGAAACCGGCCTGGGCCAGCACCGGTATCTGCCGCCGCCACGAATGCCAGAATTCCGGGAACCCGTGCAGGAGCACCGCCAGCGGGCCTGTCTCCGGCCCGGCGTTTACGGCGTGCAGGTGAACGCCCTCAAAGGCGGGTATGCGCACTTCGGCGAGAGCCTCCATAACTCATCTGCTCCTTGCGCCCGTGTTGGGGTGTCTTGGGGGCGCGCTGCGGGCAAGGATACCGCGGGTCTCCCCGCGCGTCAAACCCAGGGCCATGCGAATTCGGTTCCATCTTGTGTCGGTCTGTCCCGGACGCCGCCTCCCCACTCTGTCATGCTGAGCCGAAGGCGATACGCCCTCGCCCGCTGGGAGAGGGCTGGGGTGAGGGGCGAGATTCTTCGCGGCTCCGCCGCTCAGAATGACGGTAGATGCCAACAGAATTTGGAACCGAATCCGCGCCGCCATTCGGTTCCAAAAAGTGTTGGTGCAGTTCACGCGGCTTGGCGTCGCGCACAATGCCGCACGACACGAGGCAACTTCGGAGGAGTGCAACCGTCAATAACGCGAATCCACGCGAACAGGGTTGGGGTGCATCCACGGATGGCACGGATTGCGGGGATTGGGGAGAGTAGGGGCGACCGATCGGTCGCCCCTACGCGATGGCGCCCCGCATTCGGCTCCAGCGTCTGCGGGTGGCCGTCATTGC
>JBBIHX010000235.1:0-3334 GCA_037446815.1 Caldilineae bacterium | reverse complement strand
CCAACAGACTTTGGAACCGACTCGGGCCCCGCCCGCGGGGCGGCGGAACCACGTCTTGACGGCTCGGCCACCGTGCGGGTACAATGCGCCGCAAGGAGGAACCCATGAACCCGGGCATCTTGCTGCGCTATCGCGACTACCTGCCGTTCACGCGCCTCACGCCGCCGCTCTCGCTGGGCGAAGGCGCCACGCCCCTCGTCCCCGCGCCCGCCCTGAGCGAGGCACTCCACGCCGACATCTGGCTCAAGGTAGAGGGGTGCAACCCCACCGGCTCGTTCAAGGATCGCGGCATGGTGGTGGCCGTCTCCAAGGCGCTGGAGGAGGGCGCCAAGGCCGTCATCTGCGCCTCCACGGGCAACACGGCCGCGTCGGCCGCCGCCTACGCCGCCCGCGCCGGCCTGCGCGCCATCGTCGTCGTTCCCGCGGGCAACATCGCGCTGGGCAAACTGGCCCAGGCGCTGATGCACGGCGCGCGCGTGCTGGCCATCCGCGGTAACTTTGACCAGGCGCTCGCCATCGTGCGCCAACTGGTGGAGCGGCATTCGGTGGCACTGGTAAACTCCGTGAACCCCTACCGAATAGAGGGGCAGAAGACCGCCGCCTTTGAGATTTGCGAGGCGCTGGGGAAAGCGCCCGACATCCTGGCCATTCCGGTGGGCAACGCGGGCAACATCACCGCCTACTGGCGCGGCTTCCGCCAGTGGCGCGACGCCGGGTACATCCGCACGCTCCCGCGCATGTGGGGGTTCCAGGCCGAGGGCGCCGCCCCCATCGTCCGGGGCGAGCCGGTCGCCGAGCCGCGCACCGTCGCCACGGCCATCCGCATCGGCAACCCCGCGTCGTGGCAGGGAGCCGTCGCCGCCCGCGATGAATCCGGCGGGCTAATAGCCGCCGTTAGCGACGACGAAATCCTCGCCGCGCAGCGCCTGCTGGCCCAGACCGAGGGCATCTTCTGCGAGCCGGCCTCGGCGGCGTCGGTCGCGGGCGTGCTGAAACTGGCCGCCCAGGGACACGTTCCCCCACGCACCCGCATCGTCTGCGTCCTCACCGGCAGCGGCCTCAAGGATCCCGACATTGCCCTCGCCGCCGCGCCCAGGCCCACCGAGGTCGCGCCAGACCTCGCCGAGGTTGAGGAGGCGCTGGGATGGTAGGGAGCAAGGTCGTCGTGCGGGTGCCGGCCACCACCGCCAACCTCGGCCCCGGGTTTGATTGCCTGGGGATGGCCCTGGCGCTGTACAACACGGTAACCGTCCACGCCACCACGGGCGGGTTGAGCGTCCGCATTGAGGGCGAGGGGGCCGAGGACCTGCGCTGGGGCGAGGAGAACCGCGTCTTGCGCGCCATGCGGCTCGCCTTCCAGGAGGCAGGTGAGCGCCTGCCCGGCCTGTCCATTGAGTTGCAGAATGAGATACCCCTCGGGCGCGGGCTGGGCTCTAGCGCCGCCGCGACGGTAGGCGGGCTGGTCGCGGGCAATGTCCTGTGCGGCAGCCCCCTCTCCAACGACCGCCTGCTGGCCCTGGCCACGCAGTTGGAGGGGCATCCCGACAATGTAGCCCCGGCGCTCCTGGGCGGGCTGGTCATCGCGGTGCAGGATGAGCGCGGGCTCATCTACGAGCGGCTGGCGGTGCCCTCGGACCTGCGGGCCGCGCTGTTCGTGCCCGATTTTCCCATGCCGACCGCCGAAGCGCGGCGAGTTCTGCCGGCCCAGGTGTCGCGCGCCGATGCCGTGTTCAACATGGGGCGCGTGGCCCTGCTCGTCGCGGCCATGGCCCGCCGCCGCTACGACTTGCTGGATGCGGCGACGCGCGATCGCCTGCACCAGCCCTATCGCGAGGCCATTTTCCCGGCCATGCCGGCGCTGTTTGACGCGGCGCGGCAGGCGGGAGCGCTGGGCGTCTTCCTCAGCGGCGCGGGCTCCACCATCATCGCCCTGTGCCGCGAGGACGCCCCGGCGGTCGCCGAGGCCATGGCCCGCGCAGCGCGCGAACGCGATGTTACGGGCAAGGCGCTGGTCGCTCCCCTGGCCGATGAGGGCGCGCACGCCGAACTCACGCGGCCCTCCCGCCGAAGGCAGGGGCGCGCCGCAGCAGACCACTGGTGAACGCGCCCAGGGGCACGCAAGGGGACACCCGCGGGACAGGCTGACCGCTGACGGCTCTATTATTCATGCGAGGAGGCATGCGATGTTTGACTGGATGCTCACGGCAGAGCAAAAACGGCTACAGGAAGAGGTGCGCGACTTCGTGCGCGCCGTCCCCCGCCAACTCATCCTGGACATGGACGCGGACCAGGTGCGCTATCCCCGCGAGTACATCCGCTGGGCCGCGGAGCGCAACCTGCTGGGTCTGCGCTTCCCCGCGGAGTACGGCGGGCGCGGCCTGTGCTGGGAGGACGAAATCATCGCGCTGGAGGAGGTGGGCGTGCTGGGCACCTCGCTCGCGTGCCTGTACTCCCTTCCCAGCATCGTGGGCGAGGCCATCGCCGTGTTCGGCACGCCCGGGCAGAAGGAGAAATACCTGCGCGCGACGCTGGAAGGCCGTCTGACCTGCGCCGAAGCGCTCACGGAACCGCGCGGCGGCTCCGACTTCTTCGGCAGCACGTGCCAAGCGCGCCGCGAGGGGGACGCCTACATCCTCAACGGCCAGAAGCGGTTCGTCGTGGGGGCCGAGGGGGCCGACTACTTCTTCGTCTACGCCCGCACGCGCCCCGAAGGCCCGGGCCAGGAATCGCTGAGCGCCTTCATCGTGGAGCGCGGGCCCGGCGTGGACGTGGAGCACGTGTACGGCCTCATGGGCACGCGCGGCGGCGGCACGGGCCGCATCTACTTCCGCGACGCCCGCGTTCCCGCCGAGAACCTGGTCGGCCAGGAGAACGGCGCCGCCGACATCTTCTGGCGCATGATGATCCCCGAGCGGATGACCTCGGCGGCCGGGGCCATCGGCATGGGCCGCGCCGCCCTGGAAGTCGCCGCCCGCTACTCGGACCTGCGCACCGCCTTCGGCCAGAAGATCCGCCGCTTCCAGGCCGTCTCGTTCAAGGTGGCCGACGCCCTCACCCAGTTGGACGCCGCCCGCGGCCTGGTGTACGCCGCCGCCCGCGCCATTGACTCGGGCCAGGAGCCGGGCCTTGTCCGCCGCATGGTCTCCGAGGCCAAGAAGTACGCCACCGAGACCGCATGGCTCGCCGTCAACCACGCCATGCAAATCATGGGCGGCATCGGCTACACCAACGTGTACCCCATTGAGCGCATGTTGCGCGACGTGCGCCTAGTGATGATCTGGACCGGCACCAACGAGATCATGGACCTGCTGATTCAGCATGAGTACTATCGGCA
>JBBIHX010000234.1:0-3349 GCA_037446815.1 Caldilineae bacterium | reverse complement strand
CCCTCTTGCGCGAAACCCGTTTTTGGAGTACAATAGAGTTGTCGGAAAGGTGCCTGAACCGTCCTGGACGGGTCTGAACGAGATGGAGGTGGGTGCCATGGCGGAAGCAAAAGAGAAAGAGTTCGTCTTTGAGGACTGGGTGCGCGAAGGCATCCGGGGGATTCGACGAAGCCGCAAGGCCTTCCTGCCGGAGGAGTTTCACAAGCACATCCGAGCGGCCCGCAAGGAGGCGCTCCTGGCCTACCGCAGCCTGATTGACGCGGCCATTGAGCGCACCGAGGAAGTCCCCAAGAAGCGCACGCAAATCAAGGTGGAATAGCCGAGCGCGCCCGCAACCCCAACAGCGCACATCGGGTTCATTGGGTCAGCAGCACACCCCATCGCGGGTGTGCTTTGCTTTCCCCCGCCCTGCCCTACACCGCAGGCTCAGCATCCTCATCGGCCAGGGTCGCCGGGACGACGACCGACTCCTCGTGGGAATACTGCACCATGCCGGGCCTGCCGCCTGGGAGTCGGCGCACGTGCTTCCGCAGCGTCCAATCCACCTGGACGGCGCGATCCCCGCGTGCCGCCGAGTGGTAAGCCGCCAGCCGTGCAGCGAACTCCAGCGTGGCCTCGGGCACGGCGCGCCCGCCGCAGCGGATGACCACGTGCGCGCCGGGCAGGCCGCGAACGTGGAGCCACACGTCATCGGGCGCGGCCATCTTGAAGGTAACCTCTTCGTTCTGGCGGCTGTTCCGCCCCACAAGCACCGTCCACCCATCCGGCGAGCGAACCGAGAGCGGCCTGGACGTATGCCGCACGGCCCGCGACACCCGGCGTTCGCGAGCGTAGCCAGCCTCTGCTAGGGCAGCCGCCACCTCGTCTATCTCCGGCCGCGTCGTCGCCATGGCCAGGTCTGCGCCCAACTGGGCCAGGTACGCCTCCTCTGCCGCCAGCGTCTCCAGCCGCTGGGGGACTTCTTCCAGCGCGGCGCGCGCCTTCTGGTACATCCGGAAGTACCGCTGCGCGTTCTCCGAAGGGGTTTCGTCCGCGTTCAGGTCAATGGCTAGCATCTGCCCCGACAGGCCGGGCAGCGTTACGCGGGTCTGGCCCTTGCGAATCTCGTGCAGGTGATTGAGCAAGACCTGGCCGCATTCCAGCAGGCGGTTGACCTCCTCGGGCGGCGGCATCTCCCGCTCCAGGGCCTGCCGTCGGCGCGCCAGGGTCTTCGCGGCCTCGGCGATGAGGCTTTGCACCGCCGCCCGCGCCGCCGCGTAGGGGTCGGCGGTCTCCTGGGCCGCGCGGTACACCTCTATCGCGGCGCTCATGGAAAGCACGGGCCGCCAGTCGCCCAGGTGGGTGAGCGCGTAGGGCGCGTAGGCAACCGCGACGCCGCCCCGCAGTCCGACGCTCGGCGACCAGCCGCCGGTGTCCATGGGCGCGAACAGTTCCCGCAGCGCGCGCAGCAAAGGGCCGGCCTCGGCCACGCCCGCCCGCGCCATCGCCTCGCGCGCCGCCATCGGGCTCAACCCCTGCACCGCGCCGACCAGCGCCCGCTCCACCGACACATCGCCGCGTTCGCGGAGCAGGCGCGCGAGCCGCTCCTCGCCCCACGCAGGCAGGGGCAGGCGATTCTGCGCGGGCGGCGGCACATACAGGCGGTTGGGCAGCACCACGCGGTAGCGGTTCACGTCGGGCCCCACGCGCTTGACGCACTCCAGAATCGCGCCGTCGGCGGCCACAAGCACGACGTTGCTGTGCTTGCCCATGATTTCGGCGACGAGGGTAAACACCTCGTCCCCACGCTCAAACCGCAAATGCAGGATGCGCTCCCACCCGGGCTGATACGCATCGGCCAACCTTGCGCCGACGAGCAGTTTCCGCAACTGCAACAGGAGCGGGGATGGGGTCTCGGTGCCCCGCCGAGGCTTGTCTGCGGCGAAGTGGACGCGGGGATGGGAAGGCTGGGCCGAGAGCACCAGGTCGTGGCGGGCTTGCCCTGCGTAGAGTTCCAAGGCGATGGTCAGCGCGTCGGGCTGGACAACCGACTGCACGCGCCCGCCCAATGCCCGCGCCCGAATCTCCTGCACAACCGCCGCGAGCGTCAGCGCGTCAAAGTACATCCTACCAGTCCAGCGTCAGTTTCTGGGCGAATTGCTCCAACGAGTCGGAGCCACGAATCCTGACCCGCTTGAGGTGGAACATCCCGTCGGACGTGTGGGTTGCGCCGGCCTCCGACACGACCGCGCCCCAGAAGTAGGCCGACTTCAGCACATCCACAACGGTCGGGTCATATTGCCCCGACGGATAGGCGAAGAAGCGACACGTCTTGCCAGTGCGCTCCTCAATGGCCTCCTTGGAGCCAATGACCTGCCACACGATGTAGTCCAGCGGCTTGTTGGTGAGATCGGCGTGGGTGTACGTATGCGGCTCCATGTCCATGCCCATGCGACTCATCGCCGTTACCTGCGGCCAGGTGAGGTAGGCCTCGTCGCCGCGGTCAATGGGCTCCGTCACGAGGAAGAAGGTCCCCGTGAAGCCGTATTTCACCAAGAGCGGGAACGCATAGACGAAGTTGTCGCGATAGCCGTCGTCAAACGTGAGGATGACGGGCTTTTCGGGCAGGGGGTCGCCGCGCTGCAAATGGCGGGTCAGGTCGTACAGGCTGACGGCCTGGTAACCGTTGTCCTTGAGGTAGCGCAACTGCTGCTCAAAGTTTTCGGGCGACACGGACAGGTCGCGGCGGATGGCGTCCGCGTTCCTCGGCGGCACGGAGATGTAGTGATACATCAGAATCGGCACGTAGGCCGTGCGGGGCGTGCCGTCGGGCGTGGGCCAGGGCGTCGCCGTGGGCGTCGGGATCGGCGTATCCGTGGGCGCGGGCGACGGGCAGGGCGTACACGTGGGGGCCGGCGTGGCCGTGGGTGGTGGCTGGGTCGCCGTGGCCGTCGGCAGGGGAGTGGCCGTGGCCGTGGGCGTCGCCGACTGCAGGGATGCGGCGCTGCACGCCGAGAATGCCGCGACGCAGACCATCGCCGCGAGTAGCCATGTGTGGGTGCGCAATCGCATGACCTTCGTGCCTCCAGGTGGTAGGCCACATTATCGCACGCCACCCATTCTGTCAAATCCGCGCTCGGTAACATGATCAGTTGACTTGACACGGCGTTGCGCGCAAGGCCCTTTTCACCGCCCGGAGTCGGTCTCATCTTGTGTTGGTGAACCGTAGGCGCACTCTCCTCGTGTGTCGTTGCGAGCGAAGCGAAGCAACCCCACGTCCCAGGGATTGCTTCGGGCGCTCCGCGCCCTCGCAACGACAAATACCAACAGACTTTGGAACCGAATCACCGCCCGAGACGGGTTGACTTTT
>JBBIHX010000233.1:0-3372 GCA_037446815.1 Caldilineae bacterium | reverse complement strand
TCGGGCGCTCCGCGCCCTCGCAATGACAAATACCAACAGACTTTGGAACCGAATCTGCCGCGGGGAATTCCTAGAACCCCTCGCCGAGCGCGGCCACAGGAGCATAGGCCAAGCCCACCAGCCCAGGCCCGGTGTGCGCGCCCAGCACCGGCGCGATGGGGCCCGTGGGCAGCCATTCGCACGCGAACAGCGCATCCAGTCGCTCTCGCAGCAGCGCAGCCCCTTCCGGATTCGCCGCATGCAGCACCTGCACGCGCAGCCGGCTCCCGAGCGCGTGCTGTTCCGCCACCAGGTCGGCGATGCGCAGGATCGCCCCTCGGAGCGTGCGGGCGGCGCCGTGCTGCACGTAGGTTCCCCCCGCCTTCTCCACGCCGATGATGGGCTTGAGGTTGAGCACCGACCCCAGCAATCCCTTCAGGTGGCTGATGCGCCCGCCGTGGATCAGGTAGCGCAACGTGCTCAACGTGTAAACGGTATCGGTCGCCGCCCGAATGCGATCCAGAAGCGCGACAATCCGTTCCTTGGCCCAACCGGCCTTCGCCGCCCGCGCGGCAGCAGCCACTTGCCACCCCTGCGCCCCCGACAGCGTCTTGGTGTCCACGATGGTAACGTTGGCCTCGGGCACCATCTGCGCGCCGAGCCGTGCGGCGTTGATGGTCCCACTCAGTCCGGAGGAGATGTGAATGGACAAGATGTCCGGATCGGACGCGGCCAGTCGGCGGTACAGGTCGGCGAACACCCCCGGCGACGGCTGGGACGTCGTCGGGAATCCCCCATCCGCCTCCAACAGGCGATAGAACTCGTCGGGCTGGATGTCCTCGCCCGAACGGTACGACTTGCCGCCCAGCGTCAGGGTCAGCGGAATGAAATGAATGCCCAGGCCCTCCGTCTGTTCAGGCATGAGGTCCATCCCCCGGTCAGTTACGATGTGCATGGAATTTCTCCCTCTTTGGTCTTGCGGTAGCGTGGACGGGCACGGGGCAATCAAAACCCATCCGGCTTGGACCGGATGGGCGTCAACCGCTGGAAAACATAGGCGCTGCCGCTGTGCACCCATGATACACCCAAACCGCTGGAAACCCAAATCCGGCGGCGACGGCGCTCGGTTCCAAAGTCTGTTGGCGCTGTCATTGCGAGGGCGCGGAGCGCCCGAAGCAATCTCCGGGGGGCGCGACTGCTTCGCTTCACTCGCAATGACACACAAGGAGAGTGCGCCCACGGTTCACCAACACAAGATGAAACCGACTCCCACCTCTCGGGGGATATTGACGCCCCGCGAATTCGCGCTATACTACGGCCATGGAAGACATGCGTTCGCTGCTGGGAACTGACAAACAGCCCGACACCCGCACCTACTGGGGCAAGATCTCCGCCGATGGATTGGCTCGCGCCCTCGTCGCCCACTTCAACACGCCCACCTCGCGCGCCCAGATGACCGGCGACGGCACCCGCATCCTCGTCCAGATCGCCAACCGCCAGGTGGAGTACTCGGACCCGACCACAGCCCTCACGGTTGGCATCGTCCAGGACACCGACAGCATCACCGTTACCATGGGGCGCCAGAAGTGGATCGGCATCGCCGCAGACCTGGCGCGGACCGGCCTCATGGCGCTCATCAACCCCTGGTATCTGCTCAACGAACTGGACAACGTGGCGCGCAATGTGGATTGGCTCAACCTGCGCAACCAGGTGTGGGAGGTGATTGACCAGTACTGCGAGGCGGTTGGCGGGAGTTTGGGCATTCCCGAGGCGCTCAAGCAGGTCGTCTGCCCCTATTGCGGCGTCGGCAACCCCATCGGGCAGCCCAAGTGCTCGGCGTGCGGAGCGCCCCTGGGCGAGTACCAGCCCATCACCTGCCCCAAGTGCGGCTACCTGCTCCCCTGGAACAAGCGGTTCTGCACCCGCTGCGGGGCTTCCCTAACGGGCGAGACCGCCGCGCAGCCGAGGCGCAAGCGTTCGGCGCTCATCTAGCATGCGTAAGGGCGCCGCAACCCGGGGCAAGGGCTACATCTCCGCGCACGCCTCCGCGGCGAGCCAGAACAGGGCCTCGCGCACCGTCGTGCGCTTGTGCCAGCCTCGGGGATCCCACTCAAGGCCGCTCACGTCGTCGCCGCCGTACAGGATGTGCGCGAAGGGCACACCTCGGAACTGCGCCACGGCGAAGAAAGCCGCCGCTTCCATCTCCACCGTCAGGCACCCCTCGGCGCGGCGCATTCGCACCTTCTCGCGCGTCTCGCGGAAAGGCGCGTCCGTCGTCCACGTCTTGCCGGTGAGGTACGCCACGCCCCGCCGCTGCAGCACGCGCTCAACGGCCGCCACCGCCTCCGGGCTGGCCGACACCTCGCGCGCAGGCGGCAGGTAATGGTACGATGTCCCCTCGTCCCGCACGGCGGAGGTGGGCACCACTAGATGCCCTACGGCGATGTCGCGTCGGAGCACGCCCGCGCCCCCGCACGCGATGAACTTACGGCATCCCATCGCGACAACCTGCTCCAGCAGCACCGCCGCTAACGCCGCGCCAACTCCCGGCTGGAACGCGGCAACGCTTACGCCCCCCACGTCCACCGCGTACACAGGCACCTCGCCGATTTCGCTCCTCATGCAGGCCACACGGCGGGCCTGCCCGCCCTGCTCCAGCCCGACGAGCACCTCGCGGAAGAAGCACAGCACGCACCGCTCCGGCACATCGGCAGGCGCGACCACGTTGCTGGGATGAATCACCGCCTCGCTCGTGGGGTCAAACTCCAGGATGGGATATCGCTTTCGTTTCACGGACTATTTCTTCCCGAAGAACATCTGCGCGGCGACGATGAGCAGATACACCCCGAACACCTTGCGCAGCACGGCGTCGGGGATGCCCACCGCCCAACGCGCGCCAAGCAACCCGCCCACAAAGAAGCCCAGCACGATAAGCACCGCCGCGCGGATGTCCACAAACCCCTGCTTGTAGTAGGTCCACGCGGCCAGGATGCCGATGGGCGGCACCATGAGGGCCAGGGTCGTGCCCTGGGCCTTGTGCTGGGTGAAGCCGAACAGGAAGACCAGCGTGGGGATGATAATCGTGCCGCCTCCGATCCCCACCACCCCGCTCAACACTCCGGCCACCAGGCCGAGAAGCACATACAGGAGCACTTGGACCATACGCTTCTGTTTTCTCCTCCCGTGCGATACTGCGCCCATTGTACCACCATGGCGCCCAGAGACCAAGCGAGGCCGTTGGGTCATTCGGTTCCAAAGTCTGTTGGTGTTTGTCATTGCGAGGGCGCGCAGCGCCCGAAGCAATCGCCGGGGCGTGAGGTTGCTTCGCTTCGCTCGCAACGACACACGAGGAGAGTGTCCATGCGTTTCACCAACACAAGATGGAACCGAGTC
>JBBIHX010000232.1:0-3461 GCA_037446815.1 Caldilineae bacterium | reverse complement strand
CGCGGCGGGCGATTCTGGACGAGAACGCCCTGTGTTGTTATACTGATACGGAATCTTCCCACGGAGCGCGACGATGACGGACAAGGTCAAAGTACTCAGCGTGATGAAACTCTCGGAGGAGCAACTCCAGCGCCTGCGGGCCGTCTCGCCACGCCTGGAGGTGGCGCAGGTTACCTGCAAGACGCCCGAAGACATGCTGCCCCTCCTGGGCGAGCCGGAAGTCCTGTACACGTACCACGCGGACTTCTCGCCTGAGCAGGCGCCGCACCTCAAGTGGGTGCAACTGTCCAGCGCGGGCGCCGATCACGTGCTGGACAAGCCCATCATGCGGTCGGACATCGCCATCACGACGGCCAGCGGCATCCACGCCATCCCCATCGCCGAGTACGTCTTCGGCTCCATGCTGGCCTTCGCCCGTCGGTTCCACGTGTATCTTCCCATGCAGCAGAAGCACGAATGGCCCAAGGGGCGCTGGTCGGCCCTGCTGGGCGCGGAACTGCGCGGCGCGACCCTCGGCATCATCGGCTACGGGAGCATCGGGCGCGAAATCGGGCGGCTCGCCAAGGCGTTTGGCATGCGGGTGCTGGCCTCCAAGCGCGACCCCGCCAAGCGTGAGGACGGCGGCTATCGGGTACCGGGCGCGGGCGACGCGAAGATGGAGTACGTGGACGAGGTTTTCGGGCCGCGCCAACTGGAGGAGATGGTCTCGGCCTGCGACTATGTGGTGGTGGCGCTGCCGCTCACGCCGGAGACGCGGGGCATCGTAAGCGAGTCGGTCATCCGCGCCATGAAGCCCACGGCGTACTTCGTGAACATCTCGCGGGGCGAGGTGGTGGACGAAGAGGCGCTCATCCGCGCCTTGCGGGAGGGCCGCATCGCCGGGGCGGGGCTGGATGTTTTCTGGCAGGAGCCGCTTCCGCCCGACAGCCCCCTGTACGACCTGCCCAACGTCATCCTGACGCCGCACGTTTCGGGCGCGACGGCCGCCTACAATGACCGCGCCACCGACCTGTTCGCCGAGAACCTGCGGCGCTATCTGGCCGGCGAGCCGCTGCTGAACCTGGTGGACAAGACCGTGGGGTACTAGACGACAGGCGAGGAGAACATGACCGAACGCGAACGCACCATTGCTGACCTGGAGTCCCTTGTGGCCGCCCTGCCGGAGGCCGAACGCGAGCGCTTTGCCCGCATCTTCCTCGTGGCGACGGATACCGCCGACGTGGTGATTCCCCCGACGATGAGGGCCGAGGTGGAGGCGCTGTTCGGCGGGGTGGAGCCGGTGCTGCGCCAAACATTGGTGCGGGTTACCAACCTCATCACCCTGGACGGCACGCTGTTCAACCCGCTGCGCCAGCGCCGCCCCCATGATGAGCGCGGTGCGGCTCAGGCGGAGATTCCCGGGCCAGGCCCGGATGACCCGTTCTGCGCGCCGCTGGAGCGGACGACCGAGAACTCGTTCGGGCGGGTGCGCGGGGCGCATTCGGTAACGGCGGCCAACCTTGTGCCCATTGAACGCTTCCACTCCGTCATCATCTTTGACGAGCACGACCCGCTGGCCTTCACCGAGGCGGCCATCGCCGACGCGCTGGAAACGGCCCTGACCTGGGCGCGGCTGGCCCATTCCGCCGACGCCGACGCGCGCTACTTCACGCTGTTCTGGAACTGTCTGTGGCGGGCGGCGGCTTCGCGGGTGCACGGCCACATGCAGGCGGTGCTGGGCAAGGGCATACACTACGCGCAGGTGGAGGCGTTGCGGCGCGCGGCGCTCCTGTACCGCATCGGCCACGGCGCGGACTACTTCGCGGACCTGTGCGCGGTGCACGAGGCGCTCGGCCTGGGCGTGCAAACCCAGGGCGCGCACGTCTTTGCCTACCTGGCGCCCAAGAAGGAGAAGGAGGTCTGGGTCGTCGCCAACCGCATCGGGCCGGCCTTCGTCCACGGCATCTACGGGGCGCTGCAGGCATACATCCACCACCTGGGCGTGCGAAGTTTCAACCTGGCCCTGCTGTGGCATCCCATAGATTCGGTGCCCGAGGACTGGACAGGCTTCCCGGTCATTGCCCGCATCCTGGATCGCGGCCCGCTCCATAGCAAGATGTCGGACGTGGGCGCGATGGAATTCTTCGGCTCCAGTGTCGTCAGCAGCGATCCCTTCCGCGTGGCCGATGCGCTGCGCCAGAGCCTGTCGGCGTGAGGCGCGGGCCATGGCCGCTCGGGTGATCCGCGCGCAGGTGGCCGAGGCTCGCGTGCTGGAGCCGGATTTGCTCTGGCTTCGGGTGCGCGCGCCCGAGGTGGCGGCCTTCCTGCGGCCCGGGCAGTTCATCACGGTGGCCGAGCCGCACCGCATGGAGCCGTACCTGCCCGCGCCGATTTTCCCCACCCACATCTCAGCAGAGGACCTGGGGTGCCTGCTCCAGATGGACGACCGCGACCGCTGGCTGGCGACGCTAGGCTCGGAGCGGCCGATTCAGGTTACGGGGCCCCTGGGCAACGGCTTCGCGCTGAACGCCGCGGCGCGCAATCTGCTGGTGGTCTCCGAGGGGATGGACGGGCTTCCGCTGCTGGCGCTGGTGCAGGAGGCGGCGGCGCGGCGGCTGGAGGTATCGGCCCTGGCGTGGAGCCCGTTCAGCCGCGCCGGGCTTTTGCCGCCCGGCCTGTTGCCGTCGGCGGCGGAATACCGCTCGGCGGTCGGCGTGGAGGCGCTTGCGGCGGCGCTGGATGAAACACTGCGCTGGGCCGATGCGGTCTGTGCGGCGGGGTCGCCTGCGCTGTACCTGGCCATCTCCGAGGCCGTTCAGCGGGTGCGGCTGCGCTACGCACGGGGATTCTGCCAGGTGCTGGCGCGGCGCCCCATCGCGTGTGGATTGGGCGTGTGCGGGCAGTGTCGCACCCGCCTGCGGCGCGGCTCCGCGCGCGTCTGCGCCGACGGCCCGGTGTTTGACCTACGCGACGTGGTGTGAGCATGAGCGAAACGGCGCGGTTGCCCGTGAACCTGTCGGTGGATCTGGCCCCTGGGCACAAGATGGGGCTGGCGCTGTCCACGCCGATTCTGCTGGGGAGCGGGGCGGCGGGATATGGGGCCGCGCCCGATGTAGTGGACGCCTCGGCGCTCGGCGCGGTGGTAACCCTGCCGCTGGCCGCGCGGGCGTCTGGCAGGCCGCCGCGTTTCGCCCTGGTGCCGGCGGGCGTGGTCATGGATGGCGGCGGGCCGACAGCGGCGCGAACGACCCTGCGCCACTGGGGCGCGCGCTGGCGACGGGCCAGGCCGCCCGTCATCGCCCACGTGGCCGGCGACTCGCCCGCGGAGTTGGCCGCGTGCGCCGAGATCCTAGAGGAGGTGCGAGAGGTGGCGGCGCTGGAATGGCGCGCCGATGCCCTGCCCCCGGACGAGGCCGCAGAGACCGCTGCCTGCCTCCGCGCCGCCAGCGACAAGCCGCTCCTGGTGCAGGTTCCGCTCTGGG
>JBBIHX010000231.1:0-3565 GCA_037446815.1 Caldilineae bacterium | reverse complement strand
CTCGCCGCACCTGCAGCGGGCTTCCCTTGCCTTCGTCGCGCTCCTGCCCATGCGCGCTTACATGACGGCGGGGGCCAACAGCGACGCGCTGGCCGCTCTGCTCGGCGCGGCATCCCTCTGGGCGATGGCCCGCTGGGTCGGCGCGCCCATCACGCCAGCGCGGGGGGCAGCGTTAGGGCTGCTGGTGGCTGGCGCGCTGCTCACCAAGCGCACCGCGCTGTTCCTGATACCCACCCTGGCGCTGTTCCTGCTCCTCAACGGACGGACGGGGGCTGCCCGGAGTCGCCGGCGGGTCTCGTGGGCCGTTGGCGCGGGCCTTGCCGTTGCCCTCGCGTGCATCCTCCCGGCAGCGTGGCCCCTTGTCCGCCCGCCCCTCGCCGCGCCGGGCCAGGGCTGGCCCTACCCGGGCGCCTCGCCCGACGGGCTGCTGGGCATCCGCGCGGAATGGCTGGCGCGCGCGTTCTCGCCCGCCGCCTGGACGCCCGCGGCATTGGCCGGATACGTGCGGTCGCTGGGCATTGCCTTCGCCAGTTTCTGGGGGGCGTTCGGATGGCTCACGGTGCGGATGGGCGTCGGGTGGTACGCGGCCCTGGCGTGCCTTACGGGAGCGGCGGCGCTGGGGTGGGTTCGCGGCATCCGCAGCGCGCGCGGCCCACTATCCCCGCCGCAGATGCTGGTGGCCGTAGCCGCGGCGCTCGCCCTGCTCCAGGTCGCGGCAGCAGCGGTCGCCCAGGGCATTCCCCAGCAGGGCCGCTATCTGCTCCCCGCCGTCGGCCCCATCGCCTGTTGCCTCGTCGCGGGTTGGGCCTGGTGGCTCCCGTCGGGGGCTAAGCGATGGCTGCCGCTCGTCGTCGGAGGTGCGCTGCTGGCGCTGAATGCGGTGGCTTGGGCCTTCTACATTTGGCCGGCATTCCACGGCCCGGCCTAGCGCGGCGGCATGCGCCCGGGCCAGAATTGCGCGTACACCGCGCACGGGTAGCCGGTCTCCGCCCGACACAACGCGGGCACATCCACATCCAGCGGCGCGCCGACCTGCCAGAACGCGCGCGCCAGATGGCACAGCGGCATCCCCATCACGCTGGCGTAGCACCCCTGAATCTCGGCCACCGGATGAAAGGCGTGGTTCTGGATGGCGTAGGCGCCCGCCTTGTCCATCGGGTCGCCGCTGTCCACGTAGGCCTGAATCTCCGCGTCGGTGTAGTGGCGCATGACCACGCGACTCTCGGCGCACCCGGTGATCTCCACGCCCGTGGGCGTGATGAGGGTTACGCCGCTCAACACGTCGTGGGCCCGTCCACGCAGGCGCCGCAACATGGCCACGGCCTCATCCGCGTTGGCGGGCTTGCCGAGGATGTCGCCGTCTATCACCACGATGGTGTCCGCGCCGATGACCAGCGCGTCGGGGTGGCGGGCTGCAACCACGCGAGCCTTGCGCCGACTTAGGGCGCGCACCGCCTCCGCGGGCGTCAACCCGTCCGCGATGTCCTCATCGGCATCGGACGAATCCACCGCGAAGTCCAGCCCCAGCAGGCGGAAGAGATCCCTGCGGCGCGGACTCCTGGACGCCAGGACAATTCTCCAGGGCGACGCGCTAGGCATCGCCACCTCGCGCCCAGTCCAGGCCCAACTCGGCCAGCCGCGCCGCCGTGGGCCGCCCCTCGTCGTCCCAACCCATCATGCCGTAGTAGAGCGCCAGGGCGCGGTTGAACTCGCCGGGGTTGAGCGCCACGCCCGCCAACGGCCCGTCGGCGAAGGCCTCGTGGAATCGGCGCGGCAGGCGGTCGTCGGCGGCAGCGAAGCCGCACCGAAGGTTGAACAGGCGCGCCATCTGCTGCCCCCGCTCCGATGCCTTCATCAGTTCCCACAGACTCGCGTTCCACCCCGTGATGTCCCGCACCAAATCCACAACCTGATTCGGCGAATAGGGCATGAACTGGCACAGGCCCAGGCTGTTGTACAGGTGGTTCCACGTGGACACGTAGTAGAAGGCCCGCACCTTGCGCTCGCTCAGGTCGTTGACCGGCATCGGCGACAGGATGCCCAGCGGGCCGAACCGCTCTCGGAACGAGCGGCCCATCCTGGACAGCCCGTCGTCGTGCATGTTGTGCATGTGATCGGCGCCCGTGGGCGAGACGGCGTAGCCGATGCCCAGGCCGTGCTTGAACCGAGGTTCGTGCATGGGAATCTCCTGCCCCTTGACCGTCATCACGAACCGCTCGGCCCCGCGCCCGATGATTCGGGCCGCCCGCTCCGTGCCCTCGGCGAGGATGTTCCCAAGCCCGCGCCGCGCGCCGATGGCCTCCACCATCGCCAGCATGGCATCTGCGTTGCCGAAGCGCAAGTCTAGCCCGTCCGCGTCCGCCCGCGTCAGGATGCCGTTCTCGTAGCACTCCATGGCGAAGGCGATGGCCATGCCGGTGCCGATGGTGTCCAGCCCCAGGGCCGCGCACCGCTCGTTGGCCAGGGCCACGGCGGCCAGGTCGCTGACCCCACAACACGAACCCAGCGCCGCGACCGATTCGTACTCAGGGCCGCCGTAGGTGGGATGCAACACGCGCGCCCCGTGCACCCCGCCCACAATCCGCTTGCAACGCACGATGCACGCCCAACACGATCCGCGATTCACCAGAATCTCGTCGCGCATGGTCTCGCCCGCGATGCGGATGGCGTCCTCAAAATGCCCTTGTCGGAAGTTGCGGGTGGGCAATCCCCCGCTGGCGTTCAGGTACTGCACGCCGCCGGCGGTTCCCGTGTCGCGGAAGCCGGCGTTGAGTTTCTCGTCGTTGGCGGCCAGCCAGCGCGCCAAGGCCCGCACGCCGTCGGGGTTGGCGAGCGGCACGGGAACCGTCCCCCGCACGGCAATCGCCCGCAGGCGCTTGGCGCCCATGACCGCGCCCAAGCCGGTGCGCCCGTAGAAGTGCGTGAGGTCGTTGGCGATGCAGGCGAGGCGAACCTGCCGCTCGCCCGCGGGGCCGATCTGGGCCACGCGCACGCCGTGCTCGCCCAACTCGCGGCGGATGGCGTCCTGCGCCTCGGCGGTGGGGAGTCCCCACAGGTGCGCTGCCGAGCGGATTTCGGCCTGCCCGTCGCGGATGTACACGTAGACCGGCTTTTCCGCCGCGCCTTCCACGATGACGGCGTCAAACCCGGCGCGCTTGAGTTCCGCGCCCCAGAATCCGCCCGCCTCGGCGTCGCCGTACCCGCCGGTGAGGGGCGAGCGCGCCCCAACGCTGTTGCGGCCCGCGCCTGCAACGGGCGCGCCTGTAATCACGCCGGCGGCGAAAATCAGCCGATTGTCCGGCCCCAGCGGGTCGGCGTCCCCGGCCACTTCGCGCAGCAGCGTGTGGGCGATGACGTTGCGGCCCCCCAGGTACATCCGGTAGAACTCGTCGCCTGGGTGTTCGTCGCGAATGTCGCCGGTTGTCAGGTTGACCCGCAGGATGCGGTTGTGGTAGCCGAACCGTTCTGCCTCTGCCATGGCGCACCTCCTGGTCTCATGTTCTGGTCTCCTGTGGCCCCGCCCGTCATTGCGCGCAGGGCGATCGCACAGGGTTTCATCCACGAA
>JBBIHX010000230.1:0-3608 GCA_037446815.1 Caldilineae bacterium | reverse complement strand
CAACGACACACGAGGAGAGTGTCCATGCGTTTCACCAACACAAGATGGAACCGAACCATAGAACCGAGTCGTTTGGGGTCTCCGGCAGGTAGGGTTATAATGTGTAACGGGTCTCCGGTGGCCCGCTTGCAAGGAAATCTCGTCGGGAAGGTGGAGTTTCATTGAAGAAAATCTGCGTCATCGGCGCCGGTTATGTGGGGCTGACCACAGGCACATGCTTTGCAGACCTCGGCAACCTGGTTACCATCGTAGACATTGACGAACACAAGGTAGAAAACCTCCGCCAGGCCATCATGCCCATCTACGAGCCTGGGCTAGAGGAAATCATCCGCCGCAACGTCCAGTCGGGCCGCCTGCGCTTCACCACGTCCTACGCCGAGGGCATCCGCGAGGCCGAGTTCGTCTTCATCGCCGTGGGCACGCCCTCGGGCACAGAAGGCGAGGCCGATTTGCGGTACGTGCGCCAGGCCGCCGAAGCCATCGCCGAGGTCATGAATCACCCGCTCATCATCGTCAACAAGAGCACGGTGCCCATCGGCACGGGCGACTGGGTCGCCGACATCGTCAACAAACACAAGAAGAACGATGTGCCGTTCGCCGTGGTGTCCAACCCAGAATTCCTCCGCGAAGGGTCTGCCGTGCACGACTTCATGAACCCCGACCGCGTGGTGCTGGGGTCGCTGAACCGTGAAGCCGCCGAGCAGGTGGCCCAACTGTACCTGTCGCTCCGCGCGCCGATCGTCATCACCGACCTGCGCACGGCCGAGATGATCAAGTACGCCTCCAACGCCTTCTTGGCCAACCGCATCTCGTTCATCAACGAAATCGCGTCCATCTGCGAGGCCCTGGGCGCGGATGTCAAAGAAGTGGCCGCCGGCATGGGCTACGACAAGCGCATCGGCTCCGCGTTCCTGGACGCGGGCATCGGGTTTGGCGGGTCGTGTTTCCCCAAGGATGTGAAGGCGCTGGCGCACATGGCCGCCATCCACGGCTGCCACCCGCAACTCCTGCGCGCCGTGCTGGAAATCAACCGCGACCAGCGCCGCCGCCTGGTGCAGAAACTCCGCGACATCCTCGGCTCGCTGGACGAGCAGGTCATCGGCGTGCTGGGCCTGGCCTTCAAGCCCAACACCGACGACATGCGCGAAGCGCCCGCCGTGGAAATCATCCACCTCTTGCAGAACGAGGGCGCCATCATCCGCGCCTACGACCCCGTGGCCATGAAGAACGCCAAGGCGCTGCTGGACGGCGTCATCTTCTGCGAGAACGCCTACGAAGCGGCGCAGGGAGCCGACGCGCTGGTCATCTGCACCGAGTGGAACGAGTTCAAGCACCTGGATTTGAAGTGGATCAAGGAAGCCATGCGCCGCCCCATCATTGTGGACGGGCGGAATATCTACGACCCCGAAACGATGCGGCAGTTGGGCTTCTTGTACCGCGGGGTCGGTCGCGGCTACGGTGTGTAATCGCGGATCGCAGGCGCGCGGCCTCTCCACGCCATCGGCCTGCCGATTCGCTCATCACTGCAAAGGAGCAAGAGCATGAAGAGAATCTGCATGATCGGCGTGGGCTATGTGGGGTTGGTTACGGGCGCTTGCCTGGCCGACCTGGGCAACCGCGTAGTGTGCGTGAACCGAGACGAGCGCAAGGCGGCCAACCTGCGGAAGGGTATCCTGCCCATCTACGAGCCAGGGCTGGAGGAAATCGTTCACCGCAACAGCGAGGCGGGCAGGCTCTTCTTCACCACGTCCTACGACGAGGGCGTGAAGGATGCGGAGTTCGTCTTCATCTCGGTGGGGACGCCGTCGGGGCTTGAGGGCGAGGCCGACCTCCAGCACGTGCACGACGCGGCGGTGGAGATCGCCAAACGGCTGGATCACCCGCTCATCATCGTCAACAAGAGCACCGTGCCCATCGGCACGGGCGACTGGGTCGCCGACATCGTCCGCGAGAACATGCCCGACCCGTCCATCCCCTTCTGGGTGGTGTCCAACCCCGAGTTCCTCCGCGAGGGTTCGGGCGTGTACGACTTCATGAACCCCGACCGCATCGTGCTGGGTTCCCTGAGCCGCGAGGCCGCGGAGCGCGTGGCCGAACTCTACTACCCGCTCCAGGCCGAGACCATCATCACCGACCTGCGCACCGCCGAGATGATTAAGTACGCCTCCAACTGCTTCCTGGCGACCAAGATATCGTTCATCAACGAAATCGCTGCCATTTGCGAGTCGCTTGGCGCCGACGTGAAAGAGGTGGCGCGCGGCATGGGCACCGACAAGCGCATCGGCCCGCAGTTCCTGGGCGCGGGCATCGGCTGGGGCGGCTCCTGCTTCCCCAAAGACGTCAAGGCGCTTATCCACATGGCGACTACCCACGGGACGCGGCCCCAACTCCTGCGCGCCGTGATGGAGATCAACTACGACCAGCGCAAGCGCATCATCAACCACCTGCGCGACATCCTCGGCTCCTATCGGGGCAAGGTTGTGGGCCTGCTGGGGCTGGCGTTCAAACCCAACACGGATGACATGCGCGACGCGCCGTCCATCACGCTGGCGCGGCTTCTGGTAGCCGAGGGCGCGCAGGTGAAAGCCTACGACCCCGTGGCGATGGAGTCGGCCAAGCGCGCCATGCCCGACGTGCCCGTAACCTACTGCAACGACCCCTACGAGGTTGCCAAGGATGCCGACGCGCTCATCCTCGTTACCGAGTGGAACGAGTTCAAGCAGTTGGACATGCAGCGTATCAAGAACCTCATGAAGCAGCCCGTGCTGATGGATGGACGCAACATCTACGACCCGCCGCGCATGCGCGAACTGGGCTTCATCTACCGCGGCGTGGGGCGCGGCCACAACGGCGGGTTGGTGCGCGACCGATGAGAGCCTTTCCCTTCCCGCCGACGGCCGACGGCGCGCTGTCGGTCGGCGTGGATTTGATAGAGGTTCCGCGCATCGCGCGCGCGGTGGAACGCTGGGGCGAGCGGTTCCTGCGCCGCGTGTACACCGCGAACGAGATCGCGCTGTGCGATGGGCGCATCCCGGAACTGGCCGTGCGGTTCGCCGGCAAGGAAGCCATCTCCAAGGCCCTCGGCACCGGCCTGATGGGGATAGACTGGACGGAGATGGAGATTCTCGCCGATTTCCGGGGCAAGCCCATCGTGCGGCTGTTGGGCCGCGCCCGCAAACGGGCCGATGAACTGGGCCTGAACCGGTGGGCCATTAGCCTCACGCACACCAAAGACTACGCCATGGCGATGGTCGTCGCCGGCGGCGCATAGGACAGCATCGCACCGCAGGAACGTTCAGCGCGGAGAACGGAGAGGACGCAGAGGAATTTGGATTTTCTCTGCGCCCTCCGCGCCTCCGCGGTGAAATCTCTACGCCTCCGCGGTGAAATCTGTTTTCCCCTTCCCCCTACGACTCCGTGGCGAAAATCCGAGTCGGTTTCATCTTGTGTTGGTCTGTCCCGCGCGCCGCCTCCCCACTCTGTCATGCTGAGCCGAAGGCGAAGCATCTCGGTCAGCGAGATTCTTCGCGGCTTCGCCGCTCAGAATGACAGCAGGTGCCAACAGACTTTGGAACCGAATCGAAAACCCCCGCTTCTTGCGGTAGCCC
>JBBIHX010000229.1:0-3639 GCA_037446815.1 Caldilineae bacterium | reverse complement strand
AGGTAATTCGGGCCGGTGTCGTCAAAAACGCGATTGCCCCGCACCCGCAAGCCCGACGGAACGACGAATTGCTCCTCCACATCCTGCGGCGAGGCGATACGCATGGTGCGCGCCGGATTGCGGTAGTCAAAGGTGATGCTGAAACGTCCGCCGGCGCGCAGGACGTTCCGCACCTGGGCAACGGCCGCCTTGCGGTCTTCTGGCTTCAGGTGCTCCAGGACGCAGATGGACGTAACGTGGTCAAACTGGCGATCGAACGACAGCGCGCGCATGTCCATCACATGGTTCTCCAGAGCCCACCCCATCGCCTTCGCCACGCGGTTCGCGTTTTCCACCAGCGACGCCTGCAGGTCCACTGCCGTTACGCGCAACCCTTTGCTGGCCAGGTAATACGAGAACAGGGATGAACTCCCGCCGAGGTCCAGTACCGTTTGGCCTGGCCGGAAGTCGGCATGGAGCGCAACCCAGGCGATTTCCCAGTACAGGAACCACGGGTAACGGGCGTCGTCGGCGGCATCGGGCAGCGGTTGATAGCCCGGCCCTCGGTTCACCCGTTCCACGGCCTGGAGGCCGGGGGGCATCTCCAGCGTCCCGTACCAGGTGCTGGCGGCAAGCCCCCGCGCCCGAAGGAGGCGGATGAGGGCGTTCAACTCCTCCACGATACGCCGAGCCTCGGGCCTGTCCAGGTCGGCGCGGTCCATGGTCTTGTTGATGATGTTCTCGCTCATGTGCTGCCTCGCGCCAGCGCCTCTATCTCGCGGGCCACACGTAGCGATGCCTGGCCGTCCAGAGGCCCTGCATACGCCGGTAGGAATGCCTGGTACGCGCGCGCCAGGCCCCCCCGTGTGGCCTCGTCGTAGATTACACTACGGAGGCATTGGGTGAGTTCTGCGGCGTTGCTTGTCTGGAGCGCCACGCCCTGTTCAACATAGGGGATGGGCTCCGGCAGGCTCCGTATGTCTAGCCGAACCACCGGCTTACCTAGGCAGAGGGCCTCAAGGGCTGTGGATGAGATAAACGTAACGAGGGCCTCTGCGCGGTACAGCAGGCTGAAGATGTCCACATCGCGGCACAAGGTCCATTCAGAGGGAAAGTCGTTCCCAAGCCAACGCCGCGTCTGCTCCAGGTCTTCGGCAGGGTGCAGTTTAGCAACGAGGTGGTGTCCCGCGCCTAGCCCTCTCACGCCGGCGACGACCGTTCTCCAGATTTCGCGAGCCTCTGCCTCAGGGAACATGCCATAGCGAAGATAGGGTTGGGATGAAAACAGGATGATCTTCTGCCCTTTGGGTAGCCGTAGGGATTCCAAACTGTCCGGTGGGGCGATGCCATGCCGCAACGCATGGATCACATCGTAGCGCGGCTGGCCTGTAACGGTAATGCGATCCTCGGGTACGCCCTGCTGCGCCAGCCAGCGGGCCACGGCATCGCCCATGACCGCGATGCGATCTGCACCGTTTTGGCCGTAGGGTTTAGCATCGGGCAGCCGCAGCCCGAGCGCTACAAGTAAGGCTCTCAAGAGGCGCGTCGGCGTAGGTACGGGTGGAGCGGGTACGGGCCGAAGGGCAATGACGCCATCCTGCACCAGGAGTGAAGGAATACCCATCTGGCGACCTTGCCCAATCAGCAGCCGTTCCAGCGGGCCGATGTCGTTGCCCAGCACGAGGACGCTCGGGCGGATGTCTCGCAGCACCTGGCGCACCGCCCGCTTGCCCTGGCGGAAGATACGCATGCGCGTCAGCGGACCGCCCTCCCACGGCGTGCCCGTGTCGCCGCGCGGCCGCGGGAGCGAACTGTGCTCCTGCCATCCGAGGTCGCGCAACGCTCCCTCTGCGCCGTGACGGTAGTACGAATCCAAGGACAGCCACCGGATGGCAAGCCCGTCTGGTGTCCCGCTCTCCAGGATGCGCGCCACCGGGCTGAACATGCGCGCGTGTGTCTGATTGCTGCACACGAATAGCGCCGTCTTGGGCATGTCCGCGTCTCCGCTACGGTTCTTGGGGAGCGTCTTCCGGCGCGCCGCCCCCTTTGAGCCGGGCGGCCTCGGCGAACTGGCTCCAACTCACGCTCTCACGCCACATATAGAAGAACCCCAGCAGCGTGATGGGCAGCCACAGCGCTGCGTGGAGCACCAGCGTGTAACTGGCGGCCACGGCCCCATCCACGTGGAACTCCTGGAGGATCCGTATCCCCGGCCAGTCAAAGGTGCCCACGTACCCCGGCGAAGATGGGAGCGTGGTCGCCAGGTTCACCACGGCGGTCATGAGCATCAGGACGAAGAACGATACCCGAAAGTCAAAGCTGTGCATCACGAACCAGTACTTGGTCGTCTCGGTGAGCCAGATGGCCACCGAGGTGAGGAAGATCATGAGGACATCGGTCCCGCTGCGGAGGAACCGCAGGCCCTCAAGGAAGCGGGCGGTGATCCCCTCGGCAGAGGCTCGGAAGCGCGCGGGGATGATGCGCTGGATGAACCATCCGGCCAGGGCCTGTGAGCGGCGGGGCGAGGCGGCGATGAGGAAGAATATCCCCAGCACGCCGAAGAACAGTAGGCTGAACCAGACGACGATGCTGCGCCACTCGGCCGCTTCGGGGGCGATGGGCAAGACGACGAACACGAAGAAGAGCATGGTAACGCCGTCAAAGATGCGCTCCACGATGATGGTGGCCAGGCTGGCGCTGATGCTGACGTCTTCCTTGCGTTTCAGGACGTAGGCGCGAATCAACTCGCCCGCGCGAAAGGGGTACACGTTGTTGCCCATGTAGCCGATAACGACGACGGGAAACAGGCGCATGAGCGGCACGCGCTTGACGGAGCGGAGCATGTAGTGCCAGCGCCAGGTGCGTGCCCACACGGCAACGAAGTACACCGCCACGCCGGGGAGTATCCACCAGTAGTTGGCCGTGCGGGCGGCCTCCCAGGCCTCGGCCAAATCCAATTTGCGCACCACATCGTACAGGAACACGGCACTGATGAGGACGCCGAGCCAGAATTGCCATCGCTTGAATACGCTCACGCTTGCCCTCCCCCTGCGTACAAAAAAGTCGGCCTGGCGGATTTCCTCGGTGCCCGCCAGGCCGACCGGTCTCCTCTAGGCCAGGCTCAGGCTCCCTGCGGCACGCCTTTTGTGCTGGCGGCCGCGGGCAACATCACCCCCAAGATGCGCTCCAGCGCCATGGTGTGGCTGCAGACCCCATGGGAGAGAAAGAAATTGCATTGGCAGGTCCACTTGCCTTCGTCAAACGTCAACGTATAAGTGTCATGTTCGCCTCTGAACCGGACACGGAATTGCTCAAAGGTAATGCGGTCTTTCTCCTGGGCGTAGCGCTTCGCCTTCTGAATCTTGCTGATCATCCCGGACTCCATGTCTCCCCTCCTGTGCCCGCGCGGGGCCATGTATTTTGGGGCATTCGGCTGCCCTGACCGGTCTCAGAAAAACAAAAGGACACCAGGGCATACTTCACCCCGATGTCCTTGTTCTATACTGCCCATTGGGCGGAAGACATTCATAAAATCGTGCCACTCCAAAGGGTTGCCACACAGATAGTATACCCCCTTTTCGCAGTTTGTCAATCGCGTCGGGCGCTGGGCGCGGTTCCACAGTCCGTTGGTATTTGTCATTGCGAGGGCGCGGAGCGCCC
>JBBIHX010000228.1:0-3654 GCA_037446815.1 Caldilineae bacterium | reverse complement strand
TCATGCTGAGCCGAAGGCGAAGCATCTCCAGGGTTGTATCCACGGATAACACGGATAGGGCCAAGTTGGGCAAATTGCCAGTTTGCTCCACACCCTCAGCGCGGCAGCTTCAGCCCCGCGCCGCCACGCTCCCTCGCCCGCGCGGGACAGGGCCGGGGTGAGGGCCACGCTCCCTCGCCCACCGGGAGAGGGCCGGGGTGAGGGCCGCGCTCCCTCGCCCGCGCGGGACAGGGCCGGGGTGAGGGCCACGCTCCCTCACCCGCCGGGAGAGGGCCGGGGTGAGGGGCAGTATTCTTCGCCGCTCCGCGCCCACCAACGTGCGACGCACCTCCGAGGTGCGTCGCACGTCAGTTGACGGTTCCCAACCCGCGTTGGAGCCGAGTCCAGACGCAACCCGCTTTTGACGCTCACGCCCCGCTGTGGTATACTGCAAGCGTGGGCCGTTAGCTCAGCATGGCAGAGCACCTGCCTTTTAAGCAGGGTGTCGCGCGTTCGAGTCGCGCACGGCTCACCTTTTTGTCCCCCGAATTCTACATCAGACCTTCAGCGCCTCTTCATAATCCCTTCACACTCCTGTGGTATCCTGCCTGCGGAACGGTGAGAGACACAGACACCGTCCAACACGAAAACAAGAAACTCACACAGGAGGATTTCAGCATGAAACGGACAGTAGTGATCGGTGTAGCAGTGGTGTTGGCGCTGACCCTGGCGATGGTCATCGCCACGGCGGCCTTCGCGCAGGGGCCCGCGGGAACCCGCGACGGCATCCGCGACTTCTCGGGCAACGGCAACGGGCACGCCTACGGGTTTGTGGACGCCGACGGCGACGGCGTGTGTGATAACGCCGGCCAGGGCAACGGGCACGCCTGGGGCTTCGTGGACGAGAACGGCGACGGCGTCAACGACCGCTTCGTGGATGCCGACGGCGATGGGGTCTGCGACAACGCGGGCCAGGGCATGGGCTACGGGCGCGCTGCGCGTAGCGCCTCCAACGGCCAGGGCGCGGGGCGGCACGGCTACGGAATGCGCGGCGCCAACTTCGTGGACGCCGATGGCAACGGCATCTGCGACCTGCTGGAACAGCAGTAATCTCCACGACAACCGAATACAGACCAGCGGCGAGAGAGCATCCTCGCCGCTTTTCTTTTGCGCGCAGCGCGCCGCGGGTGTAGAATATGGCGGAGTCTCGCGCATGCCGCACCTCTCAATGCCCCGCGTGCGTTGTTCAGCCAGGGCACGCGCATAGTGAGTCGGGTCCAAAGTCTGTTGGTACCCGTCATTGCGAGGGCACGCAGTGCCCGAAGCAATCTCCAAGGCGTGCGATTGCTTCGCTGCGCTCGCAATGACACACGAGGAGAGTGCGCCTACGGTTCACCAACACGCGATGAAACCGACTCCGCATCGTGCTCATTTCGCACGCATCTGTACACACGGGGGTTCACGACGTGGAACGGGCCAAAGCCACCTACGCGAATCGGAACAACCTGCTCGCCTCGCTGCTGCTGGCGGCGGCGGCCGCGGGCATGACACTCCTGGCGCTGCAGCGCCCGTTTGCGTGGCCCGGGTCCCCGTCCCCGGCTACGGCAACGCCCACGCCCACCTCCACGCCCACCCCCACGCCGACGCCGACCCCTACGGCCACCCCCACGCCCACGCCGACCCCTACCCCGACGCCCACACCCACGCCCACAGCGACGCCCACGCCAACGCCAACCCCCGCGCCGGTCCCGCCGGGCGTCCGCGCCTCCATCATGGACACGCACACCATCGTCGCCTTCTACGGCAGGGCCTTCTCGCCCCATGACCACATGGACAAGGTCGCCATTCTGGGAAGGCTGGGCTACTACAACAACTTTGACCACTTCTACACCGAGGTCATCTCGTACTGCGCCGAGGTGGACGCCGCCAACGGCGACTTGGGCGTCATCCCCGCCATGGACATCATCTTCCAACTGGCGTCGGGGACAAAGGAAAACGGCGGCGGCACGTATCTCATCAGCGTGCAGGAGTATCTGGACGCCACCGGCAGCGGGTCCCTGGAGCACGACTACATCCGGCCCGCAGCCGAGAAGGGCGTGCTCGTCTTCCTGGACAATCAGTTGGGCCTGTCAACCGTGCTCAGCCAGACCGAGGCCATGCTCCCCTATCTGGAGAAGTACGACAACGTGCACTTCTTCTTTGACCCCGAGTTCCACGTCTATCCGGAACAGTACGAGTCGGGCGAAGTTACCATCCCCGGGCGTCCGCTGCCCGGGCGGATTGACGCCGCCGACGTCAACGCGGCCCTGCGCCGCATTCACGAGTTCATGCAGGAGAAGGGCATCCGCCGCGAGATCATCGTGGGCCTGCACCAGTTTGAGGACCTCAACGTCCCGACGGACACGCGCACGATGATCGTGGACAAAGCCGACATCGTCATCCCGCCGGGCATCACCCTCATCTTTGACGCCGACGGGTTCAGCCCCTCGGAGAACAGCCAAGAGGTCAAACTGTCCAAGTACCGCGGCATCACCGACCGCAGGGCGTACCCGTTTTTCGGCAACGGCGCGTACCCCGCTATCAAGATCTTCCCGCCCAACGACTACCTCACCGCCGCGCGCTACGACAACGACCCGCTCACCCCGCGCCACCTGTTCGGGTTAGACCCCCTTCGCAACGGGCGCTACTTCAGCCCGCCCCCGGCGCTGATCATCCTGAACTGACCGCACGGCAAAACAAAAGCGGCGGATGTGCTCCGCCGCTTTTCGCGTGGCCATAACCGGTGAGGAGACTATTCCTCGGCCTCTTCCTCTTCCTTCTTGCCCTTCTTGATGACCTCTACCTCGCCAGGTTCCACCGGCGCGGCCTCGGCCTCCGGCACTTCCTCGGCCACCGGGCTGACCGTCGCCACCAGGTCATCCGGCTCGTCCAGCACCTCAATCCCCGGGGGCAGCACCAGGTCCTTCACATAGATGGCGTCATCAAAGGTCTGGAGCGCGCTCACGTCCACCGTGATGTGCGGCACCAGGTCCTTGGGCAGGCACTCCACCTCTACCTCTTCCTTCTGTTGGAGGAGCACCCCCTGGAACTTCTGCAGCACAGGCGGCTCGCCTTCCAACACCAGCGGGATGTGGACGCGGATGGTCTCGGTCATCACGACGGCGTAGAAGTCCACGTGGGTTACCGCCTGGGTCAGGACGTCGCGCTGCTGATCGCGCACCAGCACGGTGAGCGGCTCGGGGCGCCCGGCGACGCGCAGGGAGATGAGCGTGGACTCGCCCGCCTTCTCCAGCGCCAGTTCCAGCGGCCGCCGCAGCAGTTGCACATGCACCGGCGCGATGGCCTTGCCGTACACAACCGCCGGCACCAATCCCTGGCGGCGCAATTGGTTTACCTGCTTCCCCTTGACGGTACGGGGTTCTGCATCCAGTATCAATTGATCCATCTAATCCAACACTCCTTCCCGAATTGCAAGTGCGCATTATATGCGTAAAGCCGTGAGGCGTCAAAAACCGCTGCCGCGGGACTCGGTTCCATCTTGTGTTGGTCTGCCCCGCACGCTGCCTCCCCGCTCTGTCATGCTGAGCCGAAGGCGAAGCATCTCGGTCAGCGAGATTCTTCGCGGCTTCGCCGCTCAGAATGACGGTAGATGCCAACAGACTTTGGAACCGAGTC
>JBBIHX010000227.1:0-3659 GCA_037446815.1 Caldilineae bacterium | reverse complement strand
CGGCCGGAAACTACCAGTTCGACATGCTCGAAGTGGTGCGCGATGTATTCGGCGGTGAGACGTATTACACGTCTCCGGTGCGGTGATACCTTCCCAGAGGCAACTGCCGAGTTGTATTCTCTCAGGCAACTTGGGGTCACTTGATCGGTGCTTTGTGCCGGCCGAGAATGTGGGGAAATGTGGAATGAACCACCGGCTACTCTTCCGGCAGACAGCAGGCCTGGGAAGTGTACTATGCCTCCTGGTTGGATGTGCCAGTTATATTCCTGCTCCGCTCTCATTGACCCACGGCGCAAACAACGTGCGACGCACTTCCGAAGTGCGTCGCACGTTGTCATCTTCGCGTAGATTCGCGTCCTTCGCGGAGGAAGCCCCGCCGACAGGCGGCGCGCCCCGTTACACGTCTGCTACACGTCCAGGTTGCGCACGCTCTTGGCGTGGGTCTGGATGAATCGCCGCCGCGGTGGAACCTGGTTGCCCATGAGCATCTCAAAGGTGCGGTCGGCTTCCACCGCGTCCTCCACCGTAACCTGAAGCAGCGTGCGGTTCTCCGGGTTCATGGTCGTTTCCCACAACTGCTCGGGGTTCATCTCGCCCAGGCCCTTGTAGCGCTGGATGGTGATATTCTCGCCCTTCTGCTTCGCCAGAATCTGGTCCTTCTCGGCATCGGAGTACACGTAGAAGTGCTGCTTGCCCTTCTCAATGCGGTACAGGGGCGGCTGGGCGATGAACAGGTGGCCGTTCTCAATCAGGGCGGGCATGTAGCGGAAGAAGAAGGTGAGCAGCAGCGTGCGGATGTGGGCGCCGTCCACATCCGCATCGGTCATGATGATGACGCGGCCATAGCGCAGGTTGGACAGGTCAAACGAGTCGCCGATGCCCGTGCCCAGCGCCGTGATGAGCGCCCGCACCTCGTTGTTGTTCAGCATCCTGTCCATGCGGGCCTTCTCCACGTTGAGGATCTTGCCGCGCAGGGGGAGGATGGCCTGGAATCGGCGGTCGCGCCCCTGCTTGGCCGAGCCGCCCGCGGAATCGCCCTCCACGATGTACAGTTCCGCCTTCAGGGGGTCGCGCTCCGAACAGTCGGCCAACTTTCCGGGGAGCGAAACGCTTTCCAGCGCGCTCTTGCGGATGACGAGGTCGCGGGCCTGGCGCGCGGCTTCGCGGGCGCGGGAAGCCGTCAGGCTCTTCTCCACGATGGCCTTGGCTTCGCGTGGGTTCTCCTCCAGGAATGTAGCCAGCGTCTCAGCCACGACCGATTCCACCTGCCCCTTGACCTCGGCATTGCCCAGTTTGGCCTTGGTCTGGCTCTCAAACTGCGGGTCGGTGAGTTTGACGCTGATGACGGCCGTGAGGCCCTCGCGGACGTCGTCGCCGGTGAAGTTCGGCTCGTTCTCCTTGAGCAGGCCGTTCTTGCGTGCGTAGTCGTTCAGCGTGCGGGTCAGCGCCGAGCGGAAGCCCGTGAGGTGAGTCCCGCCGTCCACCGTGTTGATGTTGTTGGCGAAGGCATAGACCGATTCGCTGTAGCCGCTGTTGTACTGGATGGCAACCTCAACCTGGGTGCCGTTGACCTGCTTCTCGGCGTAGATGGGCTTGTGCAGCACCTCGCGGCCTCGGTTGAGATACCACACAAAAGAGCGCAGCCCGCCCTCAAAGTAGAACGACATCTCGCGGTCTTCGCGCTCGTCCACGAAGGTGATCTTGAGCCCGCGCGTCAGGAAGGCCATCTCGCGAAACCGCTGGGCCAGCGTCTCAAACTTGTAGTCTATGCCCTGCTTGAAGATTTCGCCGTCGGGGAGGAACGTGGTCTTGGTGCCCGTGCCGTCGGCCTTGCCGATGCGCTCCACCGGCGTAACGGGATGGCCGCGCTCGTACCGTTGGCGGTACAGGCTGCCGTCGCGGCGCACCTCCACCTCCAGCCACTCGGAGAGCGCGTTGACGGCGGACACGCCAACGCCGTGCAGGCCGCTGGCGACCTTGTACCCCCCGCCGCCGAACTTGCCGCCCGCGTGCAGGATGGTCATCACCACCTGGAGGGCATCCATCGGCTTGCCGTCGGCGTCCTTCTGGGTGGGGTGGGGCCCGACGGGGATGCCGCGCCCGTTGTCCTCCACGACCACCGCTCCGTCCGCGCGGATGGTAACCCGGATTCGGTTGCAGAACCCGGCCAGCGCCTCGTCAATGGAGTTGTCTACGACCTCAAAGACCAGGTGATGCAGGCCTCGGATGTCGGTGCTGCCGATGTACATGCCGGGACGGCGGCGCACCGCCTCCAGGCCCTCAAGTACCTGAATGTCCTGCACCCCGTAGGTGCTGCTCTTGTCATTGACCTTGTCGCTCATAGACCCTATTCACCCGATGAGTTGTTTCTATCCGTCGGCGCGACTGATTTGCCCGCCAAAGCCACCAGCGCCGCCATGCGCTCTTCCAGCGTGCGCCATCGGCTGCTGTAGAAGATGAGGCTGGCCGCGACGAGGGCGCTGCTCACGTAGGCATTGGCCACGATGGCCGCCACCGCCCCCACGGTGTTGGCGGCGATTTTCTCCCACACGACGCCCAGCCCCCAGGTCAACGTCAGCGTCAGCGCGATGAGCATGGCCGTGGCGCCGCCGTTGAGCCGCACCAGGGTTACGCTCTTGGACACGGCCTGTCGCACGCCCGCGTCATCCAGCACCATGGCGTCCGCCGCGAAGAACAGGTAGAACGAAACCCAAACCAGAAACCCGATGGCGAGCCAGGCCGTTACGGTCGCCAGGAACACGGCCCCCTGCGGGTACAGAAACGAGATGACTCCGATGACCATCATGGCTGGGAGGGCCACGACCAAGCCGATCCCAAGGATGACCACACCGAGCGCGACAAGCCGCCAGATCACCCGCGCCGCCCGCGCCAATGCGGCCAGCGCCGCTTCCCGTCCCTCCTGCACCTGCCGCGCGATGATGGTCAGATAGAGCCCCAGCAGGTACGCGCCCAGCACGAGCAGGCCGCCTGCCGCCGCCATGGCCTGGCCCCAGGCGCTCAGGGGCAGCAGGCGCTGGGCCTGCGCGGGCACGGCAAGGGCGGGCAAGCCCACGGCCAGCAGGTCCAACAGATTGAACTGCTCCCCCCACTGCGACAGGGCCCGCGCGGCAGTCAGGGCGGCGTCAGCGTACTGGCCGCTCTGGTCGCGGACGCCCGCCCGGATGATGTCCGCCACCTGTGCCGTCAGGGGGGCCACCGAGAGGCGCGGCCCAAGCCAGATGAGCAGGTTCACGGCAATGGGCAACAGGATAGCCCACGGACGGCGGGCCACCACCTCAAAGCCCGCCGTCAGTGCGTCAATTACGCCGATGCCTTTGCTGTGCTTCTCCACGGGGCTATTGTACCATACGTGCGCCATCCTGAAAAATCCCCGCGCCCCTGGCCCGTTCTCGGGCTAGGCGCATAAAGCCCTGCGGGCTGGGGTCCGCCGTAGGGGTGGGTCTCCGTAGGGGAAGGTCTGAGACCTGTCCCACTACAACATCCCCTACAACGGCGCAACGTGCGACGCACCTCCGAGGTGCGTCGCACGTTGTGTCAGACTCGGTTCCAAAGTCTGTTGGTAACCGCCAGTGCGAGAGCGCGAGCGACGCCCTCACCCCAGCCCTCTCCCAGCGGGCGAGGGGGCGACGCCCTCACCC
>JBBIHX010000226.1:0-3664 GCA_037446815.1 Caldilineae bacterium | reverse complement strand
AGCCGCGAAGAATCTCGCCCCTCACCCCAGCCCTCTCCCGAAGGGCGAGGGCGTATCGCCTTCGGCTCAGCATGACAGACTGGGGAGGCGGCGCGCGAGGCAGACCAACACAAGACGGAACCGACTCGGCTCGCCTCCGCAATTGCGCCCCTGCGCCTCCGTGTGCTATACTATGCCCAGGAGGGTGGAAATGAAGCATTTTATCGCCATATCTGACTTCACGCCGGAGGAAATCCAGCACATTTTGGACGTGGCGGTCCAACTCAAAGCCGAGTGGAAGCAGGGGGGCAACCGGCCCATCCTCAGCGGCAAGACCCTGGCCCTGGTGTTCCAGAAGCCGTCGCTCCGCACCCGCGTCTCGTTTGAGATGGCCATGCATCAGTTGGGCGGGTACGCCTTCTACCTGTCGCCCGACGAAATCGGCCTGGGCAAGCGGGAGAGCGTGGCCGACGTGGCCCGCGTCTTGAGCCGCTACGTGGACTGCATCATGGCCCGCGTGTTTGACCACAAGCACATTGAGGAACTCGCCGCCTACTCCCGCGTGCCGGTCATCAACGGCCTCTCGGACTACAATCACCCGTGCCAGGCCATGGCCGACCTGCTCACCGTGATGGAGAAGAAGGGGCGCCTGAAGGGCCTCACCCTGGCGTTCGTCGGCGACGGCAACAATGTGGCCACGTCGCTGGCTTTCGCGACGGCGCAGGTGGGGATGAACTTCGCCATCGCCACGCCGCCCGGGTACGAATTGCCCCAGGCGGTGGTGGAGAAGGCGCAGGCCATCGCGCAACGCACCGGCAGCCGCATCCTCACCACCCACGACCCCACCGAGGCCGTGCGCGGCGCGGATGTCATCTACACCGACGTGTGGACGAGCATGGGGCAGGAGAAGGAGCGCGAAGAGCGGCTCAAGGTGTTCCCGCCGTATCAGGTCAACGCGGCGCTGGTGGCCCTGGCCAAGCCCGATGTCATCGTGGAGCACTGCCTGCCCGCCCATCGCGGCGAGGAAATCACCGACGAGGTGGCGGACGGGCCCCATTCGGTGCTGTTTGACCAGGCCGAGAACCGCATGCACGCCCAGAAGGCTATCCTGGCCGTTCTCCTTGCGGGCCTGTAGGCCTTTCCCCTCGCCCTGTGGAACAGGGTCAGGGTGAGGGCTGAAATCAAAGGCGAGGTTTGATGTGGCAGGCCGACGGAATGTTTACGAGAAGCACCTGAAAGCAGGGCACGACTACGCCTGGGATGGCCGCTGGGACAAGGCGGTGCAGCAGTATCGCCTCGCCCTTGCCGAATTCCCCGAGGAGCCGCCCGCGCTGGTGGCGCTGGCCCAGGCGTACCGCGAACTCGGCAAGCGGAGCGAGGCCGCCGAGGTCTATCGCATCCTGGCCCGCGTTTCCCCGCGCGATCCCGTGCCCCTCATCCACCTGGCCCAACTGGAGGCGGAGCAGGGCCATGTGGAGCAGGCGGTGGATACGTACATGGCGCTGGCCGAACTGCACCGCAACGCGGGCGACCTCCGTCAGGCCGTGGGCGCGTGGGAGCAGGCTGTGCGCCTGGCGCCGGACCACATCGCCGCGCGCCAGAGGCTTGCCGCGGCCTACGCCCAACTCCGCGCGGTGGACCGGGCAGTGGAGCAGCACCTGGCGTTGGCGGGCATCCTCCAGCGCATGGGCCAGGTGGAGAAGGCCATCCAGCAGTGCCGCGAGGCGCTGCGCCTTGCGCCCGCCAACCTGGCCGCGCGCAACGTGATGGAGATGCTCCGCGAGGGGGCCGAGGCCCCGGCGACCGCTCCTGCCGAGCCGCAGGAGGCGCCAGCCGCTGAAATCCTCACCCCCGCCGCCGAAACCCAGCGCAAGGCGCTCACCGAACTGGCGGGCGCGCTGTTTGAGGAGAGCCGCGCCCCCGCTGAACCGCAGGGCGAGGCTCCGGCTCAGGCGGCGGACCGGGCATCGGTGGACGCGCTCATCAGCCAGGCCATTGACTTCCAGACGCGCGGCCTGGTGGATGAGGCAATCTCCAGTTACCTGCGCCTGCTGAAGATGGGCGAAGATCGCCCCGCCATCCACTTCAACCTCGGCTTGCTGTTCCAGCAGCGGTTGCAGTTTGAGGAGGCCATTGAGCACCTGCTGCGCTCGGTCAAGGACCCCGAGTACCGTTTGGGCAGCCATTTCGCCCTGGGCCAGTGCTACCGCGCGCAGGGGCAGGTGGGCCTGTCCATTGAGCACTTCCTGGAGGTGCTCAAGATCGTAGACTTGGAGACCGTCGCCCGCGACCAGGCTGATGACCTCATCCAGTTGTACGAGAACCTGGCCGAGAGTTACCAGGCCCAGGGAGATGCAGACAAGGCCAAATCATTCGCGGATTCGCTGGTGCAGTTCCTGAGCAGCAAGGGGTGGCAGGACAAGGTGCGGGAGGCCCGCAAGCGGCTCGGCGGGGCCGGCGAAGGCGTAACCGTCAGCATGGCGGAACTGCTGGAAGCCGAGGAATCGGACGAGGTGCTCCGCGCCCTGTCGCTGAGCCAGGAGTATCTCAAGCGGGGTCTGCTGGCGGCCGCCGCCGACGAGTGCTACCGAGCCGTGGCGCTGGCTCCCGATTCGCTGCCCGCGCACCTGAAATTGGCCGACGTGTGGCTGGCCGCCGGGGACATCTCCCGCGCCGCCGACAAGTACCGGCTGGTGGCCGATTTGTACCTCCTGCGCGGGGATACGAAACGCGCCGCGGCGGTTTACCGTCGCCTGCTGCAGGTCAACGCCGCCGACACCGATGCCCGCGCGACCTGCATCCGCCTCCTCGTCCAGCAGGGCGAGTACGAGGAGGCCATGGAGGAGTACATCACGCAGATTCAGATGCTGGCGCGCGTGGCGCAGGTGGAGCAGGCCCTTGCTCTGGCAGAGGAGGCCCAGGCCCTTATCCGCGAGCGCGCCCTCGGCCCCCGATGGCAGGCGGCGGTCTTGCATCAGGTCGGCGAGATTCAGGTGGGGCGGGTGCAGTGGAAGGCGGCGCTGGAGACCTATCGGCACATCGCGGCACTGTCGCCCACCGACGAGCGCGCCCGCATCCGCCTCGTGGACCTGCACTACAAACTCGGCCAGGATGCGGAAGCCCTCGCGCAGTTGAACGAACTCATCGGCCTGTACCGCGAGCGCGGCGATCACAACCGAACGATTCGCGTACTGCGCGAGGTGTCGGACCTGCGCCCCGACAATCCGGAGTTGCACCGCCTTTTGGCCGAGGCCTATGTGGCCGCGGGGAAGATGGCCGAGGCGGTGCAGGAACTGGACCTGGCCGCGCGCCTGCTGTGGGACAATGGGCAGCGGGACCAGGCGCGGGCTGCCATGAGGGAACTCATCGCGCTCAACCCGCCGAATGTGGAGACGTACCGCGCGCGCCTGCAGCAGATGGGCGGATAACGGCTCGGCATCGCGCGCTGCGAGCGTAGATGTGGGGCAAATTGCCAATTTGCTCTACTTTGTCGTATCGGTGCAATCCGTGTTATCCGTGGACGCAAGACCGGAGATGCTTCGCCTTCGGCTCGGCATGACATCGAGAAGGCTGTCGTTCTGAGCGGCGAAGCCGCGAAGAATCTCGTGGAGCAAATTGCCAATTTGCCCTACGTAAGACGGAACCGAGGCCGAGCGTAACTCTCGGCGCGTCTGGGCGTTTTGGA
>JBBIHX010000225.1:0-3699 GCA_037446815.1 Caldilineae bacterium | reverse complement strand
CCCACCTCGCGCAGGCGAGCCGCAAGGGTGTCTATCGCCCCCTGCGCGTACTCGGGGCTTGCCGTGGTCTCGGCCAGGTGGGTGAACGAGTGCAGCACCACGTTCTTCAGCCCGCGCTTGTTGGCAATCCACTTGATGTTCTTCAGCGCCTTGGTGAGGAGCGCGGGGCCTTGGGTTTCGTCGCCCTCCTCCGCGTGGAGGAAAATCACGGCGGCGTCCCGCACCTCCTGCTCCACCTCCTGGTCCTCCACGAACTCCAGCGTCTTGGAGAACGAGCGGAACCAGAAACGCTTGGCCTGGAACATGAGGAGTTTCATCGCCCTAACCCATCACCTGGCGGAACACGCGCAAGAAGTTGCCGCCCAGAATCTTCTGCACCGAATCCTCGGAGTAGCCGCGCTCCAAGAGGCCGGCGGTGATGGCCGGCATCCGCGACACATCCTCCAGGCCGGCGGTCCCCTCCTCGCCGAAGAACCCGTCAAAGTCGGACCCCAGGCCCACGTGGTCATCGCCCATGACGCGCACCATGTGGTCCACATGATCCAGCACCCGCTGGAGCGTCGCGCCGCCATCGGCGCCATCCACGAAGGGGGGCACGAAGGTTACGCCCACCACGCCGCCGTTGCGGGCGATCTTCTCCAGTTGGGCGTCGGTCAAGTTGCGGCGGTGATCGCACACGGCGCGCGCGTTGGCGTGCGACGCGATGATAGGGGCTTGACTAATCGTGAGCACGTCCTCCACGCCCGCGGGCGACAGGTGGGCGATGTCCACGACGATGCCCAGGCGGTTCATCTCCTCCACCAGCGCCACGCCGAAGGTGGTGAGGCCGCCGCCGGTGCGCTCCTCGGCCACGCCGTCGGCAGCCTGGTTGCGGAAGTTCCACGTGAGGCCGATGTTGCGCACCCCCAGGCGGTGGAACGTGCGCAGCACGCCGAGATCGCCCTCCAGCGCCTCGGCGCCCTCCAGCCCGAGGATGACGCCCAGCGCGCCGTCGGCCTTGGCGGCCTCAATGTCCGCCGCGCGGGTTACCAGGCGCGCGCTGCCCTGGCTGGACTCCACCTGGCGGTAAACGGCGTCTATCACCTGGAGGGCGCGGCGGGTGGCCTGGGCGGGCAGGTGTCGCTGCTCCACGAACACGGCGAAGATCTGCGCCGTAACCCCGCCCTCGCGCATGCGGGGGAAATCCAGGTGGCGCGTGTCGTGCCGTTCGGCCAGGTCGTAGTTGCCCTCGGCGGCCAGCAGCGCCGTGTCGCAGTGGGCATCTATCACGATGGAGCGTCGGTGCAGTTCTTCAGCGTTGGTCATCGTTGCATTCCTCCGATGGTGGGGTTGGGATTTCGTCTTGGGGCGGATGGGAGGGCTCGGCCTCGCGGATGGTGCGCGCCAGCCGCAGCAGGGTTCGGCGGAAGGCGCGGCTCCAGCGCGGCGTGCGCGGCACCATTTCGCGCGACAGGACGATGCGCCGGATGCCGCTGTGGAGCACGTCCTCCTCGTCCGCGGTCGGGCGTTCAGTCTTCGGGTTCATGGCACGCTCCCGTGCGCACCTTGTCCAGCTCCCGCTCGGCGTCCAGCCGCGGGCGATGGAGCCAGACAAGGGGGATTTTCAGGTTCAGGGTATCTATGTCGCGATTCAATCGGGCCAATTCGCGCTGGAGCGCCGACCAGCGTTTCTGCCAGGCGTCATCGGCCTGCTGGCGGCGGATGCCGCGCCACGGCTCGGGCTTCTGCTCGCACATCGCCAGGGCGCGGCGGTACGATTCCCATTCGCGCAGGAGGCGGTCGCGCCAACGGGCGATGCGGCCCCGCACCTCCTTGTCCGCCTCTATCCACTCGGGCGCGAACCCGTGGTCTTGCAGAATCTTGAAGGCGATCTCCATATCCGGCGCCAGGTACGGGTTCCGCGGCAGATGCAAGGGCTTGCCCGCGCCTGGGAGATTCTCAAAGGCCCCCTTGCGCATGGCCTCCTGGATTTGTTCCTCTACCAACGCGCTCCAGTCTATGTCCGGGAGCGAGATCTCGCGCATTCTTGACATTCCCCCTGCACGGCCTATAATCGGCGCGACACCATCCGCGTTGGGGAGCGACACAATGGCAACGCGTTTTCTACTGATTCGCCACGGCCAGACCGCCTGGAACAAAGACCTGCACTTTCGCGGCACAACCGACCTGCCCCTGAGCGAATTGGGATTCGCCCAGGCGCAGCGGGTCGCCGAGTGGCTCAAGCACGAGCCGATTCGCGCGATTTACTCCAGTCCACTCCTGCGGGCGGTGCAGACGGCGCAGCCCCTGGCCGATGCCCTGGGCCTGCCCGTCCACATACACCGCGGGCTTATCTCCGTGGACTACGGCGAGTGGCAGGGCCACACCCCCAAGGAAGTCAGCGAACTCTGGCCCGACCTATACCGGCAATGGCTCCACGCGCCCCACGAAGTGCAATTTCCCGGCGGCGAGTCGCTGCCCATCGCGTTGGAGCGCGCGGTGGCCATGCTCAACGAACTCACCGAGGCCCACTCGGGCCAGACCCTGGCCCTCTTCAGCCACGAGATCGTATGCAAGGCCGTCATGCTCCACGTCCTCGGCATGGAGCTCTCGGCCTACTGGCGCATGCCGCAGGACAACGCCTGCATCAACGCTTTCTTCTGGGATTCGCGCCGCCGCTCCCTCATCTACCTGAACGACACCTGCCACCTGCGGGGCCTGGACGAAGGATGAGCGTCGCCACCTGCTAGGGCACGGTGTACGACGCCATGACCTTGCCCGCCGTGTCCTTCAGGGTCAGCGTGCGGCCCGACACGAACACGGCCTTGTTGATGCCCCAGTACAGGTCCACCTCGGTATTGTTCCCCGCCGCGGTATGCACGCGCACGCTGCCGCCCTGGAACAGCGACAGGTCGGGGAAGGTGTACACATTCCCCTGCCCATCGTCCAGCGTCCAGCCCTTGAGCCGCGCCCACATCCCCCAGTTGGTGATGACTACCCACGAGTCTTTTCCGTCGGACGACGCCTGAACCGACTCTATGCGCAAGTCCGGGCCGGTTGGCGGCGTGTTGGTCGGCGCTGCTGTCGGGACGCCCGTCGGCGCGGCGGTCGGAGCCGACGTGGGAATGGGGGTGATGCTCCCCGGCACGGGGATGATGAGTTTCTGCCCCGCGAAGAGCACATCGGGGTCTGTGATGCCGTTGGCGGCCATGAGTTCCTGCAGCGAGATGCCATACTGAAACGCGATGGCAGAAAGGCTGTCGCCGGGCTTCACCGTGTACGTCGTCGGCTGGGCGGGCGTTGTGGGGAGCGCGGCGGCCGAGGCCACAGGTGGCGCGTGCGTGGGCGAAGGCGCGGGCGCAGACGGCGTCGTGCGGCCCAAGGTGAGGGTAACGGCGACGCTGATGCCCAGGGCGATAACGGCGTTCACCACGATGAGGAACGCTATCTGCCCCAGCGTCAGGCCCGTGCGGCCTGGGCGCGTGTCCCTCGGCTTCCAAGGTTGGTACGTCTCGCGCGGCTTCCCTTCCATACGACAATTATACACGCACATCTGCCGTTTGGCAATGCCCGCGACTCGGTCGTACAACGTGCGACGCACCTGCGAGGTGCATCGCACGTTCCTCATGTACATGGAGTGGTTGCGAGGCTGCCATTGCGAGGGCGTATAGCGGCCGAAGTGGCCTCCGCGAGCGAAGCCCTCACCCCAGCCCTCTCCCG
>JBBIHX010000224.1:0-3774 GCA_037446815.1 Caldilineae bacterium | reverse complement strand
CTCTCCCGAAGGGCGAGGGCGTATCGCCTTCGGCTCAGCATGACAGAGCGGGGAGACAGTGTGCGGGGCAGACCAACACAAGATGGAACCGAGTCGCGAAGAAGGTTCGGCTCCAAAGTCTGTTGGCACCCGGCATTGCGAGGGCGCGGAGCGCCCGAAGCGATCCCCACGGGAGTGTGCACTCGGCTCACCAACGCAGTTTGGAGCCGACTCCCCAAGAATTACAACGTTGACATTCGGCGCGGGCAGTGGTATCATATCCAGCAGCGACAGCAGGCGACGCCCCATACACAACTCGGATTGCGGAGGTTTGCCATGAAGTACATCCACGAGAAGGATGCCGAGGCGGACTACATCGGCCCACCACACCAGCGAGTCATCCGACACCTGGCTGCCCCCTGGAACATGGGGACCAAGCACCTCTGGATGGGAACCAGTTCCGTGGACCCGGGATTCACAAGCAACCCCCACGCGCACGAGGATCAGGAAGAGATCTTCTACTGCATCTCCGGACGGGGCAGAATCCGCGTGGACGATGAAGAGATCGCCCTAGAGCCCGGCGTGGTCGTCTACGTCCCCGAGGGTGCGGTCCACCAACTCATCAACACCGAGGGCACCGAGATCCTCAAGGTCTTGTCTGCCGTCTCCCCGCCATTCATCCCGGAGAAGTACCGGAGGGATCACCTCATCAAGTAGGCCGATGCGACAGCCGAGCAGGGCCAGCCTGCTCGGCGTAATCGCACAGACGGTTGTGCAGCCAGGCGGCAAACTATCCCAGCGGCAGCGACGCCAGGGTTTCTGCGGCTTCCTGGCTTCCGCGTGCGAGTCGCCCCAGCGCCCGCCCCGCCTCGGCCAGTTCTATGCGTGCCCGCGCGTCCGCGTAGTAGCGAGCCTTCGCGCTCTCCACGGCGACGGCCGCATCCCGCAACGCTCCGTCGCCGTCGGGTGTGCGAAAATCCGCCGCATAGTCGCGGCTGTGAAAGTCGTGGATGGGGGTCAGGATCATCTCCGTAACGTTCTCGCGCCGAATGCGCTCCAGGGTCTTCAGCCGACGCTCCGACTCCGCGGCCAAGTCCGCGAGCGTTTGACGCAACGCCTCATCGCGCGCCCTCCCCGCAGCCTCGGTGTAGAAGCGGGCCGACTCCTGCTCCAGGTACATGCCATATTGCAGCACCGCGCCGAAATTGCTGATCTCCAGTTCCATGAACCCTCCCACCCCCAGAAGGCTAGAACCAACGGCTTAGGACCACCTTGTCGTCCGTAAAGAAGCGGATGGCATCCTGCCCCTGCCCGTGCAGCACGCCGAAGAAGGAGTCCCTCATCCCACCGAACGGGAAGAAGGCGATGGGCGCTGCGATGCCGAGGTTGATGCCGATGTTCCCGCATTCCACGCGATAGGCAAACTCCCGCGCCGCACGGCCGCTAGATGTGAACACGCTGGCCGCGTTCCCAAAGGGCGACGCGGCGATGATGTCGTAGCACTCCTCTAGCGAGTCCACCTGCATGATGCCCAGAACCGGCCCGAAAATCTCATCCTTCGCGATGGCCATGTCGGGCGTAACGCCGTCAAAGATGGTGGGGCCGACGAACGCGCCCTTCTCATACCCAGGCACCACGACGCCGCGCCCGTCCAGCAGCAGGCGAGCACCCTCCGCGACGCCGGAATCAATGTACCCGAGGATCTTCTTCTTGGCTGCCGCGGAAACCACCGGCCCCATCTGCGTCGCCTGATCCAGCCCATAGCCCACCTTCAGGCGCGACGCGGCCTCCACCAGCGGCGGCACCAGCGCGTCATACGCTTTGCCGACGGCGAGAATCACCGACCCGGCAAGACACCGCTGGCCCGCGCATCCGAACGCTGAGGTCATGATGGCGGCGACCGTGCGCGGCATATCGGCGTCGGGCATCACCACCAGGAAGTTCTTGGCCCCGCCCTGGACGATGGCGCGTTTTCCGTGCTGGGCGCTGAAGGCATACACGTGCTTGCCCACCGGCGTGGAGCCGACGAAGGTAACTCCCTTGACCTTGGGGTGCGACATCAGCGCCTCCGCGACTTCCGCGGAACCGTTGACAAGGTTGAACACGCCCTCTGGTAACTCCGTCTCTTCCATGAGTCGGGCGAGGAAGTTCTGCGTCATGGGCGTCTGGCTGGACGGCTTGAGCACAAACGTGTTGCCGGTGGCCAGCGCATAGGGGATAAACCAGTAGGGAACCATGGCGGGAAAGTTGAAGGGCGCCAGGTGCACGAACACGCCCAGCGGCTGCCTCAGCACAAAGGAGTCAATCCCTTCCGCGATGTCTTCCGCATTGTAGCCCATCATCAGCGACGGAATCCCGCAGGCCACGTCCACGTTCTCAATGGCGCGGCGTACTTCCCCGCGCGACTCATCAATGGTCTTGCCGTTCTCCATCGTGTTCAGTTCGGCGATCTTCTCAAAGTTCTCTTCCATCAGCGCCTTGAGGCGGAACATATACCGCGCGCGGGTAATAGGCGGCGTGCATCGCCATGCCCAGAACGCCTCGTGCGCGACCTCCACCGCCCGGTTCGCCTCCTCCGGCGTGGACATGGGCACCCGCGCCAGGACCTCGGCCGTGGCCGGGTTCACCACATCGCGCAGTTCGGTTGCTTCCGACGCAACCCACTCGCCGCCCACGAAGTTCTTCAGCACCTTCGGTTCCATCCATCTCCTCCATTATGTCAATTTGTAGCGGCGCACCCGTGAACACTGGCCTCAATCCACGGGGTAGAGCAGAATCTTCACCGCCTGCTGGGATTCCAACTGCTCAAAGGCCTCGCGCCAAGCCGTGATGGGCATGATGCCGCTCAGCATCGGCTCAGTCTGGATGCGTCCCAGCCGCAGGAGTTCCAGAACCGCCTCCCATGTCTTCCAGTTGTGGCTGAAAGAGCCTTGCAGCGTGATGCCCCGCGTTACAAGGGAATCCAGCGACATGTCCAGAGGCTTGAGCGCGAAGCCAATCTTGGTAATCTGCCCGTTCGGGCGCACCAGGTCCAGCGCCTGCTTCACGGCGGCCGGGACTCCCGCACAGTCCACCACGAGGTGCGCCCCCAAGCCATCGCCGATGCCCCGCACGAGACGCACAGGGTCCTCCTCCGGCACCACGACAGCGAAGTCCGCGCCGAGTCGCCTGGCCAGTTCCAGCCGCCCTCGGTCTCGCGCCGTGCCTGTTGCGATGACTGTACCGGCCCCGGCGATCTTGGCCAGTTGAACCGCGAACAGGCCGATGGGGCCCGGCCCGATGACGACTACCGTATCGCCTGGTCGGATTCGGCTCTTCTCAAACAGGGCGTTATAGGCCACGCAGATGGGCTCGCACATGGTCGCGGCTTCGTAACTCACGCCCTGCGGGATGTGATGCAGCAGCGTAGCCCGCGCGTGCACGTATGCGGTGAACGCCCCATCCACACCATATCCGAATCCCAGCCGCTCCGGGCAAAGGTGGTACTCGCCCGAGCGGCAATAGGCGCACGTGCCGCAAGTGTAGGCGGCGGTCTCCGACACGACCCGGTCGCCTGGGCGAAATCCCTTCACGCGCTCCCCCACCTCCGCCACCTCGCCACACCACTCGTGGCCCAGGATCACAGGGGGGCGCGCCAAGACGTCCAACTGCCCGTGGTACAGGTGCAACTCGGTGCCGCAGATGCCGCAGTACTTCACCTTCACCAGGCATTCGTCGGGGCCACAGGTGGGGACAGGCACATCGCGAATCTCAACCGCACCGGGGGCCTTCTCGTAGTACACAACGGCCTTCATC
>JBBIHX010000223.1:0-3785 GCA_037446815.1 Caldilineae bacterium | reverse complement strand
CACCGCGCAGCGGTTGACACCCCCGCCTGCGCCTGGTATCCTGAAAGCAGATACACTGGGAGGCCTTGCCCATGTCCGACTCTCGCCTGGTTGCGACCATCAAACAGCTCGCGCGCGAGCGAGACTTTGACCTGGCGGGTATCTGCGCGCCCGAGGGCAGCGGGCTGCCGCGCTGGGTCGGGAGCGTGGTGGTGCTGGGGCTGTACACCCCCGACGATGCCTACGACTTCAACACCTACGTGGCGTTCGGCGGCACGCACCGATGGCACAAGGTGGCCTACGAGGCGCTGGTGGCGCGCGCGGCACTCTTGGCGCTGGACCTCATCGCGCGGGGCATTCGGGCCGAGCCGCTGACGTTTGTGGACTCGGCGAGCCTGGTGGACTTGCGCGAGGCGGCGGTGCGCGCGGGGCTGGGCGTTCGCGGGCTAAATGGGCTGGTCGTTACGCGGGAGTTCGGGCCGCGGGTGCGGTTTGGGGCGGTGTTCGTGGAGCCGCAACTCCCGCCCGACACGCCCGTGCCCGACTACTACTGCGCGTCCTGTTCCATCTGCATCAGCCGTTGCCCCACGGGCGCGCTCGCCGCATGGGGATTTGACCGCAGCCGATGCATCGCGGAGTTCGCCCCGTCGCCCGAGATGCGCGCCAAGCAGCAGCGCGAGGTCAAGCAGATCACGCCCTTCACCCGCCTGCAGTGCAACCTGTGCATCAGCAGTTGCCCCATCGGCAAGAAACGCGCGGCCACCTGGTGGGACGGAGATTGGTGTGGAGAGTAGGGCGCGGGTTAGCGCTTGCGTCGCTCTCGGTGGTCCGAGTCCCTCACGAAGATGTTGAGGACGAAACTCACCACGCTGATGAGCAGCGCGCCCCAAAACGCGGCCCCGAAGCCGTCGACCTGGAAGCCCAGGTTCAGCGGCTTGCTCAGGTACGACGTGAGCAGCAGCAGCCCCGCGTTGATCACGATGGTGAACACCCCCAGCGTGAGCAGAATCAGCGGACACGACAGCAACTTGAGGATCGGCCCCAATAGGGCGTTCACCACGCCGAAGATGAGGGCGATGACCGCCAGCGAAACCCAATCGCCGGTGAAGTCAATGCCGGTAACCACGCGCGCGGCGACGTACAGCGCCACCGCGTTGATGAGCCAGCGCCACAGTGCCTTTGACACAGCAGTCTCCTTATTCTATAAAAATCTCTACGTGTTCCTGTTCCTCTTCATCTTCCACGTCAATGATCTTCCCCTGGGTGCCTGCCTGGATGGCCTGCTTGATTTCCTCCAGGTCCACACCCTCCATGTCCGGCGCGAACTTGGCCCCCATCTTGAGGCCCACGTTCACCAGGCTCATGGGGATGTTGACGTTCACCTTGGCCTTGCCGGTCCGCAGGTCGGTGATGCGCACGCGGAACCAGCGCGGCCCCGACGTTGCGCCTAGGCGCTGGGCCTCCTTGCGGCCGGATTCCAGCGCGGCCAGCAGTTTCGCCGCTTCGTCGGCGTTGATTTGGCCCTGCTCCAAGAGTTTCAGGATTTGCATCCGTTCTTCTGTTAGCGACATGCGCCTGCCTCCACTACCATATGACTACGCCACCCGTACCTGGACGCGCTCGCCGCTCTCGTCGTCAATCACGTCCACCAGGAGAAGTTCGCCGGGGACGCCGCTCTCTTGCAGCGACAGGATGAGTTCGTCCACCGCCGTGTCGCGCAGCTGGGGGACGAAGGGCCGCGCGATCTGCACGCCCCACGCCAGCACCGGCAGCGGAAGGGGGAAGTTCAGGGCGACCTTGCGGCGGCCCGCGGCGTCGGTGATGCGAATGCTGAGCCACGAGGCGTCGCGCGACGCCGCGCCCAGCGACAGGATGACCAGCCCCACGAGAAGGAAGGGCACAGTCAGCAGCATCCAGCCCGTGCCCAGCGCCCACAGCGTCAGGGCCGCGCCCGCCAGCGTCCACCCCAGGCCGAACAGGAACAGGAATATCCAGTAGGGCGAGCCGACCTTCCTGGGCCGGTCGGCGGCTGGCGGCGCGGATTCCGGCGTGACAGCGTCATCGGCCGGCAGCACCTCGGCGGCGGGCTGCTCGCCCCCCATCGCGTCCAGCAGTCGGGCCGCTTCCTCCGCCGTAACCTTGCCCTCCTGCACCAGGCGTAGAATCTCCTTGTGTTCGGGTTCCATCATACCTCCTCAAGATGCCGAACGGCCGGCGGCTCCACTTGGCGTGCCATGACGAGGAGCCAGCGGCTCTCGGCGAAACCGCGAGCGCGCAGAATCTCTATGGCGGGCCTCTCCTCAGCGCCTACATCGGCCAGCACCGGCAGCGCACGAGCGCCCGCAAGCGCGTTCAACATGCGCGACAGGAGCGGCTCTTCCACCTGTCCCCGCGCGTGGGGCAGCGCCATGAACCGCAGCCGGTGGTGCTTGCGCCGCCCGATGTCCAGGCGCGCGTAGGCCAGCAGGCGACCGGCTTCCTCCAGCACCCGCCGGTGCGAGCGCCTCCCCAGAAGATTGAGAAGCCAGCCTCCGGCCCCGCCCTCGGCTTCGGAGAACCACGCGTCGGGCTGCACGGGCTGGATGCGTTGCAAGGTTTCGGGCGTGGCCGCGCGCGCCAGGTCGGCAAGCGCCCTCCCGTCCCGGAACGTTACCTCGCGCACCGTGCGGCCAGGGGGCATGGGCGCTTCCGCGACGGGGCGGGGCGGAAACTCCCGCCGAAGCGTTACCCGCCCGCCTACCTCCGCAAAGCCCATCGTTTCGTACAGGCGGATGGCCGCCTGATTCTCGCGGCGCACCATGAGGAACGCCCAGGCCGCCCTCCGCGCAGCGACAAAATCCAGCGCCGCCTCCATCAACTGGCGTGCGATGCCCTGGCGCCGGTACGCGGGAGCGACGACCACATTGCTGATGAGCCAGCAGCGGGGCGACGCCCACTCACGGCTCAGCGTGAGGTTGCCCACCACGCGGCCATCTTCTTCCCACACAAAGCCGGTTAGCCCCTCGCCGCCCATGCTCATGTGGTCCAGCGCCCACAGGAGCGGTCCCCACCAGGCCAGGACGCGGAACTCCGACGCGACGGACTGCCCGGCGCGGTCCGGCTCCTGCCCGAAGGCCTGCTCAATGAGGTCTGCCACATCGCGCAGGTCCCGCGCCAGGTTCAGCCTGCGGACGCCGCGGAACGGGACTCTGCGTGAGGCGCTCGTTGCCAGCACGGCGACTCACCCTTTCAGGAGTTGCACGGCTTCTTCTGCCGTGATCTTGCCCTGGGCCAGGTCGTTCAAGATGGAGCGGCGTTCCTCTACGCTCATGGCCTGCTCGTCCACCTGATAGCCCAGCGCGCGAATGACCTCGTTGAGGCGGTTGCGGACGGTGGGGTAGGACAGGCCCAGTTCGTCCTGCACGCGGTTGAGTTTGCCCTCGCAGCGGATGAACAGTTCCACGAAGGCCAACTGGTCAGGGGTGAGGCGGTGGAGGCGTTCCAGGGCGAACCGCCCCTCAATGCTGGTGTCGCAGTTGGGGCAGTGCAAGCGTGTCGCAACGAGGTCTTCGCCGCAGACAGGGCATTTGCCCAATACGGGTTGCATGACTTCCTCGCTCCGTGAGATTACGCGATATTTCAAGATTATTATAACACAACTTTTGTTTTTGTCAAGTTGGGCGTAATTTTATTTCGGTTTTTCAACGTCTGTGGGTAGCCGTCATGGAAGGGGCGCTGAGGGCTGGCGTATGGGAGAACCCGATCCTGTCGCCCTGAGCGTGGCGAAGGGTCTCGGGTTGCGAGATTCTTCGCCCTCCGCCGCGCAG
>JBBIHX010000222.1:0-3809 GCA_037446815.1 Caldilineae bacterium | reverse complement strand
GCGTCGCCCCTCACCCCAGCCCTCTCCCGACGGGCGTTGGTGCGTCGCCGTCGCCCGCCTTGCGCGTCTGCTGCCTTTGGCTATAATGACTCCCGAGAGTCCGAGCATTCCGAGGGGCTGCGCCCGTGGCCGAAAACAAGCCTGCGCTCAACCGCATAGGGATTCTATTCCACCCCAAACTGCCCGCGTCGCTCCCGCTGGGCGAGGAGATCGCCGCCTTCCTGCGCGAGCGGGGGCTTGAGCCGTGGCTGTGCTCGGCATGGGACGAGGACGAGGTCAAAGGCCGCGTGTGCGCCCTGGACCTGCTCATCACGCTAGGGGGCGACGGCACGGTGCTGCGCGCGGCGCGCATGGCCACCCGCGCGGGCGTGCCCATCCTCGCCATGAAGGTGGGCCGCCTGGGCTTCCTGTCCGAATTTGAGCCGTCGGTGTGGCGCGAGCGGCTTCCCGCCATCTTGGAGGGCAACTTCTGGATAGAAGAGCGCATGATGCTCCACGCCGAGGTGGTTCGCGGCCAGAACCGCCTGAACGCCTACGAAGCGCTCAACGAGGTCGTCGTGAGCCGAGGGGCCCTGGCCCGCATCGTGCGGCTGGCAACGTACATAGACGGCGGGTACATGACCACCTACGCCGCCGATGGCATCATCGTGGCGACGCCCACCGGCTCCACGGCCTACGCCCTGGCGGTGGGCGGGCCCATCCTGCCGCCGGAACTCAAGAACATCCTGGTCATCCCCATCGCCCCGCATCTGAGCCTGGACCGCGCCATCATCCTCTCGCAGGGCGCCTCGGTACGCATTGAGGTTTCCACCGACCATCGCGCCATGCTCACCGTGGACGGACAGTTTGAGGTGGCCGTCATGGATGGCGACAACGTCCGCGTAACGGCAAGCCCCAACGTGGCCCGTTTCGTTCGCACCCGCGAGCGCACCTACTTCTATCGTAGCCTGATGAGACGGCTCTCTATCAACCACACCGAAGAGATGGAAGAATGAGCGCACCCGAGGTTGAGGAACTGTTGCGCCAGGGACGGGCAGCGCACCGCGCGGGGGAGGATGCGGTGGCCGCGTCCCTGTTCCGTCGCGCGTCCGAAATCGCGCCCGACCGAGTGGATGTCTGGCTGGAGTTGAGCGGCGTGGCCCCCAATGCAAGCGAGAAGCGCCGCTATCTGGAGCGCGCCGCCTCGCTAGACCCCGCCAACGAGGAAGTGAAGGCGGCGCTGGCGTGGGTGCGGCGGCACGAAGCGGAGATGTTGGCGGAAGGGCAAATCCCCGATGCGTATGCGCCCGCGCCCGAGAAGGCCCCTGCGGCGGAACAGGTCGCCGACGAGCCGGAGGAGGTCTTGCACTGCGCGCGGCACCCCGACGTGGAAACGACCCTGCGGTGCAACCGCTGCGGCACGCCCATCTGCCCCCGCTGCGCGGTGCGGACGCCGGTGGGGTTTCGCTGTCCCGATTGTGTCCGCGCGCAGATCGCCGTATTCTACAACGCCGTTTGGCTTGACTACGTCGTCGCGGTCATCATCGCGCTGGTATTCTCGGCAGGCGTCGCGCTGCTGGCCCCCATCGCCGGCTGGTTTTTCATGATCTTCATCGCGCCTGCCGCGGGCGGGCTTCTGGGCGAAATCATCTTCCGCGCGGTGCGTCGCCGAAGGGGCCGCCGGCTGTGGGCGGTCGCGGGCGCGGCCATGTTCGTCGGCGCGGTGCTCCCGTATCTCGTGAGCGCGTTGCTGGCGGGAAACCTGTCCGTGCTCCTGTCGCCCTACCTGCTGCTCTCGGTGGGGCTGTACCTGGTGCTGGGCATCGGCGCGGCGGTCGCCCGATTGCGATGACGCGCACTCGTATTGAGCGGGGAGGTTCTGAGTGCTCGCTGAACTCCACATCCGCAATTTCGCCATCATAGACGAACTCACCCTTCATCTGGGCGAAGGGTTGCACGTGCTGACGGGCGAGACGGGCGCGGGCAAGTCCATCATCGTGGACGCCGTGGCGCTTCTCCTCGGCGGCCGCGCCGATACCGAGGTCGTCCGCGCCGAGGCCGATTTCGCGCTGGTGGAGGGAACGTTCGCACTTAGCCCCGCCGCACAGGCCGAGATCGCGCCCATCCTCGCCGAGGGCGGCCTGGAGGGCGAGGGCGAGACCCTCATCCTATCGCGCGAGGTGCGGCGCGAGGGGCGCAACATCTGCCGCGTCAACGGCCGCGCCGTAACCCTGCGCCAGTTCCAGACCGTGGGCGAGCGCCTGATTGACATCCACGGGCAGGGCGACCACTTGAGCCTCCTGCGCGTTCAGGAGCACATCAACTTCCTGGATCGCTATGCGGGCCTCATGGACGCGCGGCGCGAAGTGGCCGACCTGGTGCACGAACTCCGCAGGGTGCGCCGCGAACGCCAATCGCTCCAACAGGATGAGCGCGAACTGGCGCGGCGCGTGGAACTCCTGCAGTACCAGGTGAGCGAAATCAACGCGGCGGCGCTGCGCGTGGGCGAGGAGGAGGAACTCCTCCAAGAGCGCACGCGCCTTGCCAACGCCGAGCAGTTGCAATCCCTCGCCGAGGAGGCGTATCACCGCCTGTACGAGGGCGGCGACGAGCAACTCTCGGCCACCGACCTCCTGGGCCAGGTGGAGCAAGACCTGACGGGGCTGTGCCGCTACGACACCCGCTGGGAGACGTGGCTCCAGGCCGTGCGGGATGTGCAGTACCAGTTGGACGACCTGGCGCGCGAACTCCGCGATTACGGCGACAGCATAGAGTACAACCCGACCAAACTGGCGCGGGTGGAAGAGCGTCTCAACCTCTACTTCAACCTGAAACGCAAGTACGGCGACACCGTGGAAGAAGTCCTGGAATTCGGCAAGCGCGCAGCCCACGAGTTGGAGACCATCACCCACAGCGAGGAGCGCATCGCGGAACTCTTGGAGGAGGAGCAGCGCCTGTTACAGCGCATCGGCGAGAAGGCGGCGCGCCTCTCCGCGGCCCGCCAGGAGGCCGCGCAACGCCTCTCGGCTCAGGTGGAGCGCGAACTGGCCGACCTAGCCATGGAGAAAGCGCGGTTTGTGGTGGACGTGGCCCAGGACGAAGACGCCGACGGCGTGCCGATCAACGGCGCGCGGCTGGCCTTTGACGCCACGGGCGTTGACCGCGTGGAGTTCCTGGTGGCGCCCAACGTGGGCGAGCCGCTGAAGCCCATGGTGCGCATCGCGTCGGGCGGCGAGACGTCAAGGCTGCTCCTGGCGCTGAAGACGGTTCTCTCAGAGGCCGACCAGACCCCGACGCTCATCTTTGACGAGATAGACACCGGCATCGGCGGACGGGTCGGCGTGGCCGTGGGCCGCAAACTCCGCGCCTTGGCCGCCCGCCACCAGGTGCTGTGCGTAACCCACCTGCCGCAGATTGCCGCCTACGCCCACCGGCACCTGGCCATCCGCAAGGAGGTCGTGGCCGGCCGCACAGTAACCCGCGTGGAAGAAATCCGCGATTCGCGGCGTGTGGACGAGATCGCCCAGATGCTGGGCAGCGTTACCGACACAACCCGCGAGAGCGCGCTGGAGATGCTGGCGCGCGTTGAGGCCGAGCGCCGCGAGTAGGTTACGTGCGACGCACCTCGGAGGTGCGTCGCATGGATTCGGTTCCAAAGTCTGTTGGTAGCCGTCATTGCGAGGGCACGCAGTGCCCGAAGCAATCTCCGGGGCGTGGGATTGCTTCGCTTCGCTCGCAATGACACACGAAGAGAGTGCGCGCACGGTTCACCAACACAAGATGGAACCGACTCGTCGCATGTTGTCCCCCCATCTGCCATGCCGAGCCGA
>JBBIHX010000221.1:0-3817 GCA_037446815.1 Caldilineae bacterium | reverse complement strand
GCGCATGGGCAGGAGCGCGACGAAGGCAAGGGAAGCCCGCTGCAGGTGCGGCGAGCGCGGGAACGCGGCGCGGGTCAGCCCGAGGAGGCACAGCAGTTCGGCAAGCCCGAAGGCCAGCGACAGGCCGCGGAGCGCCACAAGATGGGCGTCAACCGCCGCCCCGCCGACGAGCCGCAGGACGCCCGCGGCCACCAGGTAATACCCAGGGGCTGCCGCGATGGGCGGGAGGAGCACATCGGGCGCGGTATCTTCCCACAGCGAGGGCGGCGGGGATTTGTGCGCGCGAATCTCCCAGAAGCGGTGCCGCACCAGCGAGGCGTACACGTCCCGCTCCAGTTGCCGCGCGCCCCACACGTCCGACAGCGCGGGCCAGCGCCCCAGTTCGGCCACCAGGCGCGCCAACTGGTAATGCTGCGGCTCGTCGGGTATCTGCCAGGGCGGGGTGAAGGCGAAGCAGAAGGCGGACAGCGCCAGGCCGAGGGCCAGAACGAGGAGCGCGCCGCGCGAGTTGCGAATCACGTCCACGGTCGGGGATGCTACGCCCCGCCTTCCAGGAGGGGCACCTCGGCCTCTTGGAAGTCGGGCACCAATTCCTGCAATGTCCTGCGAATGGCCGCTTCGTCCATCTGCGCGGCGTGTTGCGCGAGGAGGTCAATCATCTTGTACAGGCGCTCGCCGTCCACGGGCGTGGATTGCGCGATGAAAATCTTCTCGTACATCGTCGCCGTGCGCTGCTCCTCGCGGGTGAAAAGTTCCTCGTGGAGTTTTTCGCCCGGACGCAGTCCCGTGTACACGATTTCAATATCGCGGCCCACTTTCAGCCCCGACAGTTCCACCAAGTCCTTGGCCAAGTCCACGATGCGCACCGGTTCGCCCATGTCCAGCGCGTAGATTTGGCTGGGGGTGGCCAGCGACGCCGCCTGTATGACAAGTTGCACGGCCTCGGGGATGGTCATGAAGAAGCGGGTCATCTCCGGGTGGGTGATGGTAATAGGGCCGCCCGCCGCGATCTGCTCCTTGAACAGGGGAACGACGCTGCCGCGGCTGCCCAGGACGTTGCCGAAGCGCACGGCCACGAAGGCGCGGCCGCTGCGCATTGCGGCCTCTTGCACGATCATCTCGGCGATGCGCTTGGTGGCGCCCATGATGCTGGTGGGCCGCACGGCCTTGTCCGTGGAGATGAGCACGAACCGCTGCACGTCGGCGGCCAGGGCGGCTTGCACCACGTTGCGGGTGCCCAGCACGTTGTTGGTGATGGCCTCGTCCACGTTTTGCTCCATCAGGGGCACATGCTTGTGCGCCGCCGAGTGGAACACGATTTGCGGGCGATAGCGTTGCAAGATCGCGTGAATCTTGTTGCCATCGCGGATGTCGGCGATGATCACATCGCGGGCGAGCGAGGGGAACTTGCGCGCGAGTTCCTGCTCAATCGTGTAGATGCTATTCTCCCCATGCCCCAGGAGGATCAGTCGCCGCGGCCCGAAGCGCGCGATCTGGCGGCATAGTTCGGAGCCGATGGAGCCGCCCGCGCCGGTAACCAGAATCGTGGCCCCGGAGATGAACCCGGCGATCTCCGCCAGGTTGACGCTGGCAGGTTCGCGGCGGAGCAGGTCTTCCAACTGCACGTCGCGGATTTGGCTTAGCCACACCTTGCCGTTGAGGAGTTCAAACAGTCCGGGCAGGGTGCGGAATCGGAGCCCTGCGCCCTCGCAGATGCTGACGATCTCGCGGATGGACTTGCCGGGCGCGGTGGGCATGGCAATCAGCGCCTCGTCCACGTGGAGGCGACGCGCCAGGTCGGGGATGTCCTTGCGCGACCCGTACACCTTGACGCCGTGGATGTAGTTGCCGATTTTCCGCTCGTCGTCGTCCACGAACCCCACGGGCAGCATGTTGATGTCGGGATTATTGTGCATCTCGCGGACGATCATGGCGCCCGCGTCGCCCGCGCCGATGACCAGGATTCGGCGCGGCGCACGTCCCTGGCCGATCTTGCCCTTGCGGCCGGTCGCGATGTCCCACGCGATCTTGGACGAGAATCGGACGCCCCCGAGGAGGAGGACATTCAGCAGCCAGTCAATGACGAGCATGGGGCGGGAGAAGCCGGAGATGATCTTCATGGGGCGCATGACGCCGTAGATGAGGATTGCCAGCACCGCCGACGCGACGCCCGCGGCGGCGATGATGGCCAGCGCCTCGTGGCTGCCCGCGTACTGCCACATGCGCCGATACAGCCCGAACAGGTAGAACACCAGCGGGTACACGATGAGGAGCGCAGGCACCACGGGCCACCAGCGTTGGAAGTAACTCCACGCGGTGAACGTGTCAAAACGCAGGAAATAACTCAGGACGAGCGCCAAGAAGAGCAGTACCAGGTCAGCGATGATCAGATACCGATTCCTGAACCACATCTCTCTACAAGCGTCCTACAATGCTTTGCGTATGGCAACACTGTGCCGCTGGATACGGCGGATGGCCTCACAGATGCGCCGCACCACGTCGGGCTGCATGTGCGAGTAGATGGGGAGGCTGACGCACTGCTTTGCGAGGCGCTCCGTTACCGGCAGCCGCCCCCGATACCGCTCCCCCACATGCCGATACGCCGTGTGCAGGTGCACGGGCGGGTCGTAGTAGTTGCGCGTGTCCACGCCCTCGGCGCGCAACGCCTTCACCAGGGTATCGCGCGAAAGGCCAAACTCCGACTCCACCACCCGTATGGTGAAGTCCTTGTACGAGCAGCGGTCTCTCGGATCCACCTTCTGGAAATAGATACCGGCGACATCCTGCAACTCCTGCCGATAAACTTGCACGAGATGGTTGCGGCGCTGGGCGTTGACATCCAGCATTTGAAGGGAATGCAGACCCAGGATGGCGCTGAACTCCTGCATGCGGGCGTTGAGGCCGGGGAACTCCGTGTCGTAGTTGCCCGGGTTGCCGTACTCCCTGCCCACCTCCACGCGGCGCGCGATTTCGGCGTCGTTGGTCGCGACGACGCCGCCTTCGCCGGTTACCAGCAGTTTGGTGGGGCTGGAACTGAACACTTCGGCGACGCCATGGCTGCCCACCGGCTTGCCGCGGTACAGCGCGCCGAACCCGTGGGCGGCGTCAAACAGGAGTTTCACGCCGGCCCGCCGCGCCACCGCTTCCAGGCGTTCCACATCGGCGGGATTGCCGAACACGTGCGTGGCGACGATGGCGGAGGTGGCGGGGGTGATGGCGGCCACCGCCGCGTCAGGGTCCAGGTTCCACGTGTCCGGGTCCGCGTCGGCGAAGACGGGCGTGAGGCCGCACCACACCAGCGGGTGCACCGTCGCCATGAAGGTGAAACTGGGGACGACGACCTCGCCCGTGAGGTCGGCGGCTTTGTAGGCGAGGGTCAGGCCGGTGGTGCAACTGGAGACGCCGACGGCGTGCTTGGCGCCCACGTACTGGGCCACGGCCTGCTCAAAGGCAGCCAGGTACTTGCCCTTGGTTACCATGCCGGTCCGGAAGATTTCGCCGATTTCGCCTGCCACTTCGGAGAATTCGGGCAGAGTGGGCCGCATGAAGGGCACCGGCGACTCAAATAGAGGGGCACCTCCAAGCACCGCAGGTGTGGACATCGCTATCTCCTTCAGGCGAGTGTGTCAAACGTGTGTAGTATACTCTCCGCCTGTATAAACGTCAAGCGCGCATACGGGGTATGTTTCGTTATGTTAGCCGCGTAGATTGAGGGCGGGGTCCGTGGGCGCATCCGCAGTTCCCTCGCCCGCCGGGAGAGGGGATCGGTCGCCCCTACATGCGCAATCCCGCGCCATCCGTGTCATCCGTGAATACA
>JBBIHX010000220.1:0-3831 GCA_037446815.1 Caldilineae bacterium | reverse complement strand
CCGAGACCCTTCGCTCCGCTCAGGGTGACAGAACCGGACTGCGTCCCCCAGTGCGCCCCACCCCTCAGCGCGGCGGCTTTAGCCCCGCGCGGCCATGCCACCCACCCGTCATTCTGAGCGGCGCAGCCGCGAAGAATCTCGCCACTCTAACGCCTTTTTAACCTTCTTGTGCTATACTACAGCCGAATTCACAATGAATACCATGAGGTTACGGAGGGAACCATGAGCGACAGAACCCGTATCTACGTGATCGTTGGGATCATTGTAGTCGCGGGGCTTCTGCTCAGCGTAATCCTTGGCGCCGTGGCGGGTGGCGTGGCCGGATACTTCATCGGGCGCGAGCAGGCGCGCAGCGTGGCGAAGGACGAGTTGAGCGCCTGGCGCGAGTGGTCGCAGCCGCAGACGCTCCAGCCGTCGCCCTTGCCGACGCCGGAAGCCACGCCCTTCATTCCGCCTAGGGTGGAGATCCCAGGCTTCGGCGCGCTCCTGACGGCGATAACGCCCGACAGCCCCGCCGACAAAGCCGGCCTGCGCGTCGGCGATGTCATCGTCGCCGTGGATGATGAGCGCATCACCCTGGCGACAGACCTGGCCGACATCATCCGCACCTACAAGCCCGGCGACGAGGTTCGCATCACCTACCGCCGCGACGGGAAGGAGAACACGGTGCGGGTTACGCTGGGTCAGCACCCCGACGATCCCAATCGGCCCTACCTCGGCGTAACGTACACATCGGCGTTTCGCCCCATGGCCACGCCGCGGTAGATTAAGGCGCCCGCTCGCCCGGCGGGAGGGAAGCCCCGCCCCACAAGATGCGACGCGCCCGCGAGGTGCGTCGCATCTTGCCTCTACCACAGGTTCGTCTGCACCACCAGGCGAATCATGTTGTACCCCACATCCCAGGCGTCTTCCCAGAACGAATAATGCTCCTCCCAGCCCAATCCCCGATCGTAGAAGTTCGCCCCCATGGGGATAAGCGACGAGTAGTCCGTGAGCACAGAGGCCGTCGTTCCGACCGTGCCGCTTTCGTACCGGACGACCACCAGCACCGGCTGCGGCGTGAGCAGCACAAGGCCCATCCCCGACAGGTCTACCTCGGCCCAGTTCGGGTAGAACGTGCTCACCGTCTGCGGGGCGCCCTCGGCGAGGAGCACCCCTGGCGCCCCGCCGCTCATGGCGTAGATTTGCGGCCGCACCACCACGCTGCTGCTGCCGCCGACGGGCAACAACAGCACCCGCATGGACGCGGGGCGAATCGGGTACAACCCTGCCGGCGCTTCCAGCACGATGCCCACCGCGTCCCCGGCCTTGTAGCCCGCATTGTAGTAGTGCGCCGCGCCGTTATCCCGCGACAATTCCACCAGCGACGGCGTCGGGGTCTGGGTAGCGGTGGGCGTGGCCGTCTGCGTGGGCGTGCGGGTTGGCGTCCGCGTCGCGCTAGCCGTTGGGGTCGGCGTGGGCGGCTCGGGCGCGGCCCACTGCTGGAAGATGACCGGCAACCACAGCCGCGCCTGCGCCCCAGGCACCCACGTGGGCGACGGGCCGGGCGTGTTGGTAGGTCGCGGCGTGTAGGTCTGGGTCGCCGTCGGCGTCGGAGTTCGGGTAACCGTCCGCGTGGGCGTGCGCGTCGGCGTCCGAGTGGCCGTGCGGGTCGGCGTCCGAGTGGCCGTCGGGGTGCGCGTGGGCGTTGGGGTGGGTGTCAGGGTCGGCGTTGGCGTAACGGCCGCGGGGTACACGTAGGCGATGGCCGCCCGGTCCTCGGCTTCCAGCGAGCGCTTCTTGGTCTCGCCGAGGCTGGCGTATCCGTACAGGGTCTTGTGCGTATCGGCAGAGCCGTATAGGTCCAGCAGCACCAGCGAGTGGCCCAACTCGTGGGTGGCGATGTTCTGCACGTCCATGGTCCCCGCGCTGCCGTCTGTGCTCCAGTCGTAGTTCACATCGTTGAACACGATGTCGGACTCTATGATATGGCTGGGGTCCGAGGTGTACCACCAGTAGTAGTTCGTTGCGATGGAGCCCGTATCCCGATTCACCCACGAGATGACATTCTCGCCATCACTTGCCCTGTCTGCCTTCGTGGTCGTCCCCCCGTTGCGGAAGAAGAAATCCGCCTCGGCCACGTTGTTCCATGTGCTCATGGCCGCCAGGACCGCGCTCATCTCGTCCGCTGTGTCCGCCGTGTTCGGGTTGATGTAGTAGGACGACGGCATGGGCTGGGGGTAGGAACCCTTCTCCCACTTGCCGCCCGCGTAGGAGTAGGTTACGGTGAAGTTGACGCTGTTGCTCACGCCGCCCGAGGTTACCACCCGAACCGGCCCCGACGACGCGCCGCCCGGTACCCGCACCCGAATCTGCGAGTCGGACCAGGACAGGACGCACCCCTGCACGCGGTTCGTCCCCGCCTGCAGGAACTCCACCCGGCCCGTCCCCTGCGTGGCGCCGAAGTTGGAGCCGCTGATGGTAACGAGGGTGGACGTTACCGCGCAGCCGCTGCCCGAGGAGCGCAGATAATCCTGGTGCGCCGGGCCGGACGAGGGCGACAGGCTCGTGATGAGCGGCGCGGCGGCCGCCGGGCCGATGGCAGCAGGCGCGGCCTCGGCCTCGGCCCACAACGCGTCGGGGATGCGGACGCCCGGCGCGTTGGCGATCTCGGCCAGGAAGTCGCGCAGGGGCATGGGCGCGAGGTCCTCGCGACACACGCGCCCGCCGTCCAGCCAGAAGCGCCCCTGGAACCCGCCCACGGTGCGCAGGTCGGTGTCGGCGAGGAACAGGATGACGCGATCGCCCTCGGCAAACGAGGCCACGTCGGAGACGCCCAGCGCCAGGCCGTCCACCTCGCCGCCCGGGATGTCAAACGAGTACTCGTAGGGCAAATTGCCAATTTGCCCTGCGTCGCCCTTCAGAACGTGCTCCACGCGCACCGTAACCGTCGTTACGATGAGGGTGTGCTCGGCGTTCCAGTGGGGCGCAAGGCGCACGACCGTGCCCACAATGCCCGTCTCGCCCTGCTCGGCAACGCGGGAGATGGGAAGTCTCTCCACGGCGGCGAAGACAGTGGCTGCGGCAACGATGGCCAGTGCAAGCCAGGTGCAAACAAAAGCGCCGACCTTCACCCATCGGCGCCGATGGATAGGGGCCAAGTTGTTCATGGGAATCCGCATCCTCCCGCGGTCAGTTTAGCCTACAGACAGCAGTCTGTCAAACGCCAGACACCACAGAATAACGCACTTCCCGCGAAAAAGCCACGCCCGGAGGGCCGGACGTGGCTCGGAGCGCATGCCGAACTTGTGGCGAATGGCGGGCGCGCCTACTGGGGCTCGCCATCCGCCTGGAGTTTGTACGACGCGACGTCCGAGTAGTCGCGCCCAAAAAACGGGACGTCAAAAGCGCCGACCTGCGATGGGTTGAGGTCCTGCGGGTCTGTGAAGGCCGACTCGCACCCCACCACGATCCCCTGAGCGTCGTACAGCGTCCCCGCCACCTGCACCCACTCTACGGTGGAGCCGTGGTCGTTGCGCACCTGCCCCCTGATGTGGTACCAGCCAGAGGCGTCCACAGATCCGGTGTGTGACAGAAACGCCAGGTTCGGCCACTTCTCCCCGTCTGGCAGGCCGCTGGGCTGACCGAACTCGTAGTACACCCACCCCGCCGGGTTTGGAAGAAGGACGTGGAAGCAGGCCGTCTCCCCCGCAGGCAAGTCATCCAGCAACACCCATCCCATGTCTGTGGTGATGAGCCGCCCGCTGCCGTCGTAGAATGCGATAGGGACATCCACCAGCCAGAGGTCGTCGGTCGTGTTGTTGAACACCTCGCCCACGACGTGCAGCCAAT
>JBBIHX010000219.1:0-3864 GCA_037446815.1 Caldilineae bacterium | reverse complement strand
CAGCATGACAGGAGGGGACACCGTGCGACGCACGTTCTCGGCGCGGCCTCCACGTGCCCCCGCCGCGTTTGACGGAAACACCCCATGCTGGTATCATACCCTGCGCGAAGACGCCACGAGAGGGTCAGACGGCCGACGTTGCCCGATTTGATCCCTGGCCTTCCGTCCTGAGCGGAAGGGTGAGTCGCCGAAACATCCACCGTCAGGGAGAGAATCGCTCATGCGAATTGGGATTGACGCGCGCCTGGTGCACTACACCCAAGCGGGCATCGCGCAATACATCATCCATCTGGTCTCGCAACTCGCCAACCTGGACACCAACAACGAATATGTCATCCTTCAGGATCGCCGGAACAAGGCATCGTTCGTTCGGCGCCCGAACTTCCGCCGCCACCCCACCTGGACGCCGAGCCACCACCGCCTGGAGCAGTTGACGCTTCCGCTGGAGATACGCGGGTTGCGGCTGGACCTTCTCCACAGCCCGGATTTCATCCCGCCGTTTCGCCGCAACTGCCTGTCGGTCATCACCGTGCACGACCTGGCGTTTCTCCTGTTTCCCCAGTTCATGACCCGTGAAAGCGCCAACTACTACGGCCAGATTGACGTGGCCGTGCGCAACACCGATCACATTATCGCCGTGTCGCAGAGCACATCCGAGGACTTGCAGCGATTGCTGGGCGTGTCCGAGTCCAAAATCTCGGTCATCTACGAGGCCGCCAACCCGCTGTTCCGTCCCGTTGACGACCAGCAGGCCATGGAAGCGGTCCGCCAGCGCTATGGCATCTCGGAGGAATTCATCCTCTTTGTCAGCACCATAGAGCCTCGCAAGAACCTGCCGACCCTGTTTGAGGCGTTTCGGTTGCTCCTGGACCGCTACGCGAGCACGGCCAAGTTGGTGGTCGTGGGCAAGTTGGGTTGGCTGGTGGATGACTCGCTGAAGGCGGTGGAGCGCCTGCGCTTGGAGAAGGACGTCGTGTTCCTGCAGCAGGTCCCGCCGGAAGACCTCCTGTATCTCTACAACGCTGCGCGCATGCTGGTCATGCCGTCGTTCTACGAGGGATTCGGCCTGCCGGCACTGGAGGCCATGGCCTGCGGGACGCCGGTCATCGTGTCCAACGTGTCGTCCCTGCCCGAGGTGGTGGGTGATGCGGGCATCCTGGTGCCGCCGCGCGATGCCGAAGCCATTGCCGTGGCCATGTGGCGGGTGCTCAGCGACGCTCGTCTGCGCGAAGAGATGCGGGCCAAGGGCCTGGCGCGCGCGGCCTGCTTCTCGTGGGAAAAGGCGGCGCGCGAGACGCTGGAAGTCTATCACGAGGTGATGAGCCAGACGTGAGCGAACGCCCCCGCGTCCTGTTTCTCACATCGGAACTGCCCTACCCGCCGCACCAGGGCATGGCCATCCGCGCCTACAATCTCCTGGCGGGCCTGCGCGACCGGTGTCGGGTGGATTTGTACTCGCTGTCATCCAGCCCCGATGCGGCCCAACACGCGACGGCTCTGCGCCAGGTCTGCGAAACCGTGGTCGTCCTGCCCGCGCCGACCCGCACCCGCGCCCAGCGGCTGCGCGCGCTCCTCACCACGCGCCTGCCCGATATGGCGCTCCGCGCCTACTCGCCCGCCTTCGCCGGGGCGGTGCTCCGCGCCCTCGCGCAGGGCGAGTACAGCGTCCTGCACGTGGAAAGCATAGAGATGGCTCCCTATGCCTTGGCCGCCTTGCGGGCGAACCTGCCGCGTCGGCCCCGCATCCTCTTTGACGACCTGAACGCCGAGTACCTGCTGCAGAGGCGGGCGTTTGAGACGGACCTTGGCCATCCCCGCCGATGGGTGGCGGCGGCGTACTCGTTCGTCCAGTGGCGGCGGCTGGCGCGGTACGAGCGGCAGGTGTGTCGCCTGGCCGACTGCGTCGTGGCCGTCTCCGAGTGGGATCGCGACGCCCTGGCGCGCCTTGCGCCCGGCGCCAACGTCTGCGTGGTGCCCAACGGCATAGACGCGAGTTCCTACGTGAACTACGCGGCGGAAGGACAAGGCCCCACCGCTGATACCCCAGGCCCGAAACTGGTGTTCACGGGCAAGATGGACTTCCGCCCCAACGTGGACGCCGTCTGCTGGTTCGTCGACGCCATTCTCCCCCGCGTTCGGGCGCACGTGCCCGATGCGCACCTGTACATCGTGGGGCAGCGCCCCGCGCCGGCGGTGCAGGCCCTGGGAAGCAGGCCCGGCATCACCGTTACGGGATTCGTCCCCGACGTGCGCCCCTACATCGCCGCCGCCGACGTGTACGTAGTGCCCATGCGCATGGGCGGCGGCACGCGGCTCAAGGTGCTGGAGGCCATGACCATGGGCAAGGCCGTCGTGTCCACCTCGCTGGGATGCGAGGGGTACGGCCTGACGCCCGGCCGCGAAATCGTCGTGGCCGACGACGCGGCGCGGTTCGCCGATGAGACCGTGGCGCTCCTGCGCGACCCGGCCCGTCGCGAGCAACTCGGCGCCCTCGCCCGCGAGTTCGCCGTGTCGCGCTACGACTGGAGCCGCATCGTGCCCTTGCTGGAGCGGGCCTACGGATTCTGATTCGCCCCGGTTGGCACCCCACTTGCATCCGCCCTTACCCCAGACGCCCAGATGAACGAATTGTCATCTGGAGACAGACCGATTGTCATCAAGATTTCATCTTTGGATGCTATACTTTGCGTGGAAGAAGGTGAGGAGCGGGCAGCACATGGCAATGGAGTTCACTCGTAGTAGCCAATCTGTGTATTTGCTGCGGGTACAGGAGAGCCTGAGCCACCGTCTGTATCTGGTAACGAAGCGCATACTGGACGTTGTCATCGCCAGCATCGCCCTGATCCTGGCAGCGCCGCTGATGCTGGTGGTGGGATTGGCCATCAAATTGGATTCGCCCGGGCCTGTGCTTTTCAAGCAGCAGCGCGTGAAGGGCCTCGGCCCCGATGGCAAGCCCATCCTGTTCACATTTTACAAGTTCCGCTCCATGTACCACCAAGCGGACAGCAGCGTGCACCAGAAATTCATGGCCGACTTCATCAACGGCAACGGCACGCTGCACAAGGACGCGAACGGCAGGGCCGTGTACAAACTGGCTTCGGACCGCCGGGTAACGCGAGTGGGCCGGTTCATCCGCAAGACCAGCCTGGACGAACTGCCGCAGTTGATCAATGTGATCAAAGGGGACATGAGCCTGGTCGGTCCCAGGCCCGCCATCCCCTATGAAGTTGAACAATATAAAGAGTGGCACAAGAGGAGGTTGTTGGTCACCCCGGGCATCACGGGGTTATGGCAGGTCAAGGGTCGGAGCAGTGTAACCTTCGATGAGATGGTGAGGTGGGACATCGAGTATGCGGAGGACCGCTCCTTGGGGATGGACCTGCGCATCCTGCTCCAGACGATACCTGCCGTCCTCTCGGGCAAAGGCGCGGCCTAAAGGCACTACCCTGGAGCCTATCAGACCCTTCCCTCTCTACTCTAGCGCTAGACCGTGATGCCCAGAGACACGTCTGCGGTCGGGTTCGCGCCCCGACCGCAGACTTTTTTCTGCCCCCTGCTTTGGGGGCGTCTCCCCCTGGCGCGTGGACGGCAAGACAATGGCCCAAACTCACCGTGGAGACCCAGAGAACGCAGAGAACAGTCTAAACTCTGCGCCCTCTGGGTTTCGGCGGTGTGTTCTCTGCGGTGTGTTCTTGCCCACGTGAAAGTACAATCCGCAAAGATAGTAGGACTTCAGCAATCCAGGAGTCGGTTCCAAAGTCTGTTGGCATCTACCGTCATTCTGAGCGGCGAAGCCGCGAAGAATCTCACCCCTCACCCCAGCCCTCTCCCGAAGGGCGAGGGCGTACCGCCTTCGGCTCAGCA
>JBBIHX010000218.1:0-3874 GCA_037446815.1 Caldilineae bacterium | reverse complement strand
CCCTCACCCCGGCCCTCTCCCGGTGGGCGAGGGAGCGCGGCCCTCACCCCGGCCATCCGCATTGACAAACGGAGCGCGCCTGTGCTACGATACTCCCGTGGGTTTGGGTGCATGGGTTGCCTGGAGGGCGCGAGGTGAGACGACCGGTCAGGCGGGGCCTGTTCGGGGCGGTTGTCCGAATAGCAAGTGCGGTTACTAGATCTGGCGCGGGTCTGACAGACGCGATCCGGCCGTTGTGGATGGTGCTCGGCGACGCCTGGCAGCGGGCGCGGAGGGTTGCGGGCGCCATGTGGGCACGCCGCCCACCCGCCGAGACCGTGCTCGCGCTTCCGGTCGTGCGACGCTACTCCGCCTGGTTCGCCGCGCAGGAAGACTACGTCCAGGTGGGCATTCTGATCCTCTCGCTGCTGATGGCCTTCCTCCTGGCGGTGGCGGCGGGGTACATCGGGATACGGCCACCCGCCGCGCTCATGGCCAAGGCCAAGGCCCCCGACCTTGGCTTCGCAGCGGTGCTGTACGACTGGATGGCGCAGAGGCCCGCGTTGCCATCCACCCAGTGCGGACCTGTTGACCCGCCAGGCCCATGCGGGGAGCGGCTGGCCGCCAGCGCCGAGAAATGGCAGGCCGATTTCTCCCAGTACGTCGCGGCCATCCAAAGTCGGCAGTACTACGCCGAATGGACACGCGCGGGGGAGGCGTTCCCGACATACAACAGAGAGACCCAGGTGTTCACGTTCACGCTCGCCGTGGAAGGAGACGTCCGCGCCGACGCGAAGACGTGCGTGCCCTTTCTCGTCATCGCGCAGATGCCCTCGGGCATCACCGCAGGCCCCTGGCCCGATCCTGGGAGCCAAGCGGCGTCTCGCCTGGACATCCTGAAGCGGCTGCGAGAGGTGCGGGCCAAGTCCAAGCCCAACCCCAAGCCCCACCCCTGCTTGAAGGCGCCCCAGTGGACGGCCTGGGTGCGTGTGGAGCCTGAAACAGCGCGCATTTGGGCCGATCGCGCCAAGGAGAAGGGCTGGAAACTGGAGATGTACTTCCGCCTGGACAGGGCGGAAAGCCTGCTTCTGTCCAACTGGGATGAGGATGCCCGATTGACCGACGCCGACTTCCTGAAGGAGCAGCGCATCTGGCTTTGGGTGGATGCGGTCAGGCTGGTCATCGGCGACCTGGTGGTGCACGAATGGCGGTGAGCGCGTGATGGGCACCGAGGAACAACAGCGCACCCTTCGGATTCTCACCCTCAGCGACGAGGTGGTGAAGTTTATCTATAGCCCTGCCGTGCGCGACCGTTTCGGGGATGTGGACCTCGTCATCGGGTGTGGCGATTTGCCGCGCCAGTACTTGGAATACGTGGTGAGCGTGCTCAACAAGCCCCTGTTCTTCGTGCGCGGCAACCACACCGGCATCGTGGAGTATTCGGAGAGCGGCGAGCGTCCCGTGGAGCATGGCGGCGTGAATCTCCATCGCAGGGTTGTCAATCATCGGGGCCTGTTGCTGGCGGGGGTGGAGGGAAGCGTGCGCTACAATCGGGGGCCCATCCAGTACACCCAGGTGGAGATGTGGGGACACGTCCTCGCGCTTGTGCCCGCGCTTCTTCGCAATCGCGTCCTGTACGGGCGCTACCTGGACGTTTTCGTAACCCACGCGCCGCCGTGGGGCATTCACGACGCGACGGACCCCGCACACCGCGGCATCAAGGCGTTCCGTTGGTTCGTTCGGGCCTTTCGCCCCGCCGTGCACTTTCACGGCCACAGCCACGTGTATCGCCGGGACGCGGTAACCGAGACGCTGTTTCACAGTACCCGCGTCATCAACACGTATCCCTACTTGGAGACCGTGGTGCGACATCCTGCTGCGCGACTTGCCCGGCCGCGCCTCACGGGCAATCGCCAACAACGGAGCGAGCGATGAGTTTTGAGCACATGGCCAGAGACGACTATCAACATGCCCGGAGCAAAGCCTTCTGGAACCAAATCCTGGGCTGGCTCACGGGCGAGGACACGGACCTGCTGCCGCTGGATGCTGTGAGGGCCCGCCTGCCCGTGGAAGGACAGCGCGACCTGGGCCTCCAGGCGGTGCCCATCCGACAGATTGTCGGCAGCGAAAGCCGCTACCGCGATTTTGACCGGGCTTTTCTCCCGCGCCAGTCGCACACGCGGGACCGGTGGATTCGGATTGACCGTCTGCAATACGAGCAAGTGGAACTCCCGCCGGTGAGCCTCTACAAAATCGGCGATGTCTACTTCGTGCGCGACGGCAATCACCGCGTGTCGGTGGCCAGGGAGCGCGGCCAGGAATTCGTGGACGCCTACGTAACGGAACTCGCCACCCCCGTGTCGCTCACCCCCGATGCCGACCTCGACGATATCGTGCTGGAACAAGAGCGCATCCTGTTCCTGCAGGACACCGGGCTGAATCGCATCCGCCCCGAGGCCGATGTGCGGCTGACACTCCCCGGGCAGTACGGGAAACTCGCGGAGCACATTCAGGTGCACCGCTGGTTTCTGGGCCAGGAGCGCAACGCCGAGGTGCCGCATGAAGAGGCCGTGGCTTCCTGGTACGACCGCGTGTACATGCCGCTGGTGCAGATTATCCGCGAGCATGGGATCCTGCGCGAGTTCCCCGGGCGCACCGAGGCCGACCTGTATCTGTGGATTATTGAGCACAGTTGGTATCTCCGCGAAGCGGGCGGAGAAATTCCCATGGAGCAGGCGGCCACGCATTTCGCCCGCGTCTATTCCCGCAGGCTGCTCACCAAACTCAAGAACCTGCTGCAACGCGCTCCGCGTCGGCGATGACGCTCCCGCGGGGTGCGCCTAATCGGTGGCGCGGTTGGCCGATGCCCCATGAGGGCCGGGCTGCCCCGCCTGTTGACAAAGGATGTACCGGTCGGACTCCAGGAGGTGGAGCATGGTCGTTTCCAGTTCGTCCATGGAACGGACCGCGCAGACGGCGGCCAAGTTGGAGGCGGTGAAGACCCTGGACCGCCTGGTGGAGGAAGGCGCCAAGACGCCAGAAGAGGCCGCGGCGGAAAAGGAGCGGCTTCTGAAGCAGCCCGTCCGTAGGCGGTGGCGCGTGAACATGCGCGTGCTTCTCGGAACGCTGCTGCTCATCGCCCTGGCGATGGCCGCGCTCCGGGCGTTGGCCGAGCCGAACGGCCTGGCGTGGCTGTTGGCCGTGGCGCCGGCGGCGGGGGTGGCCGGAGATGTGGCCGCCGTGCTTGGGCCGCTGCTCGCCGTGTCGGTGGCCGTGGAGCGGCTCTTGGAGACGGCGTTTGACGCCTTTGAGCAGTCGTCGCGCGCCGTGGCCGATGTCCTGGCGGCGCCGAAGGAGGCGCTGGACTGGATCGGGCGCGAGTATCAGGCGGCGTATGAGGCCGCGGCTGCGGCGGCGAGCGCCGTCGGGAAAGAGGCGTCGGCGGAGGCGCTGGCGGCGCTGGCCGCTGCCGAGGCCCGCTTGGCCCAGGCGGAGGCCCGCGTGCGCGCCTGGACATCCGCGCCCGAGTACATCGCGTGGAAGCGCGCGCTGTGCATCTGGGCCGGGCTTGTCGTGGGGCTGGGCGTGGCCATCTTCGGCGACCTGGGGATGATCCGCACCCTCGGCGCGCCGGCTCCCCGCCTGCTGGACATGGTGATTACGGGCCTCGTCATCGGCGCGGGGCCAGGCCCGATGCACGCCCTCATCGGCATCATCCAGAGCGGCAAGGACGCGGCCAACAACCTGGCGGAACTGGCGCGGAGCAAGGCGGCGGAACTGAAGGCTGCCGCCGATGCGCTCAAGAAGCCATAGCGCCGACATTGGGCTCACCGCAGACAGGTGGTTCTGCTTCAGACGACGTTTCGGCCGCTGATTCACCCCTGCTCGTTGCCAC
>JBBIHX010000217.1:0-3886 GCA_037446815.1 Caldilineae bacterium | reverse complement strand
GTGTCCAAGCGGGACGCAGAGAGTCGGCGGGTGGTGCGAAGCCGATGTCCTGGCAGACACCGAATGGACCTGGGAGCCGCCGCCCGAAAGTCCGCCCATGGCGCGGACGAGTAGACGCGGACGGAGACCGCTACCGTTACCTGAGCGGAGGGTATCGGAGACGACGTTCGTCTCCCGTACCTGCGCATGAGTGAGGCTGGCTTTTGAATCATCCGCCATCACGGCGGATTTTTCATTTTCCGGCCTAACGAGGGTGGCACCACGGGTTGAAAAGGCTCTCGCCCCTCGGCGAGGGCCTTTTGCTTTTTCTCGGACAGTTGGAACTCCGGCCCAATCCCAAACTTCACAGGAGGTGCACAATGGAAGAGGTCAAAATCATGCTCGGCGAGCGCGACATGCCCAACACGTGGTACAACATCCTCCCCGACCTTCCGCAGCCGCTGCCGCCCGTGCTTCATCCGGCCACCGGCAAGCCCATCGGCCCCGACGACCTGGCCCCGCTGTTCCCCATGGCGCTCATCGCGCAGGAGGTGAGCGCCGACCGGTACGTGGAGATACCGGACGAGGTGCGCCGCGTGTACCGACTGTGGCGGCCCACGCCGCTGGTGCGGGCGCGGAACCTGGAGCGTGCGCTGCAGACGCCTGCCCGAATCTACTTCAAGAACGAGTCTGTGAGTCCGGCAGGAAGTCATAAGCCCAACACTGCGGTTGCCCAGGCCTACTACAACAAAGCGGAAGGCGTGCGCAGGCTCACCACGGAAACCGGCGCAGGGCAGTGGGGCAGCGCCCTGGCCCTTGCCTGTCGCCTGTTCGGGCTGGAATGCAAGGTCTACATGGTCAAGGTCAGTTACCAGCAGAAGCCCTACCGTCGGTCGCTCATGCAGACCTGGGGCGCGGAAGTTACGCCCAGCCCCAGCAGCGAAACCAACGCGGGGCGGCAGGTGCTGGCCCAGAACCCCGATTCGCCCGGCAGTCTGGGGATTGCCATCAGCGAGGCGGTGGAGGTGGCCGCGCAGCATCCCGACACGAAGTACGCCCTCGGGAGCGTGCTCAACCACGTCTTGCTGCACCAGACGATTATCGGCGAGGAGGCCCTGGCGCAGATGGCGCTCGCGGACGATTATCCCGATATCGTCATCGGGTGTGTCGGCGGCGGGTCCAACTTCGCCGGCCTGGCGTTCCCCTTCATCCGGGAGGGCCTGACCCGAGGGTTGAACACCCGATTCGTGGCCGTGGAGCCGACGGCGTGCCCGTCCATGACAAAGGGCGTGTGCGCCTACGACTTCGGCGACAGCGTGGGCCTGACGCCGCTGATCAAGATGTTCACCCTGGGCCACACGTTTGTGCCGGTGGGCATCCACGCGGGGGGACTGCGGTATCACGGCGTGGCGCCGGCGTTGTCGGTGCTGGTGCAGGCGGGGGTCGTCCAGCCGGTGGCCTATCCGCAGACGGCGGTCTTTGAAGCGGCCGTTCAGTTCGCCCGCACCGAGGGCATCGTGCCGGCGCCCGAGTCGGCCCACGCCATTCGCGCCGCGGTGGACGAGGCCATCCGGTGCAGGGAGGAAGGGGTCCGTCGCACCATCTTGTTCAACCTGAGCGGGCACGGGCACTTTGACATGGCCGCCTATGACGAGTACCTGGCGGGCCGCCTCCAGGACTACGCCTATCCCGAGGAGAAGGTGCGCGAGGCGCTCCAAGTGCTTCCCCAAGTGCCGCGCGAGTCGTGAGGTGGCGTATGAACCTGCGAGTACCCGGCCCCACGCCTTTGCCGCCGGCCGTCCGCGAGGCCATGGCGGAGCCTATGATCAACCACCGCGGCGGCGAGTTCCATCGCCTCATGGAGGAGATTCAGCCGCCGCTGAGGGCGGCGTTTGGCACGAGCGGCGACGTGATTCTCCTCACGGCTTCGGGCACCGGGGGCCTGGAGGCGGCGCTGGTCAACACGCTATCGCCGGGCGACAGGGTGGTGGCCGTGAGCGTGGGGGTATTCGGCCGGCGGTTTGCGGCCATCGCGAGAGCCTTCGGCGCGCAAGTTACGCTGGTAGAATTTCCCCCAGGGCAGGCGGCCGACGCTCGGGCTGTTGCGGCTGCGCTGCGGGCCGCGCCTGACGCGAAAGCCCTGCTCCTGACCCACAACGAGACGTCCACCGGCGTCGTGAACGATGTTCCGACCCTTGTCCGCGCTGCCCGCGATGTGTCGCCCGATGTCCTGGTGTTGGTGGACGGCGTGAGTTCGGTCGGAGCGATGCCCATGCAGGTGGATGCATGGGGCTGCGACGTGGTGGTAGCGGCGTCGCAGAAGGCGCTGATGGGGCCGCCTGGGCTGGCGCTCCTCTCGGTGAGTCCGCGCGGATGGGCCGCTGTGGCAGAGGCGCGGATGCCCCGCTTCTACTGGGATTTGCGGGAGGCGCGCCGCTGGGCTGAACGGAACGAGACCCCGTTCACGCCCGCCATCAGCGTCATCCGCGGGCTGCACGCGGGCCTGCGCGCGCTGATGGCCGAGGGGCTGGATGCGGCATTCGCCCGCCATCGCGAACTGGCGCGCATAACTCGCCAGGGGCTGGCTTGCCTAGGTTTCCGGCCAGTGGCGGCGGATGCGTGCGCGTCCCCCAGCGTAACCGCGGCGTGGGTTCCCGATGGGGTCTCGGCCCACCTTCTGATTCGCGTGCTGGCCGAGCGGTACAACGTGGTGCTGGCGGCGGGGCACGAGCCAGACCGCACCATTCGCCTGGCCCACATGGGCTGGGTGCACGTGGCGGACATCCGCGAGGCGCTGGCAGCCGTGGAGTCCGCTTTGGCCGATGCGAGGGGGTGAGCGCGATGCGAATCCTGATTACCGAGACCCTATCGCCCGAGGCGGTGGCCCTGTTGCGCGCCTGCCATCAGGTGGACGTCCGCGACGGTTGCCGCGGCGAGCAGTTGCGCGCCATCATCGGCGACTACGATGCGCTCATCGTGCGCAGCCAGACGCGGGTCTGCCGCGAGGTACTGCGGCGCGCGGAACGCCTGCGGCTCATCGCGCGGGCCGGCAGCGGCGTGGACAACATAGACGTGGCGGAAGCGGAGCGCCGGGGCATCCTGGTCGTCAACACGCCCGGCGCCAATGCCATCGCTGTCGCGGAGCACACCCTGGGGCTGATGCTCGCCCTGGCCCGGCACATTCCCCAGGCCGATGCCAGTGTGCGAGCGGGCGAATGGCGGCGCGGCGAGTTTGAGGGCGTGGAGTTGTACGGCAAGGTTCTAGGCATCATCGGGCTGGGCTGTGTTGGGATGGAGGTGGCGCGGCGGGCGCTGGCCCTGGGGATGACCGTGATCGCGACAGACCCGTTTGTCGCGCCGCAACGGGCCTCGGCGCTGGGGGTTCCGCTGCTGCCGCTGGAGGCGCTGCTGGCAAGGGCGGACTTCATCTCCATCCACGTGCCGGCCACTCCCTCAACGCATCGCCTGGTGGGTAGGGAGGCGCTGGCTTTGGTCAAGCCGGGCTGCCGAATCGTCAACTGCGCCCGCGGGGAGGTGCTGGATGAGGAGGCGCTGGCCGACGCGCTGGCGGAGGGGAAGGTGGCGGGCGCGGCGCTGGATGTGTTTGCGCGGGAGCCTCCCACCAATCGGCGGCTCCTGGCGGATCGGCGGGTGATCCTGACGCCGCACATCGGCGGCTCCACAGCCGAGGCTAGGGCGCGGGTCGGCATGGAGGTTGCGCGCGAGGTGTTGCGCGTCCTGGCGGGGCAGTCGCCCGCGCATCGGGTCAGCGTGGCCTGCTGCGCGGGCGTGTGAATCACGTCTGGAGGTGCGTCGAACGTTTGCTACGGCAGCGCTCGCGCCTCCAGGCTGTCCCAGACTGCGTCGCCATTTCGGATGTATGCCCCGAAGTTGCCGGCGGTGTAGC
>JBBIHX010000216.1:0-3918 GCA_037446815.1 Caldilineae bacterium | reverse complement strand
CCCTCGCCCGCCGGGAGAGGGAGCACGGCCGCGCAGGGCTAACACTCGTCGCGGGAAACACAGAGGAAACTCTGTGCCTGCTCTGTCTCTGCGGTGCCGTCATTGCGCCACGCGCCGTTTTGTCATGCGGCGCGTTTTCGGGTATTGTAGGGCGCAATCATCGCGAGAGGCAGACATGAGCAAACGAACACTGGAACGCATCGCAGTCATCGGCATCGGCATCGCCCTATTCGCCCTGGACTGGGCGGCCAAGGCCGTGGCCGAGCGATCGCTCGTCTTCGGAGCCGAGCCGATTCCTTCGCCCATCCCGTTCATTTCCTGGTACTTGAGTTACAACGAGGGGTATCATTACATCTTCGGGGCGCTGGGGCCGTACCGATGGATTGCGGGGGCATCCCTGCTGCTCGCGGCCGGGATGGTCGTGTATCTGCTGCGCTGGGCCGCCCAGATGGACCCGACCGCGCCGGCGCGCAAGGTGGTGCTCCTCATGACGACGCTTCTCGTCGGCGCGCTCAGCAACCCTGTGGAGATTCTCCTGCGCGGCCACGCCACCGACTTCTTCCGCGTGCGCGGCTTCCCGTGGACGGCCAACCTATGCGATCAGTACGTCAACCTCATCGTGTACGTGCTGACGCCGATTCTGCTCATCATGGCGTGGCGCGGGTTGGACAGGCCCAAGCAACCTGCCCGCCCCGCCGCGGCAGACGAAGCCGCCGAAGACGACTCGCCTACGCAACCCGCGCCGTAATTGCACATCCGCCCGCTGATTACCGATCGCTGATCGCCGACCGCTGTTCCCTGTCAGCCGACGGCTATCCCCCCAGCACCCGCACCTGCTCTTCCAGGCGCGCCTTGCGGTCCTGCAGCGCGGCCAGTTTCTCCCGTTCCTCTTCCACCACGTCCTCGGGCGCCTTGCGGATGAACCCCTCGTTGGCCAGCAGTTTCTCCGAGCGGGCGATGTCGGCCCCAACCCGCTCCAACTCCTTCGCCAGGCGGGCGCGCTCCTTGTCCACGTCCACCATCCCCGCCAGCGGCAGGTACACCTCCACGCCGGGGAATACCAGCGCCAGCGCCTTGTCGGGTCGGCGGGCCAGGGCGGGGGCCAGTTCCAGCCGCTCCGGGTCCAGCCGCGCCAGGCGCATGAGGATATCCCGCTGCGCCGCGAAGGTCTCGTAGAATGCCCCGGCCGCGATGTGCGCCTCAATCGGCTTGCCCGCCTCCACGTTGTACTCGGCGCGGGCGTTGCGGATGGCGCGGACCGCGTCCATCAGCGCGCCCATCTCGCGCTCGGCGTCCTCATCGCGGGGGCCGGGTTCGGGCCACGGCGCGATGATGAGCGCCTCGCCCTCGTGGGGCAGGTTCTGCCAGATTTCCTCGGTTACGAATGGCATGAACGGATGCAGCAGGCGCAGGGAGCGTTCCAGCACGTGCACCAGCACCGACAGGGCGGCCCGCCTAGACGCCGCTCGCGAATCCTGGCCCGTCGCGTTCGCGCCGGTTGATCCCTCCCCGTCGGCGTAAAGGCGCGACTTGGTGGCCTCAATGTACCAGTCGCAGTACTCGCCCCAAAGGAAGTCATAGATTTGGCGGCCCGCCTCGCCGAACTGGTAATCCTCCATCAGACGGTTCACCTCGGCGATGAGACGATTGTGGCGGCTGAGTATCCACCGATCCACCGGCTCCAGCGCCTGCGTCCAGGGGTCAGAGGGCAGCGGCGCATCGTCCAGATTGGACAGGACGAACCGCGCCGCGTTCCAAATCTTGTTGGCAAAGTTGCGGTTGGACGCGATGCGCTCCGGCGAGAGTTTCATATCCTGCCCGGGCGTGCTGCCGGTAACCAGCGTGAAGCGCAGCGCGTCGGCGCCGTACTCGTCAATCACGTTGAGCGGGTCGTATTTGTCGGCGTCGGGCATGGATTTGGAAATCTTCTTGCCCTGGGCGTTGCGCACCAGGCCGTGCAGATACACGACGCGATAGGGCACCTCACCGGTCATCGCCAGGCCCAGCATAATCTCCCGCGCCACCCAGAAGAACAGGATGTCGTAGCCGGTCTCGCGCACCGTCGTCGGGTAGAAGTAGCGCATGTCCTCGGTATCGTCAGGCCAGCCCAGCGTGGAGAAGGGCCACAGGCCGGACGAGAACCACGTGTCCAGCACGTCCGGATCCTGGCGGATGTTCTTGCTGCCGCACGTGCCGCACGCCGTCGGGTCGGTGAGGCCCGTCGTCTGCGCGCCGCAGTCGTCGCAGTACCACACCGGGATGCGGTGGCCCCACCACAGTTGGCGCGAAATGCACCAGTCGCGGATGTTCTCCATCCAGTTGGCGTAAATCTTAACGAAGCGGTCCGGAACAATGCGAATGCGCCCGTCCTGGACAGCCTGAAGCGCCGGCTCGGCCAGGGGCTTGATGCGCACGAACCACTGCGTGGAGATGCGCGGCTCTATGACCGTGTGGCACCGCTGGCACGTGCCCACGGCGTGGGTGTACGGCTCAATCTTGACCAGCAGGCCCTCTTTTTCCAAATCCGCCACCAAGTTGCGGCGGCACTCAAAACGATCCTGCCCCTGGTACGGCCCGGCCAGTTCGTTCATGCGGCTTACCTCGTCCATGACGATGGGCGCATCCAGCCCATGCTGCAGGCCGATCTCGTAGTCGGTCGGGTCGTGGGCGGGGGTTACCTTCACCGCGCCGGTGCCGAAAGCCGTGTCCACCGTGAGGCTGCCGATGATGGGAATCACGCGCCCGATGGCGGGCAGCACGGCCTGGCGCCCGATAAGGCCGGCGTGGCGCTCGTCGTTGGGGTTCACGGCGACGGCGGTATCGCCCAGGATGGTTTCGGGGCGGGTCGTCGCCACCTGGATGAACTCCGTCGCGCCCTCGGCCCAGCGCCCGCTGCCCCACGCGTGGTGCGGCCCGCTCCAATCGCCGTTGAGCAGCGGGTAGCGCACGTACCACAGGCTCGTCGCCTGTTCCTCGTGCTCCACTTCCAAATCCGAGATGGCCGATGTGCATCGCGGACACCAGTTGACCAGGTAGGTGCCCCTATAAATGAGGCCCTGCTCGTACAGGCGCACAAAGGCGGTGCGGACGGCGCGCGACAGCCCCTCGTCCAGGGTGAACCGCTCGCGCTCCCAATCGCACGAGACGCCGAGTTTGCGGTGCTGATCCGTGATGCGGCGGTGGTAGATGTGCTTCCACTCCCAGCACTTCTCAATGAACTTGTCGCGGCCCAGGTCGTGGCGGGAGATGCCCTGCTTCGCCAGTTCGCGCTCCACCACGGCCTGCGTGGCGATGCCGGCGTGGTCCGAGCCGGGGAGGAACAGCGTCGGCTCCCCGCGCATGCGGTGCCACCGGGTCATGAGGTCCTCAATGGCGGCGGTGATGGCATGGCCCAAGTGCAGCGCGCCGGTAACATTCGGCGGCGGCATGGTGATGGTCCACGGCTGCTTGGCCGGGTCAATCCGCGGGCGGAAATATCCCCGCGACTCCCACCATTCGTAGATGCGCTGCTCCGTCGCGCTTGGATCGTAGGTCTTGGGCATTTCTTTGGGGCTCATCGCGACACCTCCGGCATTCGGCTATCAGCGGTCAGCGGTCAGCGAATCCGGACTGCTGGCTGATCGCTGATTGCTGATGGCTGATTGCTCCAGATAAACAAGAACCCCCTTCGCCACAAGGACGAAAGGGGCAATCTTCCGTGGTACCACCTTGCTTCCAGCAGCAACGGGCCGCTGGCGCTCGGGCGCTGTAACGGGCGAACCCGGGGCCGCTTACTCCGACAGCGGTTCGGCGACCCGACTCCCAGGCGACCTTCGGCGGTTTCCGCTGCGAGGGGCTTTCAGCCGACGACCCCTCTTCTCTACCAGCATCCGCGCGCCTACTCCTCCTGTTCGGCGTCGTTCGGTTTCGGTTGTTGCG
>JBBIHX010000215.1:0-3929 GCA_037446815.1 Caldilineae bacterium | reverse complement strand
CACGAATCCGCGCGAATAGGGCTCGGCCACATCCACGGATAACGCGGATTGCACGGATGGGAGTAGACCTCAAGGGGCTCGCACCTAACCTCCCCCTCGTTCTCAGGCCGAAGGCCGGGGGTGAGGGCGTGGCTCCCTCTCCCGCTGGGAGAGGGCTGGGGTGAGGGCGTCGCCCGCGCCCTCGCAATGGCGGCTGCCGACGCACCTCGGACCCGAGTCTCCCTTATTCGGTTCCAAACCGTGTTGGTGCAGTCCACGCGGCTTGGCGCCGCGCGCAATGCGGCACGACATAAAGCAACTTCGGAGAAGTGCAACCGCCAATAACGCGAAGCCACGCGAATAGGGTTGGGTGAGGGCGTGGCTCCCTCTCCCGCTGGGAGAGGGCTGGGGTGAGGGCGTCGCCCGCGCCCTCGCAATGGCGGCTGCCGACGCACCTCGGACCCGAATTCCCCCTACCCAACTCGCGCCGAGGGGCAGACTGGAGTATAATAGTCCGCGTTGAATCCGGATGGGGGCGCATATGGCAAGGCGAGTCGGCCTCGGGGCCGCGGCAGTGCTCATCGCAGCAGCGTTCGCGTTTCCCCACGCCATGCTCGCGGCAGCCAGAGCGGTGGGCTATTCCGTCTGCCACCAGTGGCCCGAGCACTCGCTGGCCGTTGGCGGCGCGGCGTTCCCGCTGTGCGCGCGGTGCACGGGGACGTACTTCGGGGCGCTGGCCGTGCTGGGCTTCGCCTGGGCCACGGGCCGCGCCAAGTCCGGCGCGTTTCCGCCCAGGGCGGTGGCGCTGATGCTGGCGGCGGGGCTGGCGCTGATGGCGCTGGACGGCGGCAACTCGTTCGCGGATGCGCTCACCGGCGGAGGTGTGCGGCTGTACGCGCCCGACAACACGCTGCGCTACGCGACGGGCGTCTTCAGCGGGATGGCGATGGTGGGGTTCGGATACCCGCTGCTCAACGCCGTCCTGTGGCGCGACTGGGCCAATGCATCCATCTTGCGCCGCCCCCGCGAGGTCATCGGCCTGGCGTTGGTCGCGTGGGCGGCCTTGCCGGTGATGAGTCGCGTGGCGTGGCTGCTGCCGGTGGTCTCGCTGCTGAGCCTGGCCGGCATGGCGCTGATGTTCACCGGCGTCAACGCGGCGCTGTGGGTGGTCTTGGCGCGCAGGGAGGAGCGGGCCTCCGCGTTTCGGGACGTGCTGCCGGCGCTCGCGGCGGGGTTCCTTCTGGCGTCGGGCGAGTTGCTCCTCATCCGCATCGCGCGGGCAGCGCTGGAGCACAAGGGGTTGGGTGTACCCTGATGCAAGAATTGGGAGGTAAGGGATGGACTGGGCGACGGGACTTCTGACGGGCTTTGGGTTGGCGGGGGCGGCTGGGTTGAACGCCTACCTGCCGCTGCTGATTGTGGCGCTGGCGGGGCGGTTCACCGACTGGATTCACCTCAGCCCGCCGTTTGACGCCCTCACCAGTTGGTGGGCCATCGGCGTGCTGCTGGTGCTCTTGACCGTGGAGATTTTCGTGGACAAGATTCCGGCGGTGGACACGGTGAACGATGTCATTCAGACGGTGGTTCGGCCCGCCGCCGGGGCGATCCTGTTCGCCGCCAGCACGCGCGTCATCACCGACATTCACCCCGTGGTGGCCATCGTGTGCGGCCTCATCGTGGCGGGCGGCGTGCACGCAGTCAAGGCGACCTCGCGCCCCGTCATCACCACGTTGGGCGGGGGCGTGCTGAACCCCGCCGTGAGTTTTACCGAAGACGTTGTATCAGCCGGGACCTCGGTCATGGCCATCCTCGTGCCGGTTATTACCTTCGTCCTGTTCCTGCTGCTGATTCTCGGCTTCTACCTGTGGGTGCGCCGACGGAAGCAGCGCCGGGCCAATCGGATGGAGTCGTCTGGGAGCGCATGATCGCGGAGCATTTTCGCGCCAAACTGGATGCCCTGCCCACCGAGCCGGGCGTCTACATCATGCGGGATGCCGAGCGGCGGGTCATCTACGTCGGCAAGGCGGTGAACCTGCGAAGCCGCGTCCGTTCGTACTTCCAGGACTCGGCCCAGACATCGTCCAAGATACGGCGGCTGGTGGCCGAGGTTGCCGACCTGGAGTTCATCGTTACGGCGACCGAATTGGAAGCCCTGGTGCTGGAATGCAACCTCATCAAGGAGCACCGCCCGCGCTTCAACGTGCGGCTCAAGGATGACAAGCGGTACCCGTACATCAAGATTCACTGGCAAGACCCCTTCCCGCGGGTGGAGGTAACCCGCGAAATGCGGCAGGACGGCGCGCGCTACTACGGCCCCTTCGCCGACGTGGGCGCGGTGCACCAGACGCTGGACCTCCTGCGGCGCATCTTCCCCTACCTGACCTGCACGCGCGAGATTACGGGCAAGGATCGCCGCGCCTGCCTCTACTACCACATCAAGCGGTGTTCGGGGCCGTGCATCGGCGCCATCTCCGAGGAGGATTATCGCGCCACCATCCAGCAAATCTGCCTGTTTCTGGAGGGCAAGACGGAGCGGATTCAGTCGCAGTTGCAGGCGCAGATGAAGGCCGCCGCTGAGGCGCTGGACTTTGAGCGGGCCGCTTTTATCCGCGACCAGATCAGCGCGGTGCAGCGGGTGGTGGAACGGCAGCGCGTGGTTACCCGCGCCCGCGCCGACGAGGATGTCATCGCCTTCGCCCGCGAGGACGGCGACACCTGCGTTCAGGTCTTCTTCATCCGCGGCGGCAAACTCATCGGCCGCGAAACGTTCCTGCTGGACGGCGTGGAGGATGACCAGCCCGCGCACATCCTGGGGTCGTTCGTCAAGCAGTTCTACGACGAGGCCGCCTACATTCCGCCGCAGATTGTGCTCAGCGAGGGCCTGGACGAGCGGCTGGTGGTGGAATCTTGGCTTCGGAGCAAGCGGGGAAACAAGGTCGTGGTACGAGTCCCGCGACGGGGCGAGCAGAAGGACCTGGTGGCCTTGGCGTCCAAGAACGCCACCGAGACCCTGGCCCACCTGCGCGCCCAGTGGCAGCAGGATGAAGCCAAGTGGGCAGCGGCGCTGGCCGAGTTGCAGGGGGCGCTGGGCCTGCCCGACCCGCCCACGCGCATGGAGTGCTACGACATCTCCAACATCCAGGGCGCCTCGGCCACCGGCAGCATGGTGGTGTTCGTCAAGGGCACGCCGCGCAAGAGCGACTATCGGCGGTTCCGCATCAAGACGGTGGAGGGCGCGGACGATTTCGCCATGATGGCCGAGGTGCTCCGCCGTCGCCTGCTGCGGCTGAAAGCGGCCGCGGACCAGGAGCCGCGCCTCCCTGGGGCAAAGCCCGACGCCTTCGCGCTGAAGCCCGACCTGATTCTGATAGACGGCGGCAAGGGGCAACTCAACGCGGCGCGCAAGGTGCTAGAGGACCTGGGCATCACCGACATCGCCCTGGCCTCCCTGGCGAAAGAGCGCGAGGAGGTCTTCGTCCCGGACCGCCCCGACCCTGTGCCCCTCCCGCCGAACTCGCAGGCGTCGTTCCTGCTCCAGCGGCTGCGCGACGAGGCCCACCGTTTCGCCGTGGCCTACCATCGCACCATCCGCCAGCGGACGGGGCTGGCCTCATCGCTGGACCGCATTCCGGGGATTGGGCCGCGGCGTAGGAAGGCGCTGCTGGCCCGCTTCGGCTCGCTGGACGGCATACGGCGTGCCAGCGTGGAGGAACTGGCCGCCGTCCCAGGGATGACGCGGGAGATCGCCGAGCGCGTCAAGGACCTGTTATGAGCGCGCGGATTGTGGTATAATAGTCCAAGCATGCGGAGGGTGCCGCTGTGGACGACTTGACGCGCCAACCGGTTCAACCGATACAGACCGCAGGGGCTAGCAGCTCGGTGGACGTGGACTGGTTCGTCCGACAACAGGTTCCGCTGGAACCGGGGGAGGAATTCAGGGCAGCGTGGCG
>JBBIHX010000214.1:0-4031 GCA_037446815.1 Caldilineae bacterium | reverse complement strand
GTCATTCTGAGCGGCGCAGCCGCGAAGAATCTCGCAAACCGAGACCCTTCGCTTCGCTCAGGGTGACAGGCCGGGCCCCGCGCGGTCATGCCCCCACAGGCCTAATCCCCTAAATCCGAGGAGGCCGACCGAGGAGGCCAAAGCCCGGGGTGAGGTGCGCCGCCCGTGGAGAGGGCAAGGCCGAGGGCCAGGCGCGGCCTACACCTTCGCTTCTACCTCATCCAGCCGCAGCGACAGGACGCGCGAGACGCTGTCGGCGCCCATGGACACGCCGTAAATGGTGCTGGCGACCTCAATCGTCCCGCGGTTGTGGGTGATGACGATGAACTGGGTGTCGCGGGCCAGTTCCTCCAGCACCGCGCGGAACCGCCGAACGTTGGACTCGTCCAGCATGGCGTCCACCTCGTCCAGGATGCAGAACGGGGCCGGGCTGACCTTCAGGATGGCGAAGATAAGCGCCGCCGCGGTCAGGGCGCGCTCTCCGCCGGACAGGAGCGCCAGGCTCTGGGTGCGTTTGCCGGGGGGCCGCGCCACGATGTCCACGCCCGACGCCATGGGGTTGTCGGGGTCGGTGAGCACCAGCCGCGCCGTCCCCCCGCCGAACAGTTGGGTGAAATACACCGTGAACTGCTCCGCGACGGCCTCAAAGGTGCGGGTGAACTCCTCGTTCATCATGCGGTCCAGTTCGGCGATGGCCGCCCGCAGCGATTTGTCGGCCTCTTGCAGGTCCTCGGACTGGGAGGTCAGGAAGTTGTACCGCTCCAGGGTTTCGGCGTACTCGGTGGGGGCCGTGGGGTTGATGCCGCCCAGCCGTCGGATCTGCCCGCGCAACTGCTGAATCTGCTCCTCCAACCCCTCGGGCAGGGCGTCCACCTGGGGCAGCGAACTCACGATGGGGCGGAGCGGCAGCGGCGGTTGCGTGGGCAACCCCTCCGCAACGTCCACATCAATAAGCCCCAGGTCGCTCTCCATCTGGCGCTTGAGGGCAGCCAAGTCGTCGCGGCGGCGTTCCATCTCCAAGAGCGCGTGGTTGTGCGCCTGCTCGGCATCGCGCAGGGCCGCGCGTTCCTGCTGGATGCGCGTCTCCAGTTCGGCCTGCGCGGATTCCATCTCGGCGAGGCGCGCCTCGGCAGGCCGAATTTGCGCCGCCAGCGCCTCCAACTCGGCGGCCAGTGCCTCGGAGCGGGTTCGCAACTCGCGCTCGGCGGCTTCCAGTTCGGCGCGCTCCGTCTCAAGCGCCGCCATCCTCCCGCGGCGGTTCTCCAACTGCGCGTCCAACTGGGCCAGCGATTGCCGATGCCCGCGCAGGATGGCCTTGTGGTTCTCCACATTCTGCTCGGCCAGCGACACCGCCGCCTTCGCCTCGGCCAACGGCACCGCCAGCGAATCGGGCATCGCCTCCAGCGATGACTGAAGTTGCGCCAGGCGAGCCTGCGCGTCCCCTTCCCGCTGGGCCAGGCGCTCCAGGTCTGCGTGCGCCTGCGCCTCCTTCTCCGCCAGGGCCTCCAGATTCTGCTCCAGTTGGTGGACAAGCGCCTGCCGCCACTCTATTTCCTGCGCCTTCTTGTCGGCTTGGCGCTGGAGCGCAGCGATGGACGCGCGCGTGTGCGACTCCTTCTCGGCGAGGGCGGCCAGGGCGCGCTCGGTCTCGGCCAATCGGGCGCGCGCGGCCTGCTCCGCCTCGGCAGAGAGCCGCAGCGCCTCTTGCAGGCGGCCCCGCTGTTCGGCCAGCCCGCGGAGCCGCTCCTCCAACTCGGCGCGCTCGCGCTGTCGGGACAGGAGCCCCGCCGACTTGCGCGTCTCCACGCCGCCGGTGATCGCCCCCGTGGAGCGGATGAGTTCGCCATCCACGGTTACAATCTGGAAGGAGCCGCGCAGTCGGTCGTACAACTCGCGGGCGGCCTTCATGTCGCGGACAACCAGCGTGTGCCCCAACAGCAACTCCAGCACGGGGGCCAGGCGCTCGGGTGCCGATACCAGATGCGACGCCACGCCGACAAGCCCGGGCGCTTTGGGCGGTTGGAGCGGCGCGGGCGGGCGAAGGGTTTCCAACGGCAGGAACGTGGCGCGCCCCGCCGACTCGCGCCGCAGGTACTGGATGGCCCGCTCGGCGTCGGCCCACGTCTCGGTGATGACGTCCTGCAGGTGAGCGCCCAGGGCCGTCTCTATGGCGCGCTCCAGTTTGGGCGGCGTCTGGATCTGGTCGGCCACCACGCCCAGCACGCCGCGCAGCCCGCCTTCCCGCGCGGCCGAGAGGACCGCCTTGATGCCCGCGTACAGGCCCGTGCCCTCCTCCTGCATCCGCCGCAGCATGTCCAGCCGCGCCTGCGCGGTAGCCGTCTCTTCCCGCGTGCGGGCCATCTCCTGCTCCGCCTGCCTGGCGCGTTCCTGCGCCTCTCGGATGGCCTGCTGTGCCTGCGCCAGGCTCTCGCGGAGACCGGCCGCCTCCCCTTCCAGTTCGGACAGCGCCTGCTGAAGCGCGCGCTGCTCCGACTGGACGGCCTCCGCTTCGCCGCGCTGGGCAGCGATGGCCGCCTCGTGCCCCTGCTTCTCGGCCAGTTGTTCCTTGCGCCGCTCGGCGATTTGCGCCAGGCGGTTGCGGCGGTCGGCGGCCTGCGTGGCGATGTCAAACAGTTCGTTCTGCAGAGCCGTGATTTGGGACACCAACTCCTGCCGCGCGCGCTGCTGCGACTGGTATTCCTCCTCCACGCGGCGCAAGGCGGCGATGGCCTGCTCCCACTCGGCCGTGAGCGCCTGTAGCCGCGCCTCGGCGTCCTGGAGTCGTTCGGCCTGAGCCGTGCGGCTGGCTTCCAACGGCGACATCTCCTCCTGCGCCTCGGCCAGGAGCCGACCCACCAGACGCAGGCGCTCCTGCCGCACGGCCAAATCTCGCTGGGCCGCCTCGGCGCGGGTATGGATGTCGGCGCTCTGCCGGTGCCACAAAGCCAGTTGCTGCCGAAGGGCGTTCTGCTCGGCGCGGGCGGTCGCGGCCTGCGTCTCCAGGCGGTCTAGCCGCGCCTGAGCCTGGCTCAAGACCTGGCGCGCCCGGTTGAGGGTCTCGCGCGCCTGCTGCAGGGCTTGGCTACCCCTCCGCCAGCGGTAGCCGTACCACACGCGCAGCAAGTCCTCCAGTTCGCGGTTCAGGGCGTGGTACGCCTCGGCCTGCTGGGCCTGACGGCGCAGCGTCTTCAGGCGCGGCTCAATCTCGGCCAGGATGTCGCGCACGCGCACCAGGTTCTGCTCGGTCGCCTCCAGTTTCGCCAGGGAGGCGTCGCGCTTGGACTGGTAGAGGGTGATGTTGGCCGCTTCCTCAAAGAGGGTGCGGCGCTCTTCGGGGCGCAGCGACAGGGCCGCGTCAATGTGCCCCTGCCCGATGACGATGGAGTTGCGCTTGGTTAGGCCGCTCTTGGCAAGGAGTTCTGTTACATCCTTCAGGCGGACGCGGCTCCCGTTGATGGTGTACTCGTTCTCGCCCGAGCGATAGGCGCGGCGCGAGATGGTAACCTCGCTGAAGTCCAGCGGCAGCCAGCCGTCGGCGTTGTCCAGGGTGATGCTGGCCTGCGCCATGCCCACGCGGGCGCGCTGGGAACTCCCGTGGAAAATCATGTCCTCGGTGCGCTTGGCGCGCAGGAGGCGATAGGACTGCTCGCCCAGCACCCAGCGCACGGCGTCGGCGATGTTGCTCTTGCCGCTCCCGTTGGGGCCCACGATGGCCGTGATGCCGTCGTTGAACACGAACTCGGTCTTGGTCGCGAACGTCTTGTATCCCTGGAGTTCCAGCCGCTTGAGACGCAATCTGCCCTCCGCCAAGGTCATGCGGGTACGTTGGCGTGCGCTCACCAGGGCGACGGACAAGCCGGAGTTGTGGTATCAAAGCCCATCGCGCAGCGTGAGGAGGCACCTACCCAACGAGGGCAAGTATACGTGCGCGTGGGCAGATTGTCAACGCACACTACACCGTGAGTCGGTTTCATCTTGTGTTGGTGAACCGCATGTACACTCTCCTCGTGTGTCATTGCGAGCGAAGCGAA
>JBBIHX010000213.1:0-4197 GCA_037446815.1 Caldilineae bacterium | reverse complement strand
GGGCCCCCGTCAATTCCTTTGAGTTTTAACCTTGCGGCCGTAGTCCCCAGGCGGGGTACTTATCGCGTTGGCTTCGGCACGGAGAGATACAATACTCCCCACACCCAGTACCCATCGTTTACGGCGTGGACTACCGGGGTATCTAATCCCGTTCGCTCCCCACGCTTTCGCGCCTCAGCGTCAGGAACAGGCCAGGGAGCCGCCTTCGCCACTGGTGTTCCTCCCGATCTCTAAGGATTTTACCCCTACACCGGGAATTCCACTCCCCTCTTCTGCCCTCTAGTGCCGCAGTATTGAACGGCCCCTCCCGGTTAAGCCGAAAGATTTCACGTCCAACTTACGACACCGCCTGCGCGCGCTTTACGCCCAGTAAATCCGGATAACGCTCGCACCCTACGTGTTACCGCGGCTGCTGGCACGTAGTCAGCCGGTGCTTCTTCCTGGGGTACCGTCCTTCCTCTTCCCCCAGAAAAGGGTTTTACGACCCGAAGGCCTTCTTCACCCACGCGGCGTTGCTGCATCAGGCTTTCGCCCATTGTGCAATATTCCTTACTGCTGCCTCCCGTAGGAGTCTGGCCCGTGTTTCAGTGCCAGTGTGGCTGATCATCCTCTCAGACCAGCTACCGATCTTCGCCTTGGTAGGCCATTACCCTACCAACTAGCTAATCGGCCGCAGGCCCCTCCCGAAGCGCCTTTCGGCTTTACTCCGGCAACCGAATGCCGGAGCACATGCGGAATTAGCAACCCTTTCGGGTAGTTATTCCCCACTTCGGGATAGGTCACCTACGTGTTACTCACCCGGACGCCACTAACCACTCCTCCGAAGAAAAGTGGTTCGTACGACTTGCATGTATTAGGCACGCCGCCAGCGTTCATCCTGAGCCAGGATCAAACTCTCCGTAGATTCTCTTTTCAGGAATCTGACAGGACCCAATCCCGTCTGCTTTCCTACCACTCTTCAGTTGTTAAAGTGCCGCCCGCTTTTTTAGGGCGAGGGTCATTATAACATAGTCCTTTGGGGCTGTCAAATCGGCCTCTCGGAGAAAAACGCCGCCGACGCTTCTGCATCGGCGGAGACGCACCACACCTATCCGATTCCGTCGGCTTTCACGTTGTGTTGGTTTGCGCCTCCCGCGTTCCTCCTCATCACTATACGATTGTCAAAACAGCCGGCCGAACTCTCCTCTCGCTCGGCAATTCTATTTTACCACAACTCACCGCACTTTGTCAAGAGGTCGTGGCACTTTTTTAGAATTTCCGCTGCGAGGTGGCTCGGCTCTCGCGACAACGGCGCGGATAATACCACAGCCCACACGCCTCGTCAAATTTCGCCTCGCCGTTTTGCAAACCCTACTCCAGCGCCTCCACCAGCGCCGCAACCTCTTCCGCCGTGTTGTAGAAATGCGGCGAGACGCGGATGACATCCCCGCGCAGCGACACGATGACGTTCGCCGTCGCCAGCCGCTCGTGGATCGCCCCCGCCGGCTTCGCCGGATGCTTGAAGCACACGATGCCCGACCGCTCGGCGGCAGACTCCATCGGCGTCGTGATGACGTATCCCCGCGCCCGCAACCCCTCGGCCAGCCGCTCCGTCAACCCCAGTAGGTGCGCCCGAATCCGCTCCAGCCCCACTTCCATCAGCAGTTCCATACTCGCCTGCAACCCCAGCAGCCCAGGGATGTTCAGCGTCGCCTCCTCAAACCGCCTCGCGGCCGGATGCCACGGCATGTTGTAGTCGTAGTAGTTCTCCGAATCCACCGTGCTGCGCCATCCCATGAACACCGGCGCCAATTGCTCAATCAGCCCCTTGCGGCAGTAGAAAATCCCCGTCCCCAGCGGCGCCATGAGCCACTTCGGCCCGCCAGCCGCCAGAAAATCCACCTGTGGGTCGTTCACGTTGAACGGCATCTGCCCCAACGCCTGGATTCCATCCACGCACAGCAGGACGCCCCGCTCCCGGCATAGGGCCCCAATGGCGTGCAGATCGCAGCGAAACCCGCTCCCGAACTGCACCGCGCTGATGGCAACCAGGCGGGTGTGCGCGTCCACGAGCGCCTCAATGTCCTCCGGCAGGATGCGGTTGTTCCGCGTTGGCGCGAAGCGCACTTCCACGCCTCGGCTCCGCAGGGTGAGCCAGGGGTACACGTTGGCCGTGAACTCCCCCTGCGGCACGATGAGGTTGTCGCCGGCGCGCCACGGCAGGCCATTGGCCACCAGGAGCAGCCCGTGGCTCGTGTTGCGCGTTAGGGCAACCTCGTCGGGCGACGCGCCGATGAACCGCGCCGCCGTCTGGCGAATCTTGTCCACCAGCCCCATCCAGCCGTGAGAATACCGGCAGCCGTACAGGTGCTGCTCCTCCAGCAGCGCCTGCGTGGCCTGGATGCTCGGTGTGGGCAACGGCGAGCACGCCGCGTGGTTGAGGTACACGTGATTCGCTACCGATGGGAACAGGCTCCGATATTCGTGCAGTTCCATATCATCCTCTCAATAAGCAGCATCGCACCGCGGACAGGCAGAGGGCGCAGCGAGAACGAACAGCCCTCTGCGTCGCCGCGGTGAACTCCACGTTCATGCCGCGCACAAGTCGGCGATTCGCGGCAGCGCCACGGCCACGTTGTCGTGAATCACCACGTCGGCCAGCGAGTCCGCGGGCGTGGGTTGCAGGTTCACGATGATAAGCCGCGCGCCGTGCTGCCGGGCCACGAACGGCAAGTCCGCCGCAGGGTACACCTCCAGCGAACTGCCCGCCACCAGCATCACATCGCAGGCGCGGGCTTCCGCGTCGGCCGCCATGAAGACGTCCACCGGCAGCATCTCGCCGAACAGCACCACATCCGGCTTGATGGCCCCGCCGCAGTCGCACGTCGGCAGCCAATCTTCCTCCAGGAATCGGCGCACGATGGGTTCCGACGCCACCTTCTTCCCGCAACGGATGCACGTTGCCGTCCGCAGGTTGCCGTGAAGTTCTAGCACCCGCCGCGAGCCGGCCTTCGTGTGCAGGTCGTCTATGTTCTGCGTGATGACCGCTTTCAGAATCCCCTGGGCCTCCAGCCGCGCCAGGGCGTAGTGGGCCGGGTTCGGCTTGGCCTCGGCGGTCTGGCGGGCCAGCGGGCGAATCCAGTCGTAGAACAATCGCGGGTTGGCGCGGAACGATTGGATGGACGCGACCACCATCGGGTCGTACTTCTCCCACAGGCCGCTCTCGGGGCTGCGGAAGTCCGGGATGCCCGACGGCGTGCTGTGGCCCGCGCCGGTCAGCGCGATCGCGTGCCTGGCGGCCCGCAGGATGTCGGCAGCCTTCTGGATGAACTCGGCGGAATCCGTCATCCGTGTTCCCTCTCCTTTCGCTTGACCCAGGCGGCGAACTCCTCTTCGCCCACCGCGGCCAGCAGATGCGCAAGCCGCGTGGGTTCGGGCAGGCGGTAGCGCGGGGCGCATGCCAGGACCAGTCGGATGGCACAGTCCAGGTCCGCGCGATGCCCGGGCGAAACATAGACAGGCTTCACGCCCGTGCGCGTCCGCACCACCGCGCCGATGATCTCGCCGCCGTCCTCCAGTGGCTCCCATGCGCCGCGGGCCTCGCCGACAGGGCCGTGCACCCCCCACAGCCGCGACTTGGCGCAGCCAACGGTGGGATGATCCAACAGAACGCCCAGGTGGGCCGCGATTCCCATGCGGCGCGGGTGGGCGATGCCCTGGCCGTCGCAGACGATGACATCGGGGGCGACATGCAGATTGCGCAGCGCGTCCAGCGCCACCGGAATCTCGCGGTACGCCAGCAGCCCGGGAATGTAGGGGAAGGACACCGGCGCGCGGGCCACGCTCCACGCCCGCACGCGCAGGTCCGGATACGAGAGCACCACAATGGCCGCGCATGCGATGCCGTTGCGGATGCCCACATCCAGCCCGCCGACCGTTGCCGGCGGGCGCGGGAACGGGCACAGCGCGACTTTGCTTGCCAGTTGCCGCTGCTCCTCCGCGGCTCGCTGCGGGGTGTATGCGACGAAGTCCACAGCGGGAACCTGCATGACCAGCCCTCCGCGCACACTGTACCACAAACCCAAGCGCCCCGCAAGTGGCGGCTGTGGCGCATTCGGTTCCAGGGCCTATTGGCGGCTGTCATTGCGAGGGCGTGGAGCGGCCGCCGCCGTGGGCCTCTTTGGAGCCAACGTGCGACGCACCTCGGAGGTGCGTCGC
>JBBIHX010000212.1:0-4215 GCA_037446815.1 Caldilineae bacterium | reverse complement strand
CCGCGAAGAATCTCGCTGACCGAGATGCTTCGCCTTCGGCTCAGCATGACAGGGCGGGGAGGCGGTGCGCCGCACAGACCAACACAACATGAAACCGAATCCCTCCGCGCCGTGGTTTGACAACGGCCCAATTCCGTGGATAATAGGCCCAACAATCCGATACGTCCACAAAGGCTATGACGGAGAGGAGTAGGCGGCAGGTAGCCCGCCAGGGATGGATGGCCAACGACTGGAAGCCATCCTCGGGTCAGCGCCGTTGAAGTTCGCTCCTGAGCCGACGGGTGAACGCCGACAACCGGCCAGTAGTCCGCTCCGGACGCCCGCCGTTATCGGGCAGCCAGTAAGCCCCATGGGCCGCTGGTGGTGAGAGGGCTTCACGTCAAATGAAGCCAAGCAGGGTGGTACCGCGGAGTGCGATGTAGCCGCTTCGTCCCTGAGGGACGGCGGCTTTTCTTTTTGCAGCACCGAGCCCATCACATGGTGGAGGAGAGGGATATGCTACAACAACTGCACGACATCCGAGAGCGTGCGCTGGCGGAATTGGCCGGCGTGGACAGCCTGGCCACGCTGGACGCCTGGCGCACCGAGTACCTGGGCAAGAAGAGTTTCATCACCACGACGCTGAAGGGCATCGGCCAACTCTCGCCCGAGGACCGGCCCGTGGTGGGCAAGGCCGCCCACGAACTGCGCCTGGGGCTGGAGGCGGCGCTGGAAGAGGCGCGGCAGCGCGTCTTGGCGTTGGAGCAGGAGCGCGCCGCCCGCGCCGAGCGGGTAGACATTACCCTGCCCGGTCGCCCGGCCACGGTGGGCCGCCTGCACCCCATCACGCAGATCCTCTATGAAATCTACGCCATCTTCGGTGAGATGGGGTTCCAGGTGTACGACGCGCCGGAGGTGGAGACCGACGAACTCAACTTCCAAATGCTGAACCTGCCGCCCGACCATCCGGCCCGCGACATGTGGAGCACGTTCTACACCACGCGCGAGGGCATCCTGCTGCGCACCCACACGTCGCCCGGCCAGATTCGCGCCATGCGCCAGTTCTGCCCGGAGCCGATTCGCGTCATCCTGCCCGGGCGCGTGTACCGCTACGAGGCCGTTACGGCGCGCTCCGAATCCATGTTCCACCAGGTGGAGGGGCTGGCGGTGGGCCGCAACATCACCATGGCCGACCTGAAGGGCGTCCTCACCGATTTCGCGCGGCGGCTCTACGGGGAGCATCGGCAGGTGCGTTTCCGGTGCAGTTACTTCCCGTTCACCGAGCCAAGCATGGAGGTGGATGTGAGTTGCGCGCTGTGCGACGGCGCGGGTTGCCGCGTCTGCAAACACACCGGCTGGGTGGAGATCGCCGGCGCGGGCATGGTGCACCCCCAGGTGCTTCGCAACGGCGGCTACGACCCCGAGGAGTTCACTGGCTTCGCCTTCGGCATGGGGCCGGACCGCATCACCATGCTCCGCTACGGCATTGACGACATCCGCTACTTCTACAGCGACGACTTGCGCTTCCTGGCGCAGTTCTAGGCCGCGGCTGAACGCTGATAAGAGGGAGACGATACCATGAGAGTACCGCTAAGTTGGCTCAAAGAATATGTGGACATCACACTGCCGGTGGAAGAACTGGCCGAGCGCCTGACCCTGGCCGGGCTGGAAGTCGCGGCCATTGAGCGCATCGGGGCCGAGTGGGACCGCGACAAGATCTTCGTGGGCGAAATCCTGGAGGTCAAGCCCCACCCCAACGCCGACCGTCTGGTGCTGGCCGTGGTGAACTACGGGCGCGGCGCGCCCATGACCGTGGTAACCGGCGCGCCCAACATCCGCGTGGGCGAGAAGGGGCACAAGGTGGCCTTCGCCACCGTCGGCGCGCGCCTGATAGACGGCTACTCCGAGGAAAAGCGGTACATGACGCTGAAGCCGTCCAAGATTCGCGGCGTGCCCAGCGAAGGCATGGTCTGCTCCGAGAAGGAACTGGGCATCTCCGACGATCACGAGGGCATCATCCTGCTGGAGGACGACGCGCCCGTGGGCGTGCCCTTGGCCGACTACCTGGGCGACGTGGTGCTGGACATTGACCTAACGCCCAACCTGGCGCGGTGCCTGTCGGTCATCGGCGTGGCGCGCGAAGTGGCGGCGCTCACCGGCCAGCGGGCGCGGGTCCCTGCCCCGACGGCTCTAGCCGAAGGCGCGCCCATTGACGGCCAGATTGAGATCCTGATTGAGGACCCCGACCTGTGCAATCGCTACTCGGCCATGCTGGTGCGCGACGTCAAGGTTGGGCCGTCGCCCAAGTGGATGCAGCGCCGCCTCACCCTGGCCGGGATGCGCCCCATCAACAACATCGTGGATGTTACCAATTACGTCATGTTGGAATGGGGGCAGCCGCTCCACGCCTTTGACTACGACCTGCTGCGGCCCAGGCGCGCCGGCGGCCCGCCCGCCATCATCGTCCGCAGGGCCAAGCCCGGCGAGCGCATGACCACGCTGGACGGCGTGGATCGCGACCTGACGCCCGAAATGCTGCTCATCACCGACGGTGGCGGCCCCGTGGCCATCGCAGGCGTCATGGGCGGCCTGGAGAGCGAAGTTACCGAGCAGACGCGCAACGTCCTCATTGAGTCGGCCAACTTCCACGCCATCAACAACCGCCGCACATCCCAGGCGCTGAAACTCATCAGCGAGGCGTCCATTCGCTTCAGCCGCGGCATCCCCGCGTCGCGGACCGAGCCTGCGGCCACTCGCGCCGCCGAACTGATGCGGGCGCTGGCCGGCGGCGTGGTGGCGAAGGGCCTCGCCGACAATTACCCCGTCCCGCAGAAGCAGCGAACGATTCGCCTGCGCCCGGCGCAGGTGGGTCGCGTCCTGGGCGTGGAGATGAGCGCCGACGAGGTCAAGGCCACGCTGGAGCGCCTGGAGTTTGAGTGCGCGCCCGCGCCGGACGGGCTGGACGTGAAAGTGCCACTCCACCGCTTAGACGTGGAGATAGAGGCGGATTTGCTGGAGGAAATCGCCCGCATGGTGGGCTACGACCGCATTCCGACAACCCGCCTGCGCGACGAACTCCCGCCCCAGCGCAACAACCCGCCGCTGGAACTGGCGCGCAGGGTGCGGAGCGCCCTCGTCGGGTGCGGGCTGTACGAGGCCCTCACCTACTCCTTCGTGGGCGCGGAGGATCAGGACCGCCTTCTCCCGCCCGCGTCCAGGGGCGATGCGTCCGTGCGCGCCGTGGAGCCTGGGCCGCACCTGCGCGAGATGCTGCCCTGCATCCTCGCCGCCGACGCCTGCATCCGCCTGGCCAATCCCATGACGCCCGAACGCACGACCATGCGCACGACGCTCCTCGCCAGCCTGCTGGCGGTAACGGCGGCGAACCTGCGCTTCACCGAGCGCGTGAACCTGTTTGAGGTGGCGCGCGTGTACCTGCCCATGGACGACAAGGGCCTGCCCGCCGAGGTAACGCATCTGGGCATCGTGATGACCGGCCCCCGCGCCGAACGCTCCTGGCTCTCGCCCGAAGCGGAGCATCAGGACTTCTTTGACCTCAAGGGCGTGGTGGAGGCGCTCATGGGGGGCCTGGGCATCGGCGACTGGCGGGTGGAGGCGGCCGCGCATCCCACGTTCCACCCGGGCCGCTGCGCCAACCTGCTCGTCGGGGGCAAGCGCGTCGGCATCTTCGGCGAACTGAACCCGGCCCTGCGCCTTGCCTGGGAACTGCCGGAGCAGCGCGTGTGCCTGCTGGAGATGGACCTAGACGCCGTGCTGGGCCATGTGGCCGCCGCGGTGAGGTTCCAGCCGGTGTCGCGCTATCCCGCGGTGGTGCAGGACATCGCCGTCGTCGTGGACGAGGCGATTCCCGCCGCCGAGGTGGAGCGCGTCATCCGCGAGACGGGCGGCAAACTCCTGCGCAGCGTCGTGCTGTTTGACGTGTACCAGGGGCCGTCCATCCCCGCTGGCAAGCGCAGCCTAGCCTACTCGCTGACCTACCAGTCCGACGAGAAGACGCTGACCGACGCCGAGGCGGCCAAGGTGCACAACAAGATTGTGCAGCGCCTTGCGGCCGTGCTGGGGGCGCAGTTGCGCGGGCCCGCCGGCGCGTAGGCCAGAACACACCGCGCAGGCATAGAGGACGCAGAGCGAAAGCCAAGATTCCCCTGCGGTCTCCGCGTCTCCGGAGTCGGTTTCATCCTGTGTTGGTGAACCGCAGGCGCACTCTCCTCATGT
>JBBIHX010000211.1:2784-4338 GCA_037446815.1 Caldilineae bacterium | reverse complement strand
GAGATGCTTCGCCTTCGGCTCAGCATGACAGGCCCACCCCTACCCCCTATCCAGCACCTGGCGGACTTTGCGGGCCAGGGCCGCCGACGTGAACGGCTTCTGAAGGAACGCAACCCCGGGGTCCAGTATGCCCCTGTGCGCGATGGCGTTGTCCGTGTACCCCGACACGAACAGCGCCCTAATGCCGGGCCGCAGGGCCGCAAGCCTCTCCTGCAATTCCTTACCGCCCATCTGCGGCATCACCACGTCGGTCAGGAGCAGGTGAATCTCGCCCTCGTACTCCTCGGCCAGACGCAGCGCCTCGTTCCCGTTGGCCGCCTCCAGTATCCGATACCCCTGCTCGCGCAGCGTGCGCATGATCATGGATCGCACCAGCGGCTCATCTTCCACCACCAGCACCGTCTCGGTGCCGCCGGGGATGATCCCCTCATCGTCGCGGCGCGGCAGGCGCTCTGCCTCGGCCCTGACCGCGGGCAGATAAATCTTGAACGTCGTCCCCTTGCCCGGCTCCGAGTAGGCGTAGATGTTGCCGCCATGCTGCTTCACGATTCCGTACACGGTGGCCAGGCCAAGTCCGGTGCCCTTGCCGGGTCCCTTGGTGGTGAAGAACGGCTCAAACAGGTGCGCCTTGACCTCATCGGTCATGCCCACGCCAGTGTCGGAGACCGCCAGCAGGACGTAGTCGCCCGGCTCCGCGCCTGGATGCCGGCGGGCGTACTCCTCGCCCAGGGTTACGTTGGCCGTCTCAATGATGAGTTTACCGCCATTGGGCATGGCGTCGCGGGCGTTGACGGCGAGATTGACGATGACCTGCTCTATCTGGCCGGCGTCGGCCCGCACCGCGGCCAGGTTCTCGCCCGGCAGCGTGATGAGTTCCACATCCTCCCCGATGAGCCGCCGCAGCATCTTGTCCAGGTTCATGATGAGGTCGTTGAGGCTAATGGTGCGCTGCTCCATGACCTGGCGGCGGGAGAAGGCCAGCAGTTGCCGCGTAAGGTTCGCCGCGCGCTGGGCCGAGTCCAGGACCTGCTGGATGTCCTGACACACGGGGTCGCTCGGAGGCAGGGCCTCCAGCGCGAAGGTGGCGTAGCCGGTTATGGCCGTCAGGATGTTGTTGAAGTCGTGGGCGACGCCGCCCGCCAGCCGCCCCACCACTTCCATCTTCTGCGCCTGGAGGAGGCGCTCCTCCATCTGCTTGCGCTCGGTGATGTCGCGGATGATGACCTGCACGGCGGGCTGGCCGCCCCACTCTATCGGCACGGCGCACACGTCTGCCCAAAACTCGCTCCCGTCCAGACGGAGCAGTTTTTCCTCAATCAGGGGCGCCGGCTCGCCTTCCTCCTGCCCGCGCCTCATCCGTTCCCACACAATCTCGCGGTATTCCGGCGCGACGAAGTCCAGCGTTTGCTTGCCGATGAGGTCATCGGGGCTCTGCGCGCCGAACATTGCCGCGGCGGCGCGGTTGGCGAACAGGACTTCTCCGTACCGATGGACCCAGATGCCATCGGGCGAGAGGTTCACCAGGGACCGGTACCGCTGCTCGCTTTCGCGCAG
>JBBIHX010000211.1:0-2684 GCA_037446815.1 Caldilineae bacterium | reverse complement strand
CGCTTGAGGTCCGTGATGTCGCGGCCCACGCCGACGATGCCGACCACCTGCCCGTTCGGGCCGAGCAGGGGCGAGAGCGACGTTTGCACGTAGGTCGTCCCATTAGGCCGCTCGGCCGACCACTCGTAGACGACGTTCTCGCCGGCCAGGGCGCGGGCGTTGGCTTCCTCGTGGATGCGGGCGGCCTCCGGCCCCAGGAGTTCGCGGGCGGCCTTGCCCAGATACATCTCCGGCGGGGTGCCGTACTTCTCCAGCCAGCGGCCAAAGACGCCCGTGTGGCGGCCCCGACGATCCAGGGTGAACACGATGTCGTCCATGGACTCTACCAGGCTGCGGAAACGGGCCTCGCTGGCGATGAGGGCGTATTGGGTTCGCTGCAGTTCCTTCAGGCTGCGCTCCAGTTCGGCGGCATGGGCTTGCACCTGCTGGAACAGGCGCGCGTTCTGGATGGCGAGGCCGATCTGGCCCGCGACGGAGCGGAGCATGTCGGCTGCGTCCTTGTCGTAGGCGTTCGCGCGGTAACTCTGCACCTCCATGAGGCCGATGACTTGGCCTTCCACGACCATGGGGACGTAGGCGGCCGAGAGCGGCTCGCGCTCATCGCCCGCCGCGCCGATCACCCGCGATTTCGCGCCGGTCTGGGCGAGGACGTCGGGCAGCGATGCTATCACCTCGGGCTCGGCGGTGAGGATGGCCTTGGCGCGCCCGCGGAGGGGCTCCGGGGCATCCGAGGGCATGGCCAGCGGGGGGAACTGGGAGGTGTCCAGAATCTCGCCGTCGCTGGACATGAACTCGGCGCGCAAGGTCCGCGAGGCCGCGTCGTACAGGGAAATCCCGAACACCGGCGCGTCCACGAGTTGGGCCACGTAATCGCGGGCGGTTACGTAGATGCGCTGCAGGTCCAGGGTCTGGGCCAGGGCGCGGCTCAGTTCGTTCAGGGTTTGCAGTTCGCGGTTGCGGCGGGCCAGCGCCTCTTCCATCTGTTTGCGCTCGGTGATGTCGGTGATGGTTCCCACGTACCCCACGAGGTTGCCTTGGGCATCGGTCTCGGGGACGGCCTGCCCGATGACCCAGGCGACCTGCCCGTCGGGCCGGAGGAAGCGGTATTCGGCGGTGGACGGGGCGCTTGCCTTTGTAGCGTCGGCCCAGCCGGCGGCGATGTGGTCCCGGTCCTCGGGATGCACGACCTTAAGCCAGCCGTTGGCCAGGGCGTTTTGAGCGTCCAGCCCGGAAATCTCGCTCCAGCGCGGGTTGACGTAGGTCGTCTTGCCCTGGGCGTCCGTTCGGAAGATGCCCACCGGCGACATCTTGGCCAGGGTTTGGTACCGCTGCTCGCTGTCGCGGAGCGCCTCTTCTGCGCGCTTGCGCTCGGTGATGTCGGTGTAGACGGCGACGATGCCGACGACCCTGCCCTCTATCACGATGGGGGCGCCGGCAGCGATGACTGTAACCGGCGAGCCGTCCTTGCGGTAGCGCACCATCTCGGTGGTCTTCACCGGCTCGCCGCGCAGGAGTCGTTCGGTCAGGCCCACGGCCTCCTTGCGAATCGCCGGGTCGGGGGCGGCGACCAGTTCGTCTATGTCCCTGCCCAGCGCCTCGTCGCGGGTGTAGCCGAAGAGCGCCTCGGCGCCGAGGCTCCACTCCACGACTCGGGCTTGGGCATCCAGGACTGCGACCGCGTCGGGCGCGCAGGCCAGCACGCTCTCCAGGAACAAGCGCCGCTCCTCCGCTTGGCGCTCCATCTGCTTGCGCTCGGTGATGTCGCGGACGATGCAGAGCAGGGACGGGCGGCCCGACACCGTAATGATCTCGGCGGTGAGCAGGCCGACGAAGGGCGTCCCGTCCTTCTTGCGAAACCAGGTTTCCTCGTTGCGCGCGGGCATCCCCTGCACAAGGCGCGACACGATGCGGGCCCGCTGGTCGGGCTCCACCCACAGGCGCAGGTCCTCGCCGGTCTTGCCGAGCACCTCATCGCGGGTGTAGTTGGTCGTCTGCAGGAAGCCGTCGTTGACCTCTACGTAGACGCCGGTCTCCATGTCGGCGATGGTGATGAGGTCGGCGGAACTGTGGAAGACGGTGCGGAGTTTGGCCTCGCTTTCGCGCAGGGCCTCCAGGGCTTGCCTGCGCTCGTCGCGGGCGCGCTTGCGCTCCAGCGCGCGCTGCACGGCGGGCCCGAGGCGGGCGAGGTGGTCCTTGAGCACGTAGTCGGCCGCGCCCGCGCGCATGCACTCCGCGGCTATCTCTTCGTTGGTGGACCCCGTTGCGAGGACAAAGGGGATGTCCAGGCCGCGCTCCTGCACCAGGCGCAGGGCTTGGAGGCCGGTGAAGGCGGGCAAGAAGTAGTCGGACAGGATGATGTCCCAGCGGTCGGAGAGGCTTGCGACGAACTCGGCCTCCGAGGCGACGCGGCGGAACTCGGGGTTGTACCCGGCGCGCCGCAGTTCCCGCAACATCAGTTCGGCGTCTTCCGGCCGGTCTTCCAGGATCAAAACGCGAAGGTTCATGGTTCACCTCTCCCACAGGCGACACACGGAATCGCGCCGCGGCGCGCTCCCTGCGCTGCCTTTGTCATGCTGGGCCGAACGCGCAGCATCTCGTATTGTCATGCTGAGCCGAAGGCGAAGCATCTCGTATTGTCATGCTGAGCGAAGGCGAAGCATCTCGTATTGTCATGCTGAGCGAAG
>JBBIHX010000210.1:0-4373 GCA_037446815.1 Caldilineae bacterium | reverse complement strand
GTGCCAACTGAAGGTGAGAGAGTCGCACCGTGAGGATTTACCTTGACGTTTGCGCTATTCAAAGGCCCTTGGACACGGCTAACCAGATTCGCATTGTCCTGGAAGGGGAGGCCGTCTTGGGCATCCTGGCGCTCTTGGAGTCGGGGCGGATCACGCTGCTGTCCTCGGATGCGCTGATCTACGAGACCGAACAGAATCCGGTGCCTGTCCGTCGGGAACACGCTATGGCAATCTTGATGGAGGCACGTGAGGTGATTCACCTGTCAGCGGGCATCAAGGAGCGTGCGAAGCAACTGGTTGAGTCGGGGTTTCGCGCGCTGGATGCCCTTCACCTAGCATGCGCAGAAGCAGGCCAGGCAGACTACTTTTGTACGTGTGACGACCGGTTGATCCGCCGAGCGCAACAGACGGCCGATGTCCGGGTCAAAGTGGTCTCACCGCTGGAATTGATTCGGGAGATTGAGCCATGACGATTGAAGCCAGACCGCTGGTGGAAATCAATCAGCAAGCCCTTCGCCTGTTGTACCGGGAACTGGGTGTCGTTGACACCGTTCGCTTCCTCAAGCAGTTCATGACCGGCCTTGGGGACTACACGCAGGAGCGGGACGCCCTCTTCGGCGACAGGACGCTGGACGAAATCACGCGAGAGATAGAGGAGCGGCGTAGACCCCCGCAATAGGAAGCGTGGGCCGCGCTGCCACAAGCGCCCGGCCCCGGCCCGCGGTAACGTAACCGTGCGCGGGCAATTCCATTGCACCCCGACGAATTGCGCCCCTACTTCTTCCTCCGCGGCTCGCGCCCCCGGAACAGCATCCGCAACGGCGTGCCCGTAAACGGGTACCGCTCGCGAATCTGATTCTCCAGGTAGCGCACGTAGGAGAAGTGCACCAACTCCTTGTCGTTCACGAAGAACACGAACGTGGGAGGGTCCACGGCGGGCTGGGTGGCGTAGTAGAACTTCAGCGCCTTGCCGGCCTTGGTGGGCGGCGACTGGCGAGCCACCGCCGTGCGGAGGATGTCGTTGAGTTCGGCGGTGGACAGGCGCACCAGGCGCTCATCGCGGACGCGCAGCGCCGTGTCCAGCACCTGGCCCACCCGCTGGCCCGTCTTCGCCGAGATGAACAGCACCGGCACGTAGTCCATGAACCGAAGGGCCGCCCGCACCACCTGGGTGTACTGGTGCATGGTGTGCGAATCCTTGGGCACCAAGTCCCACTTGTTCACGGCCACGACGACGCTCTTCATCTCCTCCAGGATGTAGCCGGCGATGTGGGCATCCTGGGCCGTGGGGCCATCCACGCCGTCCAGCACCAGGACCGCCACATCGGCCCGCTGGATGGCGCGCATGGCCCGCAGGACGCTGTACTTCTCTACGCCCGGCTCCACGCGCCCGCGGCGGCGGATGCCGGCGGTGTCAATCAGCACGATGGGCTGGCCGCCCCAGTCCAGGCGGGTATCTATGGCGTCGCGGGTCGTGCCCGGAATCTCGCTGACGATGGCCCGCTCCTCGCCCAGCAGGGCGTTCAGCAGCGAGGACTTGCCCACGTTGGGCCGGCCCACGATGGCCACGCGCATGGCTTCGTCGGCTTCTTCCACCACCTCCGGCGCGAAGGACGCGGTGATGGCGTCCAGCAGGTCGCCCGTGCCCGTCCCGTGGAGCGCCGAGATGGGAATCGGCTCGCCCAGGCCCAGTTCGTAGAACTCCACGGCAGCCTGGCGGCGCTGCTCGTTGTCGGCCTTGTTGGCGGCGAGGATGAGCGGCTTCTTGGTGCGGCGCAGAAGATCGGCGGCCTCGCGGTCGGCTGCGGTCAGGCCTGTGGAGGCGTCCACCATGAAGACGATGACATCGGCCTCGGCGATGGCGATTTGAGCCTGTTCCCGCACCTTCCACTCCACCTCGCCCGACTCGTCAAAGACCAGCCCCCCTGTGTCCACCACGGTGAAGGCGCGGCCATTCCACTCGGAGTCGGCGTACAGGCGGTCGCGGGTCGTCCCGGGCGAATCTTCCACGATGGCCAGGGGCTGCCCGATGAGGCGATTGAACAGGGTGGATTTGCCCACATTGGGGCGGCCAACCACGGCGACAATGGGCTTCATGCGGGCACCTCGCTACGGCCGCCGGGTCGGCGTGGGCGTCGGCGTGCGCGTCGGGGTCGGCGTGGCGGTTACCAGGCCCATGGGAGCCTTGATTTCCACTTCTATCGTATCGGGGAGAATGCTCTCCACGGTCAGGCCTTCGGGCGCAAAGGCCTGGGCGATGACCTTATGCACACCCGGCCCAAGGCCGAACAGGTCCACCACCACGCGCACCTCCTCCAGGGTCAACGCCTCCAATTTGGGCAGCGGCCCCGACAGAATCACGTCCACCGTGCCGGGCGACGGCTGGGCCGTGTAGCCCAGGTGCAGCCCCTGGATGCTCACGGGCCGCTGGATGGTGATGCTGTCAATGATGGGCGAGACGCTGACCGTTACGCTGACCGTCTGGTCGCCCAGGATGGACACGCCTTCGGGCAGCACGATGCCGATGCGGGCCTTGATATCCGATGTCGCGTCGGTGATGTCCAGCGGCAGCGTTTCCACATAGCCAGGCATCTGCGACACCGTCAGCGGGCTGCCCACGATGGTAACGATGGACGGGTCCACCGAGATGCCCGTGATGCGGTAGCCGCGCGCCACCTGCCCCTTGCGGATAACGCTCACCGAGACATCGCGATAGCCCAGTTTCTGCTCCACCGGCACCGTTACCGACACCTGCGCAGGCTCTATGGTGGTCAGCAGAGCCACAGGATTGTCCTGAGCATCGCGGGGCGAGACGACCACGTCCCGCTGCACAGAGGTCTTGGTGCGGCGCAGGTAGATATCGGCCACCACCGACTGCACCTGATTCACGCGCGACGCCGGCCCGATAATCTTCACCGTGGGCGGTTCCACCACCGGCGTGCGGGCCTCGTACCCCAGCGCGGGGTCGTCCATGATGCGCACGCGGACCTCAAACACCTTCTCCAGCACCTGCTCCAGGCGGATGTTCATGCTCGCCGGCTGGATGCTCTCCACGCGCACCAACGGCTCCGAGCACTTGACGGTAATGGGAACGGCGTGCGTCCCCGCCTGCAGCCCCGTGAGGTCCACCACGGCCCGGAAATCGCTCCCTTTCAGCGTGCTCCAAGCCGAGCGGGGAGCCCGAATGCTGATTTGCACGTACTCCGTAATCTGGCTCGGGTTGACAAAATCCAGGCCCTGCGGCTTGTTGACGATCTCCACGGGGATTGGCTCGCCGAACACGCCCGACTGCATGGGGTTCTGCTCATTCACGGCGGCCATCCACACCAACAGCGCTAGGATGATCGCCAGTATGGCGCTTGCGATATTCTCCAGAAAACTGCGCATGATACCCAGCCTACGAAGACCGTTTGTTGAATCCGGGCAGGATGCGCGCGACCCGCCCGAACCAGGCCCGCACGCCCGCACCCGCATTCTTGAACCACCGCGCCCATTGTTTGGCCCGCGTTACCGGCACCGTCCGCGGCAGGTAGATGGCGTCCAGCACCTTGACCAGGCGATTCTCGTCCAGGCGGCGGATCATCCGCCCGTTGTGGACCACGGAGATGATGCCGGTCTCCTCGGACACGACCACGACGACCGCATCCGTCTGCTCGGTGATGCCCAGGGCGGCGCGGTGGCGCGTGCCCAGGCGGTAGTCCACCGCCGTGCCGGTCGCCAGTGGCAGCACACAACCGGCGGCCACGACGCGGTCGCCGCGAACGATGACCGCGCCGTCGTGCAGCGCCGTATTCGGGAAGAAGATGGTGAGCAGGATTTCGGTCGTGAGCGCGGCGTCCACGCGCACGCCGGTATCCACGTACTCCTGCAAGCCGGTCTCGCGCTCCAGGACGATGAGGGCGCCATGGCGTCGGTCCGAAAGCAGGGCGCTGGCGCGGGCCACCTGCCGAATCACCTGGCGGAACAGCGGCTCTGCGCCGGAGCGATTGGCGAAGGCCCCGGCCCGCCCCAGGCGCTCCAGGGCGCGGCGCAGTTCGGGCTGGAAGATGACCGGCACGGCCAGGAGGAGCGCAGGCACGGCCTTGCCCATGAGCCACGAGAAGGCCGTAAGGCGGAAGATGCTGGTGAGCACCGCAGCAGCCAGCACCACCAGCACCACACCCCGCAGCAGTTGCACCGCCTGGGTGCGCTGGATCAACTGGAGCAGCCCCCAGAAGACCAAGGCGACCAGCAGAATATCCACTGCCGCCCGAATATCCAGTTGCGACAGCGTCCACAACAGATCCGACACAGGATACCTCTTCTTCCCCTGCCCGATTCCAAAACGCCCAGACGCGCCGAGAGTTACGCTCGGCCTCGGTTCCGTCTTACGT
>JBBIHX010000209.1:0-4411 GCA_037446815.1 Caldilineae bacterium | reverse complement strand
ATCTCTGGGGCGTGAGGTTGCTTCGCTTCGCTCGCAACGACACATGAGGAGAGTGTCCATGCGTTTCACCAACACAAGATGAAACCGACTCTGCTGGCGATAACATGCGACGCAACTCGGAGGCGCGTCGCATGTTCCTTCGCTCGCGGTGTCGTTGTCCCGAGGGCGCGCTACGCAGACCCCTCGGCCGGCCCCGCGGCGAAATACGGGCGCAGAGCCTCCACAGCCTCATCGGGCATGGGGTAACGACGGAGGCGCACCCAGTACGAATGCGGCAAGACCCTGTAGAACGGGCGGAACAACCTACTGAGCTCCATGTACTGCTGAATCGCCGTCAGAGCATCTTCCACGTGGCCCAACTGGGCCGATGCGGCAACAAACATCAAAAGCGCCGTTGAATCCGCAGGGACCTCGCCCACCACGGCGAGGAGCGCGTCTGCCGTTTCCTGAGACGCCTGCCCCAGCAGCAATTCGGCGCTGGCGCGAGCATAACTGACATCTACGTCCTCCTCTTCCTCTCCCTCCTGCAGGATGGATTGCCAAGTCTCCCTCGCGCCAGTCTCATCGCCCCGCGCTCTCTGAATCTCCCCGATGAATACCCGCCGTGTGAGATCAAACAGATGCCCCTTGGCCATTTGCCGTTCCAGTTCTTCCCAGCGTCCGCTGCCCGCGAGCCATTCGTACGTGTCCATGCGTGCGAGCCGTCCCTGCTTCGCGATTGCGTCGGTGCAGCGGATGACCGCTTTGATATTCCCAGACTCCATTGCATTCTCAAGAATCCAGACGTATGCCTTTATCCGGGAATCGTCGTCCCGGGCATCTCGGAGCATCATCTCCCCTATTCGTTCGGCTTCCTCGTACAACCCCACCGCCCCGAGTTCAGTCATCAGTATCCCGCGGATCTCCCAATTCGCCCCGCCGCTGTCCTGGGCGACAAGCGCGCGCAGGATGTCCAGCCCTTCATCCGCGCGCCCGCTGTCTATCAAGTTTAGCGCGCGCTCCATGCTCCACACATTTCTCAAAGTGGGGAGGGTCGCGGCGAAGGACTCTGCCGCAGCGAGCGCCTCTTCGCTCTTGCCGCTCCAGCGGAGCACCGCTACATACCTGCCCGCCGAACGCATCAACATCTCCCGAAGTTCGGGCTTGCGGTCCAGAATGTGCGCGGGCAGGGATTGAAGCCGATCCACCAAGCGCTTCAGAAGCGCGGCGGCCTCTTCGCGCCGGCGCAGTTCAAAGGCTTCCATCGCCTGAGAAAACAAATCCTCATAACTGTCCGGAAGTTTCACGCACTCCCTCCTGGCTCTTGGATGCGGCGCCCGCCTGGCCGTTCTTCTGTCCCACGATCATGCCGGCCAGAATCATAACCGAACCTATCCACCCCCGCAAGTCCAGCGTCTCCCCAGCCAGGAGCCACCCGAACATCGCCGCGAAAACCGGCTCCAGCACAAAGATGAACGCCGCGTGGGTCGCGCTGGTCTTGCCCTGGAGGTAGTTTTGCAGGCCGAGGGCGATGGACGTGGCGATGACGCCGTTGAAAGCCACCGCGCCCCACACCGCGCGCGGCAGAGGCACGAGTTGCTCGCCCGCCAGCGCCGCCACCAGCGCCGACGCCACCGCCACCACCGTAATCTGCACCTGCGCCAGGGTCAGCGCGGGCATGCGCGGGGCGAAATAGGCGATGAGCACCACCTGCCACGCGAACGCCACCGCGCACCCCAACACCAGCACGTCGCCCTTCTCAACGCGCAAGTCCCCCCGCAGCGATAGGAGGGCCAGCCCGACGGTGGCCAACACCAGGCCCGCGATGGCATTGCGGCTGGGCCGCTCGCCCATGAGGGGCCAGGCGAACAGGGGCACCAGCGGGACGTACAATCCTGTGATGAAGCCGGTCTTGCTGGCGGTGGTCCATTGCAGGCCCGCCGTCTGGAGCACATACCCCGCGAACAGCGAGACGCCGATGAGCGCGCCCGCAATCCATTCGCGCCGGCCGGCACGCCGCAACCCGCCGAACGACAGCGGCAGCAGCGCCACCGCCCCCACGCCAAACCGCCACGCCAGGAACGTCATCACCGGCACCTGGGCGACGGCGTCCTTGACCACCACAAACGTCAACCCCCAGATGAGGGTAACGAGGGCGAGGCCGGCATCGGCAAGCAGCGCCGACAGCGTGGCGCGAAGGCGCGCAGGGAAGGTTGAGTTCGTGGGCATGCCGTTCTCCTCGCCGCTCCGCCCTACCTATCGGCGGCCAGTTCGTCGCGCACCGTCTGGTACAACTCCTGCGCGCGCAACTCCCTGAGCGTGTAGCAGGGGCCTTTCAGCGCCTCCGCCAGTTCCTGGGTCAGGCCGCGGTCAAAGGATGGGTGCTCCATGTTGATTACCACCGACCGTATGCCGCTACGGGCGATGAGGCGGGCAATGCGGAGCGCCTCTTCCTGGGGCGGCAGGCGGGTGAGCGAGACGTTGCCCGCGCCGTCGGTCAGGAGAATCAGCAGGGGCATCACCTCGGGATCTTTGCGCCGCGCCTGCTGGATGACCCGGTAGGCCAACACCAGGCCGTGGCTCAACGGGGTCTTGCCGCCCACGGGGATGTCTTTCAGGGCGTCCTTCGCCAATTCCACGCTGGACGTGGGAGCCAGTTCCAGGCGCGCCTCCTCCCGCTGGAATACTACAAGGCCAACCTGGTCGCGCCGCTTGTAGGCGTCCGTCAGCAGGGAGAAGATGGCGCCCTTGGTGGCCTCAATGCGCTCCGACGCCGCCATGGACCAACTGGCGTCCACGACGAACAGAATCAGGTTCGCGGCGCGGCGCACCCGCACCTTCTTCTGCCAGTCGGACTTGGTCAACTGAACGCCCGGCTCGGAAGGACGGGCGCGGGTGCGGCTCAAGGCGGCGTGGCGCAGCGTGGCGTCCAGCGCCAGGTCATCGGGGTTGCCGTTGGCCGGCACGCTCTGCACGTAGCGCCCGCGTTTGCGCCGCGTCTTGGTAAGGCTGCGCTTACCGGCCGTGCTGCGCGTGAGGCGATCCAGGGGGGTGCTCAATCGGCGGGGCTTGAAGGTCGGGCCGATGTCCACGGCCAGCATGGCTTCCTGCGCGCCCTTGAATCCCAGCGGCATCGCATCGTGCCCCTTGAGCGCGACGCCGCTCCCGCCGACGTTAGGCGAGGGTTCCGCTACCTGGTCTTTTTTTTTACGTCCGTCTCCGCGTCCAACTGCCGCGCCTGCTCCTGGGCTAGCGCCTCGGCCTGGACCTTCTCCAGTTTGGCCTTCAGTTCCTCAAAGCGGATTTCCTCGTCCTGGAACGGTTGGCGCTTCATGCGGTGGGGCAGGGCCAACTCGGCAGCCAGGAGGATGTCCTCGTCGGTGATGTGGTCGCGGCCCGAGAAAGCGGCGTTGGCGATGGCCGTCTTGAGGATGACGATGTCGCTGCGGTGCCCGTCTACCTTCATCGCCGCCGTCAGTTGGGCGATGGTGTAGAGGTCCGTGTCGTCGTACTTGACGCGGGGGAGCAGCACGCGGGCCTTGGCGATGTCCTCGGACAATTTGCGCTCGCGCGGCTCCCATTCGGCGCGGAAGCCCTCGGGGTCCGAATCAAATTGGATGCGACGCTCCAGCACTTCCATGCGCTGGCGCGGGTCGGTCAGCCCTTTGATTTCCACGCAGAGCGCGAAGCGGTCCAGCAACTGCGGGCGCAGTTCGCCCTCCTCGGGGTTCATGGTGCCCACGAGGATGAAGCGCGCCGGATGGGAGAAGGAAATCCCCTCGCGCTCCACGTAGTTCACGCCCATGGCCGCCGAGTCCAGCAGCAAATCCACCACGTGGTCGTCCAGCAGATTGACCTCGTCCACGTACAGCAGCCCTCGGTTGGCGGCGGCGAGGATGCCGGGTTCAAACCGCTTCTCGCCGGTCTTGAGGGCGTGCTCAATGTCCAGCGTGCCCACGACGCGGTCCTCGGTGGCGCTCACGGGCAACTCCACCATGCGGGTAACGGCCCGGCCCACGGGCAGCGTCTCGCCCCGGGCCAGCCGCTCGCGGCACGAGTCGCACATCGTCTCCATGTCGTGCGGGTCGCAGCGGTACAGGCAGTCGGCGACGACGTCAATCTCCGGCAGGAGCGCAGCCAGCGCGCGCGCCGCTGTGGATTTGGCCGTGCCGCGCTCGCCCCGGATGAGCACGCCGCCGATGAGCGGGTTCACCGCATTGAGAATCAGCGCCCGCTTCATGGTCTGTTGGTCTACGATTGCGGTGAATGGGAATATAGTGCGTGCCATGGCAACCACCGTCCAGAACACTTTGCTAGAACATTCACAGGTTATTATATACAACTTTGCGTGAGGTCAAAACCGAAACGATCTTGGACTCGGTTCCAAAGTCTGTTGGTGGCTGTCATTGCGAGGGCACGCAGTGCCCGAAGC
>JBBIHX010000208.1:0-4477 GCA_037446815.1 Caldilineae bacterium | reverse complement strand
TGGGCGATCTCCTGGGTCGGATGCTTAGTGGCAACCCGCGCCGCCTCAGCGCCCAATACCTGCAGTCCACCGGCCTCCATGCGGAGCTCGCCCAGCAGGTGGGGCTGGACGAGGATACGGCGCTGAACAGCCTGCGCGAGGTCTTCCTGACCCTGGGGAGCACATTGGGCACGACGGCGGCCGCCCAGCCGCAGCCCGAGCCCGCGCCATCCAAGCCGGCGGCGCGCCCCAAACCCGCGCCTGCGAAGACCACGGCGAAGACGGCGAAGAAAGCGCCGCCGAAGAAGCGGCAACCGCCCGAGGAATAGTCCCTGAGAACGCCGTTACTCGCGTGCAGGCCCTGGCGGATGACTACGTCGTCGGTCCGAAAACTTGATAACAGCGAGGAGGTACGAAGATGAGATTGACCCCGCCAAAGAAGAGCATCTGGTGGCTTTCCGTGGCACTGGGCGCCGTGGGCATCGTGCTGGAGATCCTGTCGCTTGCGATGGCGATGAACGTGCTGTCCATCGTCGGATTCTGGGTTGTGGTTATCGGGTTGGTTCTGCTCGTTCTATCCACCGCGCTCAAAGGGCTATAAGTTCGGGGCGCACGGGATACCCCCGCCGCGAAGCCGTGCGGGGGTGCCCGGGTATCTCCCCGCGCGCCCTTGAGCATACACAAAAAACTGGAGGTGTGCCATGGGTCTGGTAGACAAGATTCTCGGAAGAAAGAGGGAAGAAGAGGAGAAGGCAAAGCAAGCGGAAGAAGCCGCGCGAAAGGCTGCCGCCGAGGAGGCTGCCCGCAAACGGCGCGAAGAACTGGCCGAGAAGCAGCGCATGATTGAGGAGGCCCAGAAACGCGCCGAGGAAGAGGCCGCCAAGCGTAAAGCCGCGCTGGAAGCCGAAGCCGCAGCCGAGGCCGAGAAGATTCGCCAGCGCGGCGAGGCCATGGCCGCCGCCATGCGTCAGGCCGTTGAGCAGGCCAAACCGAAAACCTACGTCGTGAAGCCCGGCGATTCCCTGTCCAAAATCGCCAAGGAACTGCTGGGCGACGCCAAACGCTGGCCCGAGATTTACGAACTCAACAAGGCCCTCATCGGCGACAACCCCAACCTGATTCACCCAGGACAGGAACTGAAACTGCCCGACTAGGCGGGTTGTAGAACCGCCGGTCGGCGCGAGGCACCGACCTAAACCGCGGGGGCGGGGTGGCGTTGCCCTCTGTGGGCATGTCTCCGCGCCCCGCCCCTGGATTGTGTTGCGCCGTGTTACCCGCGATCGGCGCCGCCGCACTCTCCGCGCAGCCTAGGAGCGGCTTTGCCTGCAACGGCGACTTCGGCAACGGAACCACGCCGCCTTGACCCCCATCCGGCCGTGCGGTACAATAGCCTGCCCCGTCCGACCGGCGACGGTCTTCGGGAGCACCAGTGCGGAGGGAGCGATCGTGCTGGTGGCGCTTGCCGCCGCGTGGCTTGTAGGCAAGGCGCTGCCCCTGCGCGCCACGCACGCCCAGACGACCGCGTGCCCCACCGTCATCACCGGCTAAGTGCTGGACAGCCACGGCGAGCCGGTAGAGGGCGCCACCGTCTCCCTCGTGGAGGGCGCGAGCACCACGGCCGTCGCAGAGACCACGACAGAACCCGACGGCTTGTATTCGCTCCTGGTGCCGTCGTCGCTGGGGACGCACTTGACCGTACACGTGCAGCGCGCCCACTTCGCCCCGCAGGACATCCCGCTGTCCGACGAGCAGGTTGCCTCCCTGGAGCGGGGCGAGACCCTTTCTCTACCATCTATCCAATTGGAGCGGCGCATCGGCATCGGCTTCTGGCTGGCGACGGCCACCTTCGCGCTGACCATCGTCATCATCGCGACCGAGCAATTGCACAACACGCTGGCCGCGCTTGCGGGCACGGCGATCCTGCTGGGCGTCAGTTACCTCGGCCGACTCATCAGCCCTGCCCTGTTCATCTTTGACTTTGAGACCGCGCTCCGCTACGTGGATTGGGACGTGGTTTTTCTCATCATGGGTATGATGATTCACATCGCCGTTGTGGAACGGACGGGCATCTTCCAGTGGCTCGCCTTCTTCGCCTACCGCATCTCCGGAGGGAGAGGCTGGCTGCTGATGCCCATTCTGCTGGTCATCACCAGCGTGTTCTCGGCGTTCTTGGACAACGTTACGACGGTGCTGCTGATGGCACCGTTCACCGTTCAAATCGCGCTGGCGCTGGGCATCAACCCGCTGGCCCTGCTGGTGCCCGAGGTGATGGCAGCAAACGTGGCAGGAACCAGCACCCTCATCGGGACGCCCACCAACATCCTGGTGGGGTCTTTCGCCGACATCTCGTTCCGCGCCTTTCTGGTGAACCTGACGCCCGGCGTGCTCCTGGCGTTGGTTGGGCTCGTCGTGTTCTTTGAGATCCTGTACGCGAGGGAGTTGACCCGCACGGCGGCAAGGGTTTCGCCCGCCCTAGTGCGACGGCTAGAGGACAACGCGAAGATTACCGAACCCGACGACCTCAAGAAGGCGGGATGGGTTGGACTGTTTATGCTGACCCTGTTCCTCCTGGGCGAGCGGCTGTACCTGGTGCCTGCGGTAACCGCGCTCGTGGGGGCCACCATTCTCGTCGTCTGGACGCGCCCAAACGTGGAGGAGATGATTGAGTCGGTGGATTGGACGACGCTCATCTTCTTCATCACGCTGTTCATCGTAGTTGGGGGCATCCAAGAGGTCGGCCTTGTGAGCATGATTGCAGACCAGATCGGGAAACTGGTGGGGCACAGTCTGCTCCTCACGATGCTAACGCTCATCTGGCTCAGCGCCGTGCTTTCGGGCGTGATTGACAACATCCCCTTCACCGCCGCGATGCTGCCTGTGGTGGACTTTCTCACGGGGCGGGTGCCGGGGGCCAGCAAGAAGATGCTCTTCTTCGCCCTGGCCGTGGGGTCGGACTTTGGGGGCAACGTAACGCTCATCGGGGCCTCGCCCAACCTGGTGATGGCAGGCATCTCCGAGCGCGCCGGCTATCCCGTTCGGTACGGGGACTGGCTGAAGAGGGGGCTGCCCGTAACCGCCATCACGCTGGGCTTGTGCACCCTATGGCTTCTGCTCCACTACGGCATCCTGGGCGGCTAGCCGCGCCACACCAGGGGCCCCACGGCCCGTCGGCGCCGCCGAACCGCCCTCCGCGCTACTCATCCTTTTCGCCTGCGAACTTGAACAGCCACCGACGAGCTGTCGCGTCGTCCAGCCACCCGCGATCCACCGAGGCAGCCAGCGCAGGCACCAGCGCCGCGAGGGCCGCGGCTTGTTCGCGATTGTCCGAGGGTGTGAGGTCGGGGAATGTGATGGTGTACGGCGCCGTCCGTCCGAGCCGCCGTCGCAGCGCCTGGTCCAGCACGTCCCGCAGGAGCGCGGCCACCTCTTCGCGCATGGCCTCAAAGGTGCGCAGCGACGGCCCGCCCATCTCCGCGGCCACGGCCCGCGTGCCGCTCTCCACCTCGCTCAGCCAGTGGATGGGGATGCCTGCGCCCGCCGCGATCATGAGTTTGATGGCGTGGCCGTCCCAGCGGGCATCGTCCGCCTGGAGATTGGGCGCGGCGGCCCGCCATTCTTCGTCATCGGCGTGGAATAGCACCGAGCCAGGCTCCGGCGCCTGAGCGTACTGGTTGGCCTTCGCGCGCAACTTCTGGGGCGTGGCGCTGCGCACCGCCACCGTCCACAACCACGAGGACCGCCCGCGGTTCAACATGACCCTGTCGGCCAACCACTGGCGATACCGCCGCAGCCACGGCAGGAGCACCCACAACGTGGAGCGCCCCCGTAGCGCGTTGGACACCTTGTGGATGGCGAAGTGCTGCACCTCGTCGGGGACGGCGTACCATGCGCCTGCCGCGCCTTCGGGGGCCATCCGGTGGACCCGCACCACCACCTGCGCGTTGGCGGGGTCCGTCTGGAGTTCGTCTATGGTGGACGGGTCCATCTGCCAGATGGTGCCGTCGGGCAGCCAGCGGATGAACTGCTCGCCGTACAGGTGGAGTTCGCGGACGATGGCGCGGCCCTTGCGGTTCATGTCGTTGGCAGCCCAGAACCGATCCAGCGCCGCCTGGACGGCGGGGTCGGGGGCGGTAATCGTCGGCCCGCGCCCCCACAGGTACGCGGTGAGAATCTCTATGATGCGGAAAGCGAGGGGATTCCCCGTGTACGCCTCGTAGGCCGCGGCGTGGAGTTCCTGGTACGTGGCGGGCGAAAGGTCCTTGTCCGACGGCCACGGGCCGATGGCGCGGAACAGCGGCGCATCTTCCTCGTCGGCTTCGGCCTCGCGCACGCGGACGATGCGGAAGGGCAGGCGCATGGCACACCTCCTGTAGGGCTATCGCGCCACGTATACTACCCGCGTGCGGCGTTGATAAGGGCGAATCGCAGCGGTATCCGCGGACAGCGCGGATTGGGCGGACAGGGGGAAGGCGAGATTCCTCGGCGCTTCGCGCCTCGG
>JBBIHX010000207.1:0-4505 GCA_037446815.1 Caldilineae bacterium | reverse complement strand
TTCTTTTTGGTAGACGCTTGAGTGTTCACAACCCCAAGTTTCTACCAAAGGGCGGTTTTGCTCAAGTGCAGAACCGCCCCCAATTTTGTCTAAACTCGAGTTTCTACTCACTTTCACCCGGCAGGCGACTTATGGGTAACGCTAAGCCCGCCGGGCGAGGGAGCGGCGCCGATTGACAGGCGTACAGCCGCGTTCTATAATGCGCCAAACGGTCTGGCGGAGGACATCCTATGACGGGCAACGCCGTGAACGAGAACGACATCCCCTGGGGGCCCCACCCTCGGTACGAGGGGCTGGTCATGAAGGTGCTGGTGCCGGGCGCGGTCAACCCCGCGCTCAACGTGAGCCGCGTCCGCGTGGACGTGGGCAAGCAAATCCCGCCCCATGTTCACGCGAACTCGTCCGAGACGTTCTACATCCTGCGGGGCACGGGCACCTGCTACCTGGGCGATACGCCCGTCGCGTTCGGCCCCGGGGCATGCTTCTACGCGCCCCCGGGGCTTGAGCACCGCCTGGAGAACACGGGCGCGGAGACGGTGGAGATTCTGGCGATCTTCGCTCCGCCCGTTGCCTAGGATCCCTCGTACCCCGCGCGGCGCCCGCGCGTTAGATTGGGCAAGGAGGCGGAGAAGTGGCCAAACGCTGGGTTATCGCTGGGGCAGCAACGCTGTTTTGCATCCTCGCGCTGGGCGTGGCCGTGGGGATCGTCGCGGCGCGGGAACCCGATGCCCAACAGCCGATGGTCATGATCCTGCCCGACACGCAGACCATCGCCCCTGGGCAAACCGCCGTGGCTCGGGTGTGGGTTGAGGATGTCAGCAACCTGCAGGGCGCGGCAATCACGGTGCAGTTTGACCCCGCGAGAATCCAGGTCGTGGATGCCGACTCCGGCAAGCCGGGCGTGCAAGTGGAGCCCGGGGCGCTTTGGGGGGCAGCGTCGTGGATTGTCGTGAACGCCGCGGACAATGCGACGGGCGTCATCACCTTTGAGGCGACCCTGCTCGGCTCGCCGTTCTCCGGCAGCGATGACATGGTACTCATCACCTTTTCCGCCACTTCGCCCGGCCGGTCGGACGTGATTCTCAGCAGGGTACAACTGCTCAACAACTTCGGTGAATACATCCCCGCGCAGATTCGCGACGGCGAGATCATCGTCTCGGGAGCGTCCGCGACCTTCACGCCCACATCCACCCGGACACGCACGCCAACACCCACGCCGACGCGCACGCCCACGAACACGGCCACCGCGACGGCCACCCGCACCGCGACCCCAACGGCGTCGCGCACGCCAACCGCCACAGCCACCGGCACGCAGACGCCCACCCGCACGTCCACGGCCAGCCCCACGGCGACAGCAACGCGAACGAACACGCCTACCGCTTCGCGCACGGCGACCGCCACAGCCACCCCTACTATTATATTTAAGTGCTGCCCGACGCAAACTCCTACGCCTACGCCCACGCCCACGCCCACCGCCACGCCGACCGCCACGCCGACCCCGACGCGCACGAACACGACCACCGCCACGGCGACGCGCACCACGACCCCGACGTCCACGTTCACGCCCGGGCCGTCGCCCACACCAAGCCCCACGCCGTCCGCGACGCCGACGGCCACGCCGACCCCGACGGCGACCGACACGCCGACGGCCACGCCCACGTTCACGCCCGGGCCGTCGCCCACGCCCACCGATACGCCCACGCCTGGCCCGTCGCCCACGCCTACCCCCAGCAGCACCCCCGCGCCGGCAGGCCGCCTGCGGTTGCCCGCCATCGCCTGCTCGCGCACCGATGAGCACGAGCCCAACAACTTCCAAGTGCAGGCCTTCGGGCCGATAGTCTCCGGCCAGAGGTACGTCGGGTTCTTGGCCAGCATGACGGACTACGATTGGTTCTACCTGGTCAAGGCGGCTCCGGGGCCGATAGACATCACCCTGGACGTGCCGCCCAGCGGGGACTACGATATCTACCTATTCCTGGCAGGGGCCAGCGGCGGGAATCAGTACATCGCCAAGTCGGATCGCTATGGCAACGGCGTGGATGAGTATATCTACTTCAACGCGCCCATCGCCACCGAATACTATATCTTGATCTATCCCTTCAGCGACGCGCATCCCAACGCGCCCTATGTGCTCCGCGTGCTCTACTGATGCCGCCGCGCAAATTCACGATTCACCCTGTGCATGGAGGAGGCAATCCCGTGTGGTTTGAGACAGCACCCGTCGCGCCAGGCGTGCACCGCATCACCGAAGGCGGCAGGGTACACGCCTATCTTGTTCAGGGCGAGAACTGGGCCATGTTGGTGGACTCCGGCTTCGGCATCGGCGACATCGGCGAGGTGGTGCGGGGGCTGACGGATTCGCCCATCCTGGTCGTCAACACCCACGCGCACCTGGATCATGTCGGCGGCAACGCGCATTTTGACACCGCATTCGTGCACCAGCGTGAGTCGCTGGCAGAGGTCGCGGACACGGCCCGCCGATTCCGCGAACTGGCCACGCCGGAGGATTTCCCCGTTCCCTGGCCGGACGGGTTTGACCTGAGGTGCTACGCCCCGCAGGTGCCTGAGCCGACACACCGCCTGGCCGGCGGCGAGACGATAGACCTGGGCGGGCGGACGCTGGAGATTCTGCCCACGCCCGGCCACACTGCCGGCAGCATTTGCCTACTGGATGAGGGGAACCGCCTTCTATTCGTCGGGGACACCATCACCGACCGCCCGCTTCAGGGCATCGGCGAGGGCGTAAGCCTGGCCGAGTATCAGGCCACGCTGCGCCTGCTGGCCGAGATGTCGCCCGATGTGGATCTGCTTCTGCCGGGACACGGGGCGTCCCCGCTCGTGCTGTCGGCGGCAGAAGAGCTGGCCGCGGCGGCCCTGGCCCTGGACGAATCGCTGTTCCAGGAGACCGAACTCGCGGGGCGGCCCGTGCGGGCGGCCAACGCGGGGCGGTTCATGTTCTTCATGCGCCTGCCCCATGCATAGGTTGCAGCACGTGAGTTGTCAGGAGGGAACGAGATGGAGGATGAGTCCAGGGCCTACCGCATCATCTGCACGGTGATCCGCCAGGAAGGACACTGCGCCATGGGCCACAAGGTGGGCGATGAGATCGTCATGGACAAGTCGGGCGTCCACGGCGACATCTGCTTCCACGCGCTCTATTCGCTCATGCCGAAGGTCTTCGCGATGATGTACGGCGCGACCTTCCCCTGGCTTGAGGACAAAGACGTGGCAACCCACGCGTGCCCCGACGCCGAGAACCCCGTGGTCTTTGAGATTCGGCGGGTGAGGTAGCCCCCTGCCACGGCGAGGGAGCAGACGATGCGCACACTCGTGGTCGCAACGCACAACCGCGGCAAACTGCGGGAGTACGAGGAACTCCTCGCGGGGTTGCCCATCGCGCTCGTCAGCCTGGCCGACCTGGGCGTGCGGGCCGAGCCCGAAGAGGAACACGTGGGCTTCGCCGAGAACGCCCGCCTCAAGGCGCTGTTCTTCGCGCGGTTGACTGGCGAACTCACCCTCGCCGATGATTCCGGCCTAGAGGTGGACGCGCTGGGCGGAGACCCGGGCATCCGATCCGCGCGGTACTCGGGCCCGGGCCGCTCCGACCGTGAGCGCTACGAACTCCTGCTGTGGCGGCTCGGCGAGATTCCGCCGGAGGGCCGCACGGCGCGATTCCGCTGCGCCATCGCCATCGCCGCGCCGGATGGGGTGCTGCTCACCACGGAAGGCACATGCGAGGGCCTCATCACAACGCATCCTCGGGGACGCCACGGATTCGGCTACGACCCGATCGTCTACGTCCTGGAACGCGGGCAGACCATGGCGGAACTGGAGCCGGAGGTCAAGAATCGCATTTCCCACAGGGCGCGGGCCGCGCACGCTGCGCTTCCGCTGCTGCAAGCCCTGCTCGGCGACGGGGGGCGCGCTAAATCGCGGCAGAGGTAGGCTCTTCGGATTCTTCCGCCAGCACGTTCAGGTAGCGCTCCAGATAGCGCATGATGTCGGCCCGCTCCTCGGGCGTGAAGTGCGCAAGCAACTGGCGGGTGCGCTCCACCCGCTCGGCTCTTGCGCGCTCCAGGAGGGCCTCGCCTTCGGCGGTCAGGGTTACCCGCACCGAGCGGCGGTCGTTGGGGTCGCGCTGCCGCCGCACCAGGCCCGTGCTGGCGAGTCGGTCCACGATGCCGGTCATGGTTGCGGAGCACTGCTCTGTCGCCTCGGCCAAGGAGCCGATGGGAAGGCTTCCGCCGTGGGCCTGGATGACCATGAGCGTGAGGAACTGCGGCATGGTGAGGCCCAGCGCGCTCAGCGTCTGTGCGAACCGCCTGCGCTGCCGCCACACGAGAAGGGCGATCATTTCCTCAAACCGCGCCACATCCAAATCGTCCACGCCATTCGCTCCCGAAAAGGCCGTTGCGAGCACGCTCCGCCTCGGCAACGTGCCCCGCGATTTATTTTGCAACGCTAAGTATACCGGAAGAACGCGCGCCTGTCAAAACGGGCGCGCA
>JBBIHX010000206.1:0-4516 GCA_037446815.1 Caldilineae bacterium | reverse complement strand
AACCGAGTCGCCCTGCCTCCCTGTTCCTCGCTGTATCCTCTCGTACCCTCCTAATGACAGCGGGGCCGCCCGCCACGCCGGTTACCACCACCCTCCGGAGCGAGGCGCCGTACGGCGATTTGACGGCGGGGGCAACTCGGTGTAAAGTTATCCCAGACAACCGAATAGGACTGGGGGAGCGCACGGAACTGCGCTGAGAGGATGCCTAGCCCGGCATCGACCCCTTGAACCTGACCTGGGTAATGCTAGCGTAGGGAAGTCTGCTTTTCTATGGCCATCGGCCCATCCAGGGCAGGTGGCTTTTGTTTTGCCGGAGGTGCATGTGAGAACGCTCATCATCGCAGCATCAACCGACGCCGACACCGGCGCGCTGCCACGCCTGGCCCAAGGCGCGGACCTCATCATCGCCGCCGACGGCGGGGCAGCCCGCGCGCTGGTCGCCGGCGTCCGCCCGCACGTGGTCGTGGGCGACATGGATTCCCTCGCGCCTGACGTCCTGTACTCGCTGCGGCAGGCGGGGGTGGAGATCATCACCGTCCCATCGCGCAAGGACGAGACCGACCTGGAGTTGGCGCTGTTGGAGGCGGTGCGGCGCGGGGCCGATGACATCACCATCGCCGGGGCGCTGGGGGGCCGCCTGGACCACACCCTGGGCAACGTGTACCTGCTCACCATGTCGCAGTTGCGCGGCAGGCGCGTGCGCCTGGTGGATGGGCGCATGGAGGCGTTCGTGATTTGGGAGCAGGCCGAGATTCGCGGCGCGCGCGGCGATACGGTCTCGCTCATCCCGCTCACCCCCGAAGTCCGGGGCATTGAGACCGAAGGGCTGGAGTATCCTCTGCGGCGCGAGAGTCTGTTCATGGGGCCAGGCCGGGGCATCAGCAACGTCATGCTCGGCCCGATGGCCCGCGTGTCCACAGCGGACGGAATCCTGCTCGCCGTGGTGATCCACAGGGAGGAGGAGCGAGATGCCGATGCAGGGGCCGTTTGACCCCTTCGCAGACCTATACGATTCGTGGTTTGACACGCCCCTGGGCGGCACGGTTGACCTGCTGGAGAAGGACCTTCTGGCGCGGTTCCTGGGGCCGGTGGCGGGCCAGGCTGCGCTGGACGTGGGTACGGGCACCGGCCACTTCGCGCAGTTCCTGGCGGAGCGGGGCGCGCGGGTGGTGGGCGTGGACGTGTCGCGGGCGATGTTGCGCGTGGCCGCCGCGAAGCCGAACATGCCCGCGCTGATCCAGGCCGACGCGGCCGCGCTACCGTTCGGCGACGCGGCGTTTGACCTGGTGCTGTGCGTTACCGCGCTGGAGTTTGTTCCGGACCCCACGCGGGCGGCGGCGGAGATGGCAAGGGTCTGCCGAAGGGGCGGCCGGATGGTCGTGGGCGCGCTGAACGCCTGGTCGCCGTGGGCGTGGGTTCGGCGCAGGGCTGCCCGCCGCAACCCGTCCGACCCCTTCGCGGCGGCGCATTTCTTCGCGCCCGCGGAATTCGTGCGGCTCCTCGCGCCATTCGGCAAGGTGCGGTGGAGCAGTTCGGTGTTCGTGCTGCCGGGCGGGCAAGGGCTGCGCGCGGCGTGGCCCCTGGAGCGTGTGGGGCGCAAGGCGCTGCGTCCGTTCGGCGCGCTTTTGGTGGGGAGGGTGGACGTATGATTGGCGTATCCGCGCAGGTGAGTCTGTACCCGTTGGGCCAGGCGGATCTGGAGCCGGCCATTGCGGAGATATGGAAGGCGCTCGCGGCCCACGGCCTGGACTACACGCCCGGGCCGATGAGCACGCTCGTGTGGGGCGACGACGACGCGATTCTGGCCGCGCTCCGCGATGGCTTTCGCCGCGCCGCCGAACTGGGCCCAGCGGTGCTGGTCATCACGCTGACCAACGCATGCCCAGTGCCGCCCAGGGAGGAGCAAGCATGAGGCGGAACGCGCGCATCCGTTTGCCCGGGGTCGGGCAGGCCATTGCCGAGTACGGCCCGGCGCTGCTCCTGGTGGCGCTGGTGTTCGCCGTGTGGGAAGCGGCCACGGCCGTGTGGCGCATCCAGGCGTGGCTCTTGCCGGCGCCGTCGGCCATCGCCAAGGCCGCCGTGGACGCGCGCGGTCTCCTGGGGCCGCACCTGGCCCAGACGGTGGTGGAGACGCTCGTCGGGTTCGCTGCCGCGCTGGCAAGCGGGCTGATGTTGGCGCTCCTGATAGACCTCTCGGCCACGCTTCGCCGCGCCCTGTATCCCCTGCTGGTTGTGTCGCAGACGATTCCCATCATCGCCGTCGCGCCCCTGCTGGTCATCTGGTTTGGCTACGGCCTGCTCCCGAAGGTCATCGTGGTGGGGCTGGTCTGCTTCTTCCCCATCGTCGTGGGCACGGCGGACGGCCTGCGCTCCACCGACCCCGACCTCATCGCGCTGCTGCAATCCATGGGGGCGACGCGCCGCCAGGTGTTCTTCAAGGTGCGGGTGCCGGCCTCGTTGCCGGGGATGTTCACGGGCATCAAGGTAGCCATCACGTACAGCGTGGTGGGGGCCATCATCGGCGAGTGGGTGGGCGCGAGCCGAGGGCTGGGCGTGTTCATGCTCCGCGCCAGCAACTCGTTCCGCACCGACTGGGTCTTCGCCACCATCGCCGTGGTCTCCGCGCTCAGCCTGGCGCTGTTCCTGGCCGTAGTCGTCATAGAACGTCTCGCGCTTCCGTGGTTCTACACGAAGGCGCGCGAAGAAAGATGGGAGGAAATGTAGGAGGTGTGCCATGTCCAAACGAATCTTGTCGGTCCTGATGGTGGTTGCCCTCGTGATATTGGCGTCGTGCGGGCCGAGGGCCACGCCCACGCCGACGCCCGGGCCGGTGAAGGCCACGCTGTCGCTGGACTGGGTGCCGAACACGAATCACACCGGCTTCTACGTGGCGCTGGACAAGGGCTGGTACACGGAGCAGGGCATTGACCTGGACATCCAGATTCCGTCGGATCCCGCGGCGGCCCTGAAGCAGGTCGCCTTCGGCCATACCGAGTTCGGCGTGAGTTTCCAGGAGGAGGTTACCATCGCCCGGTCGCAGGGGATTCCGGTGGTGTCGCTGGCGGCCATCATCCAGCACAACACGTCGGCCTTCGCGTCGCTCAAGGAGAAGAACATCACGCGCCCCAAGGATTTTGAGGGCAAGACGTATGCGTCCTACGGCCTGCCGTTGGAACAGGCGGTCATCAAGGGACTGATGGCGTGCGACAACGCCGATTTCGGCAAACTCACCTTCGTGGACGTGGGGTTTGACGCGTTCCCGGCGCTGCTGGGCGGGCGCGTGGACATCGCCTGGATTTTCCTGGCGTGGGACGGCGTGCAGGCGCAGATCAAGGGCTACGAACTGAACACCATTCCGCTGTACGGCTCGTGCGTGCCCGACTACTACACGCCGGTGGTCATCGCCGGCGAGACGACGATTCAGCAGAAGCCGGATTTGGTGCGGCGATTCATGGCGGCCACGGCCAAGGGGTACGAGTACGCCATCGCCCACCCGTCCGAGTCCGCCGAGATTCTGCTGAAGTACGCCCCGGAAAGCGACCCGGAACTCATCCGCCGAAGCCAGGAATGGCTCAGCCCGCGCTACAAGGCCGAAGCGCCCAAGTGGGGCGTGCAGAAGGCCGAGGTGTGGCGCACCTTCGGCGACTGGATGAAGACCAACGGCCTCATCAGCGGCGACTTTGACCCCGACAAGGCGTTCACCAATGACTTCCTGCCCTGATGCGCCCTGCAAACTGGAACTGACCGGCATCACCAAGTGGTTCAAGGTGGACGGGGTGCCGCTGAAGGCGCTGGAGGACGTGAGCCTTCACGCCCGCGCGGGGGAATTCGTGTCGCTCATCGGCCCGAGCGGCTGCGGCAAGAGCACCCTGTTCAACATCATCTGCGGCCTGCTGGAGCCGGACGAGGGGCACGTGCTGCTGGACGGGCAGGTGGCGTCGCGGCGCGCGGGGCTGGTGGGGTACATGCCGCAGAAGGATTTGCTTCTGCCCTGGCGCTCCGTGCTGGATAACGTGATTCTGGGGCCGGAACTGCGCGGCGAGGACCTGCAGGAGAGCCGCCGCGAGGCGCGGGAGTTGCTCCCCCTGTTCGGCCTGGAGGGATTCGCCGACGCCTATCCGGCGGTGCTGTCGGGCGGGATGAAGCAGCGGGCGGCCCTGCTCCGCACCTTCCTGACCCATCGCGAAGTCCTGCTGCTGGACGAGCCGTTCGGCGCGCTGGATGCGCTGACGCGCATGGAGTTGCAGGAGTGGCTGCTGGGGGTATGGGAGCGATTTCGGAAGACCATCCTGTTCATCACCCACGACGTGGATGAGGCGGTGTTCCTGTCGGATCGGGTGTATGTGCTGACGCCGCGGCCTGGGCGGGTGCGGGCGGTGCTTGCGGTGCCGTTGCCGCGCCCGCGCAGGCGCTCCATGACGGCGTCGCCGGAGTTCGCGACGCTGCGCTATCAGTTGCTGGAGGCGCTGGCGGTGCGGTAGGAGACGGGCACCCCTGCCGGCGCGAATCGGCTCCA
>JBBIHX010000205.1:1952-4534 GCA_037446815.1 Caldilineae bacterium | reverse complement strand
GGATTCGGTTCCAAACTGTGTTGGTGAACCGCATGGACACTCTCCTCGTGTGTCATTGCGAGCGAAGCGAAGCAATCCCACGCCCCAGAGATTGCTTCGGGCGCTCCGCACCCTCGCAATGACAACCAGGAACAGACCTTGGAACCGAATGCCGTGGACAGTCGGCCTTGAGGCCCGTTGATAGCCATTATTGCAAGGCCGGGAGCGTCCAAAGCAGTCTGGGAGGACGGCAACCGCGAATAACGCGAATCCACGCGAATGGAGTCGGAGGTGAGGGCGTCGCTCCCTCGCCCGCTGGGAGAGGGCTGGGGTGAGGGCATCGCTCCCCCGCACCCAGGGAGAAGGCCGACGGTGAGGTGCCAGACGGCGAGGGAGCCGCCCATCGGTCAGAGGCGCTCGCAACAACCGCGCCGCGAGGAGGGAATATGTCCGTACAAGAGGAACTGGAACGCCTGCGGGAACTCATCCGCTACCACAACTACCGTTACCACGTCCTGGACGCGCCGGAGATCTCCGACGCCGAATACGACGCCCTGTTCCAGCGGCTCAAGGCGCTGGAGGCCGAACACCCCGAACTCATCACTCCCGACTCGCCCACCCAGCGGGTCGGTGGCGCGCCGTTGGAACGGTTTGAGAAGGTGCGCCATCCCCGTCCGATCCTCAGCCTGGCCAACGTCTTCTCCGAGGAGGAACTGCGCGCCTGGGAGGAACGCAACCGCAAACTCCTGCCCGACGGCACGCCCCTGGAGTACGTCGTGGAGCCGAAGATTGACGGCCTGACCGTCGTCCTGACCTACATCAACGGCGTGTTCACCCAGGGGGCCACCCGTGGCGACGGCGAGGTGGGCGAGGACGTTACGGCCAATCTGCGCACCGTGCGCCAGGTCCCGCTGCGGATTCCGGTAACGGGCAACGAGCGGCCGCCCGCGCGGTTGGTCGTGCGCGGCGAGGCGTACATGGCCCTGGCCGACTTTGAGGCGTTCAACCGCCGCCAGGAGGAGCGCGGCGAGAAGACCTTCGCCAACCCGCGCAATGCCGCCGCCGGCTCGCTGCGCCAGTTGGACCCCACCATCACCGCCTCGCGCCCGCTGCGCCTGTACACCTACGCCATCGTGGACGCCGACGGCGTGGACATCTCCCACCAGTGGGACGTGCTGGAATACCTGAAGCGGATGGGGTTCCCCGTGGCCGATGGGTGCGAACTCTGCCCCAGCCTGGATGCCGTCATGGAGATGTATCGGGTGTGGGAGTCGGAACGGGACACGTTGCCCTACGAGATAGACGGCGTTGTCATCAAGATCAACGACCTGCGGATTCAGGATGCGTTGGGGTTTGTGGGCAAAGATCCGCGCGGGGCGGTGGCGTTCAAGTTCGCGGCGCGGCAGGCAGCCACGAAACTGGTGGCAGTGGGCATCAACGTGGGCCGCACGGGAACGCTCAACCCCTACGCCATCCTAGAGCCGGTGCGCGTGGGTGGCGTTACCATCAAGCAGGCCACGCTCCACAACTTTGACGACATCGCACGCAAGGACATCCGCGTGGGCGACACGGTCATTCTCCAGCGCGCGGGCGATGTGATTCCCCAGGTCGTCGGGCCGGTGGAGTCGCTCCGCGACGGCGACGAGCAGCCCATCACGCCCCCCACCCATTGCCCCGTATGCGGCGAGCCGGTCTACCGCGCCGAGGATGAGGTGGCCTACTACTGCGTCAACGCCTCGTGCCCGGCCCAGTTGGTGCGCAAGGTGGAACACTTCGCGTCGCGCGGGGCCATGGACATCGTCGGATTCGGCTCGCGCCTGGCCGAGGAGTTCGTGGACGCTGGCCTGCTCCACGACGTGGCCGACTTCTACTACCTCACCAAGGAGCAGATTCTGGGCCTGGAGGGGTTCGCCGACAAGAGCGCCGAGAACCTGCTGGCGGCCATTGAGGTGTCCAAGAACCGCCCGCTCCAGCGGCTGCTGACGGCGCTGGGGATTCGGCACGTGGGCTCGGTCGTCGCGGGCATCTTGGCGGAGCATTTCGGCTCCATAGACGCGCTGATGGCCGCGACGGAGGAGGAGTTGCAGCAGGTGCCGGGCCTGGGGCCGTACACGGCGCGGGCCGTGGTGGAGTTCTTCGCCAGCCCCAGCAACCGCGCGGTGGTAGAGAAGTTGCGGCGGGCCGGCGTGCGCCTGGCCGACGTGCGCGCCGAAGCGCCCGCGGGGCCTCAGCCGCTGGCGGGCAAGACGTTCGTCATCACCGGCACACTGCCCTCCATGAGCCGCGACGAGGCCGCGGAGTTCATCCGCGCCCACGGCGGCAAGGTTACCGACTCGGTCAGCGCCAAGACGGACTACTTGGTGGTGGGCGCGTCGCCGGGCGGCACGAAGTACAACAAGGCCGTCCAGCTGGGCGTTCCCATGATAGACGAGGCGGAACTGCGCCGCCTGGCGGGGGAGGAGTAACGGGCAGGCCGCCTGCCCCGCGCGACTACCTGCCATCCTGAGCGAAGCGAAGGATCTCGGCCAACGAGATCCCTCGCCGCTTCGCCGCTCGGAATGACAGCCTGATTGTGTCATCCTGAGCGAAGCGAAGGATCTCGG
>JBBIHX010000205.1:0-1852 GCA_037446815.1 Caldilineae bacterium | reverse complement strand
GGGACAAAAACAGGTGCGGCGCACGGAAAGCACGCCGCACCTGTCCCCACAGCCTACTTCAACTGCTTCCAAACTTCCTGGACGAACAGCGGTTCCGGATAAGCCCCCTCCACCGCGATGGTCTCGTTGACGACCGAGCGCGGCACCCCTTGCACCTGGTACTTGATGGCCAAGTCGGGGAATTCCATCGCCTCCACCATGTCGGCGCGGACGCGGTCGCTCTCCAGCGCCATCTGGAACGCGAGCAGCACGGCTCGCGGGCAGTACGGTCAGGTGGGCGTTACGAACACCTGGATGTGCAGGTCCTGCTTTAGTTCCGCCAGCGCCTTCTTGGTGGCGTCCTTCAGCCCGCTCTCGCGCCGCGACACCATCATGATGCTCTCCACCAGCGACGAGAACTCATACCCCGACGGGATGCCGTAGAAGCGGATGCCGTAGTCCTTCTCGCCGATGACGGCGATGGCCGGGATTCGGGCGATGTTGTACGGCGCGATCTTGTCCTTATCGGCGACGAAGTCGTACACCTCCGCCGTGATCTTATCGGACAGTTCGGCCAGTTCCTCCACGATCTCGCGGGTTTCCTTGCAGAAGTCGCACTCAAAGTCCTGCGTTACCATGACCAATTTGACGGGGTGCACCAGTTTGGCCGCGAACTCCTTCTGTAGGTACTCACGGTCTTTGGGTTGAATCATCGGCATATCATGCCCTCCTCACAATGGGTTATGGGCGCAGAAACACGGGGACGACTGGACTCCCCGTGCTTCTGCGCGGCTTGCGTCATTTCGTTGCGATGCTGATTTTGCGCGGCTTGAGTTCCGGCGCCTTGGGCAGCGTGATTTTCAGGATGCCATCCTCGTAGTGAGCCTCAATGTTCTGGGCGTCCACCTCCATGGGAATCTGGATGACGCGACGGTAGGTGCCGCTGGTGCGCTCGCAGCAGAGGTAATCAGCCTCCTCCGGATAGGCTTTGCGCTCGGCGCGCAACGTCAGCGTGTCGCCTTCCAGCGTAACGTCAATGGATTCGCGCTCCACACCGGGCAAATCAGCGTAGATGACCAGTCGGTCGCCCAGGTCAAAGATGTCCACGGGCGGCGCCCATGTGCGCTCCTCCGGCTCGCCGCCCCAGCCCTCGCCGAGCTCTCCCCACGGGCCACGGCGTGCCCATCGCGGCCTGAAAATCGGATACCACATACGACCACCTCCTGTATATACCCCGTCGGCGCGCAGCCGCGGGTGAATATTCCGATATTTGGATGCGCGAAGGGGCAAAAGGATTCAGGGCGGGAGCCGCGAAGAATCTCGCCTCCGTCATCCGTCCAATCCGTGCTATCCGCGGATACGCGCCGCGAGATGCTTCGCCTTTGGCTCAGCATGACAGAGTGGGGAGGCGGCGTCCTGGGCATCTATGAGAGTGCTGCGCATGTTAATTCAATCCCTGGGAACTGTCATTCTGAGCGGCGAAGCCGCGAAGAATCTCGCTGACCGAGATGCTTCGCCTTTGGCTCAGCATGACACAACGGGGCTGTCATCCTGAGCCACGGAGCGGCGAAGCATCTCGCTGTCCGAGATACTGCGCTATCGGCTCACCGTGATAGACGCAGCAGAAAGACCGCGCGGGCAGACCGACACCACATGAACCCCGAGTGCTGCTCCCTAACGCGAATCCACGCGAATCGGGCACGTGCGACGGACCTCGGAGGTGCGTCGCACCTTGTAATCTCGCCCAACCTCAGGAGGCCGAAGGCCGGGCGTGGCTCCCTCTCCCGCTGGGAGAGGGCTGGGGTGAGGGCATTGCCCGCGCCCTCGCAATGGCGGTTACCAACAGACTTTGGAACCGTGTCCGAGTGCTGAG
>JBBIHX010000204.1:0-4570 GCA_037446815.1 Caldilineae bacterium | reverse complement strand
ACATCGCCAGCAACTGCGCCCGCGTCAGGTCCTCCGGCGGGGCCTCCATCGTCTCTGTAGTCTTCTTGCTCATCCATGCCCTCCGCGTTATGTCAATAACAGCGCCGGCTCTTCTATCAGCCGCGCGATCGTGTCCAGGAATCTCGCCGCCGGAGCCCCGTCTATCACCCGATGGTCAAACACCAGGCTCAACACCATCATGGGCCGAATCGTGATTTCGTCGCATTCATCGCACACCACGGCCTTCTTCACGATGCGCCCGACTCCAAGGATGCAGCACTCCGGCAGATTGATAATCGGCGTGAACCCCTCCACGCCGTACATTCCTAGGTTCGTGATGGTGAACGTCCCGCCCGTCAGGTCTTCGGGCGCGATCCTGCCGCTCCGCGCTCCCTCCACCAGCCGCGCCCGCTCTCGCGCCACCTCCGACAGGCTCATCCGGTCGGCGCCACGAATCACCGGCACCAGCAGCCCCCGCTCCGTGTCCACGGCCAGCCCGATGTTCACCTCGGCGAGCCGCTCAATCCGACCCTCCGCCATCCGCGCATTCGCCTCTGGATGTCGCCGCAACGCCGCCGCGCACACGCGAATCAGAATGTCGTTGTATGTGATTTCCACCCCCTCGCCCTTGAGGCAGTCGCGCAACTCTGTCATCTTGCCTGCGTCCACTTCGCGGAACAGCGTTACGCGCGCCGTCTCCCGCGCGCTTTCGGCCATGCGCCGCGACACGATCCCGCGCACGCCCGTCAGGGGCACGCTCTCTACCACGCCCGACGGCGCGACGGGAGCCTGCGGCGCCACCGCACGCCCGCGGATGATGGCCGCGGCCGCCCGCAGGACATCTTCTTCCATCACCCGGCCGCCGGGCCCGCTCCCCGCAATCGTGCGCAACTCCAGGCCCAGCGCCGCCGCCAACTTCTCCGCCGCCGGCGACGCCTTCACAGCCTCCGCCGCCGGAGCCGCCTTTTCGGCAACGGCCCGCGCCACGTCCGCCGCCACCACACGCCCGCCGGGGCCGCTCCCCGCGATGCTCGCGATGTCCAGCCCGGCCTTCCGCGCCTCCACGCGCGCCTTCCATGACGCCTCGCCCCGGACCGCTGTCGCCGCAGGTTCAGCCGCGCGCTTCGGCTCCGGTGGCTTCGGGGCCGCCTCGGGCACGGATTCTGCCGCCCCGGCCAGAACGGCCACCGCCGCCCCAACCGGCGCTTCTTCCCCTTCGGCCACAAGGATCCGCGCCACCGTCCCCGTCTCTTGCGATTCCACCGTTACGATGGCCTTGTCCGTCTCAACCTCAAAGATCGGCTGGCCGCGGGCCACGCGATCTCCCACGCCCACCAGCCACTTCACGATCTTTCCCCGTTCCATCGTCAGCCCCAACTGGGGCATCCGTATCTCCTGTGTCATGGCAGCCTCCCACACACTTACTGCAGTTCGGAAACGACGCTGTCCCACTCACCCGCGTCGCCAAGGGGAGCGAGGCGGCGCACTGCAAACTCAATCTGACGCATACACACGTCCCGCCAGACGCCGCTTTCAATAAAGCGCGCATGGTGGGCCGGGTCGCGTATGTCCAGCCCAATCAAGTCGCGGCAGTTCGTGCAGCCGAAAGCCGCGCGGAATTCGTCTATGAAGTTGTTGATGAGGGCCCTGCTCACCCGCTTCGCTTCCTTGTGGTCGGGGATGCGCAACGCCGCCAGGCGTCCCACCGCGATGGCCGCGCCCGAAATCGCGCCGCACACCCAACCCCGCCACGCCACGCCGCCGTTCAACGCCATGCACAGCGCCGAATCGGTCTCATCGCCCAGGCCGAACGCCTCCAGCAGCGCCACCACCGTCGTTTCGGCGCAGCCGTACAGGTTATCGTCGCGCAGGAACAGTTCTCGCGCACGGGCCAGGGCCGAATCCGCCATCATTCCAGCCCATTCTCCTGGCCGAAGTTCTCGGGCGGTTTGCCCAAATCCTCAATGTGGCGTCGCATCGCCGTCATAGCCTTCTGGGGATTCCGCGTTTCCAGCGCCTTGAGCAGATCCCCATGGCGCGCAGCCAGTTCCTCTAGGTTGTAGTCGGACACGCGGGTCGTTACGATGGTCCAGTACCCGAAGCGGAGGGTCTGCCACAGATGGTATAGCAGCCGATTTCCCGACAACTTGAGGATAGTCTCGTGGAAAACGTTGTCCAGGCGCACCATGCGATTCCCATCGTTGGCCTTGCCGGCCTCCACCATCTGGTCCAGGATGCCCTGGAGCGCGGCCAGGTCCTCATCGGTTACGCGAGTGGCCGCCAAACGTGCGGCGAGGGCTTCCAGGGCCGCGCGGACCGTGTACACCTCGTACAATTCCTCGGCGGTGAAGGAGCGCACGAATGTGCCTTTGTACGGCTCGGTCTCTAGGAACCCCATGAGCACCAGGTCGCGGATGGCCTCCCGAACGGGCGCTTGACTCACCCCCAACTGCCGCGCTAGCGCGCTCTCCACAATGCGCTGGCCCGGCTTCATCTCCCCGCTCATGATGGCCTTGATGATAAAATCCCGCACGCGGTCGCTGAGCGCCGTCTTGGGGAAAGCGCCCCCTTCCGTGCCGCCCATCGGTCTTGACTCCATGCTCGCCCTCCCTGCGCGGCCAGCCTCGCCGCATCTCCTAGAGCAGTTTCTCCACCTCGTCCAAAACCAACTGCGGGTTCTTCGCCCGAATCAGATAGTAGGGCCGAACGGCGAATCGGTGCACGAAGTCGGCGCGGCGCATCCTCCGCTCGTCCGTATCCACAATGGGCATCGCCAGCCCAGGCGACAGCAACTGATTGAGGCCAAAGTAGTTCATCACCGAGTGGTACGTCTGGTACTCCCGCTCAAACGGGATCATCTCAATCACGGCCGTATCAAAGTTCCCGTCAATGGAGGGGAGAATGACGATATCCACGTTGCTCGGCTCATCGTAGTTCACGAATTCGGGCGTCTTGTCAAAGAACTTGGCCACTCCCTGATCCTGATTCGGCAGGTCGGCGCGCTCGGTGCCTTTGGAACGCTGCCGCAAGAAGACCGACTTGGAGCCCATCACGGCCCAGCCGCGCTCGTCAACCACCGTCGTCTCTGTGGAGACGACAAGCCCCCCGCGGCGGCAGCTCTCAATCTGCGACATCGTCTTGCCGTGGTTGGATTCGCCGCCCAGGAACATGATGGTGCGATCCCGATACCGCACCGCCGACGCGTGGAACGGATGCAAGCCATGCTCCTCCATGCGGAAGGCCAGCATGGTTACCAGCACCTTCTGCACCTCGCCCTGAAACCATTCGCCATCAAGGAACAGAATGCCATCCTCATAGCGAATATCCTTGCGGGCCACATCTTGACGCCAGATGATGTCCGGCTTGGCGCGGGTAACCCGCTCCTCAATCCGAACGCTGGCGAGGCGGTAGTTTAGGAACGTCATCTCGTCCAGCACGTGCTCCACCGGACGGTTGCCATACACATCCACCCTGAGTCGGGCCTCGCCCGAAGACATCTCTTCTGAAAGTTGTAGCATCTCACCCCTCTATAGACAAGTTATCGGGCGGCTTTGCAGGAGATAAATCACGCCACCCTCCGACGCCCACTCAATATCCTGCGGGCATCCGAAATGTCGCTCCACCTTGTTCCCAAGGTCCACCAATTGCCGCAACTCGTCCAGCGTCAGCACCTTAGCCGCCACCTTATCGGCCGGCACCTCAAGCGTGATGACACCGCAATGCCCGTCGCGGCACACCATGATATGCTTCTCGGGCACGAATTCGTACACGATTTCGTAGGTCTCGCGATCCACCTTGTAGTGATCCGGCGTAATCGTGCCCGACACGATCCCCTCGCCAAGCCCCCACACGGCCTCAATCGTCATCTGGAAGTGATTACGCATCACGGGGTCCACGGTGAAGGTAACGCCCGACTTCTCCGAGTTTACCATCTTCTGCACCACCACCGCCATGGACACCTCGGAATGCTCAAACCCCTTCTGATGGCGGTAGAAGATGGCCTGGGATGTGAAAAGCGAGGACCAACACCCGCGCACCGCACGCAACAGGTCGTCCTCGCCAACCACGTTCAGAAAAGTCTCCTGCTGGCCTGCAAAACTGGCCCCGGCCAGGTCCTCGGCCGTGGCGCTGGAGCGGACTGCCACCGCCGCCCCATCGCCAAGCCCGCGATAATGGGCCACGATCTCATCCCGGAGATCGCCGGGGATGGGGATATCGGCGAACAGCGCCCGCACCTCATGCTCCGCGCGCTGCAAACCGCCGCTATCAGAATAGTCCACATCGCAGAGAATGCGGGCGATCTGCTCGTCCAGGCCCAGCGCCGCCGCAACCCTGCGATACGCCGACGAGAGAATCACAAACCCAGGCGGGATGGGCAAGCCCGCCTGCGCCATGTCACCCAGATTCGCCCCCTTCCCCCCGGCCAGCGCCACATCGTTCCGCGAAATCTCCGCGAACCACCGACACATGCGTTCCATGGTCTACTCATCTCCTCATTGAGATGCCGTGATGCCTCCATCGGCAAAGATAATCTGCCCCGTGATGAAGTCCGACGCCGGAGCCGCCAGGT
>JBBIHX010000203.1:0-4626 GCA_037446815.1 Caldilineae bacterium | reverse complement strand
GCGGCTTGACGGCGTGCGGGGACGTGGTACACTGCGCGCGTTCGGCGACCGCCGCCAAGGCCGTGCCGAGAAAGGAGGGCACGCGATGCCCAACCGCTCCATGTCCCGCAAGGAGGAGAAGGAGAAGAAGCGAAAGGCGCGCGCGGCCTTCCTCCTATACCTCAAGCGTCTGCGCGCTGCTTGCAAGATTCTCAGCAGCGCCGACGAGTGGTACGGCCTTATGCGCGACCTGGCCGACCTCCTCCAGGAGTACACGCCCGTCATCCCGCCCGACTGCTACGAGCGCATCCAGAATGCCATGCGCCCCGTGGACACGACGCGCAAAGGGCTGAAACAAGCCTGCAAGGTGCTGGACACCGAGATTGAGCGCCTGCTGAAGCAATTCCCCGCCGGGCGATCGGGCGCCAAGGTGTTGGCGGGCGCGTTGATCGCGGCCGCGGTCATCGTCGGCGCGGCGGTCATCTACGCCGAAGCGACGGCGGTGGACATCGCCATCTTCAACAACGGGTGCAGCACCATCATCCTGCCCGCCAGTCTGCCGTTCCCCATCCCGGGCGTCAGCCTGCCCTCGGCTCCCATTCCCTCGGGCGGGTCGGGCAGCGTGTCGCTTCCTCGCCTGGCGGTGGACGTGGACTCTACGGAACCGGGCCGCGTCTCCGTGAGCATCCTGGGGGTCAGCGTGCCCTACAACCTGGGCGGGGACGTGGTCAGCATCCGCTTGGACGGGCAGGAGATCCTCGGCCGGCGAGTGCGCGCAAACCTGGGCGACCGCAGGTCTCACGAACTGGTGGTAAGTTGCCGGTAGCGGGGCCGATGGACGACGGCGCAGGATTCTCCTAGCGGCCGCCTATCCACGCGGCGATCCACGCGTCCAGTTGCCCCGACTCGCGGAACGCCACCAGCGCGGCGTTGACCTCGCGCTTCAGCGTCGGAGCGTCCAGCGGCATGGCGATGACGTAGGGCTCGTCGGTCAGGAGCGAGTCGCCGATGGCGAAGTCGGGGTGGGCGGCCACGAACTGGAGCGCGCTCACGCCGTCCAGAATGGCCGCGTCGGCGTCGCCACGGGCGAGCGCATCCTGCACATCCGCCACTTCATCCCGCATGACCAGCGCCATCTGGGGGAAGCGGCGCTGGAGCGTGCGCGCGTGCACGTCGGCGGCGGAACCCGTCTGCACGGCCACGCGCCTGCCCGACGGGTCGGCCAGCGTCGCCAGGACGTCGGGGCGCGCCACCCAGCGCAGGCCGGCGTTGAAATAGGCATACGAGAAGGCGAAATCCTTGCGCAGGAATGGGTCGTAGGGGAGCGCCGACACGATGAGGTCAAACTTCTTGTTGCGCAGCGCGTCGTACAGGCCGTCAAATCCCACGTTGGCGATCTCCAGCCGCACGCCCCACCGCTCGGCCAGCGCCTGGGCCAGGTCCACATCCAGGCCGCGGAACTGCCCCGCGCCGTCCACGAACTCAAAGGGCGGGTAACTGGCGTCCATGCCGACGCGCAGCACGCCCTCGCGGTGGATGCGCGCCCAGACCTTGTCGCGCTCGCCGCCCCCCAGCAGGCGCAGGAGGATGGCTGCGGCGATGGCCACGGTTACGAGTCCCGCCACGAGATACCAGCGTTTGCGATTCATTGTGCTCCCTTGAATAGCCGTCAGCGATCAGCGGTCAGCGGTCGGCCGGTGGCGATCCGCCGCCAGCGATCGGCCGGTGGCCGAGGGCTCACCTGCCCGCGTAGGCTTCCTGCAACGCCGAGTACACCGGCTTTGCGACGAAGTCGGACGTTACGAACGTGAACGCGTCCTGATAGGTCAACTGCGGACGCGGGAACCGCAACACCCAGAACACCAGCGCGCGACACCAGGGCCAGTCCTCCAGCGCCATGCGGGCCGCCTCCACCGAGTAGGCGATGCGCTGGGCCGGCTTGACCGCCTTGGTCCAGCGGGGGTGGTCGTTCCAGGCCGTTTCGGTGATGAACACGTCCTTGTCGCCGTCGCCGCGGGCCACCATCAGCGCGCGCACCAGTTCCACGCGGCGGAAGTTTACCTTGTCGGCGGCGGGCGGGTCGTCGGCGGGGAAGCCCCAGCCGTAGGTGTGGGCGGCCAGGGCGTCAAAGTACGGCGCGGCGCCCGCGTCGTACATCGCCTGCAGAAACGCCAGATCCTCCATGGCCCACGGGTTGCCCGGCGGGGCCAGCGTCGGCGCGAGTGCCGGGGCCAGCACGGTAACCTCGGGCGCGGCGGCCTTGATGCGCGTGTAGGCGCTCTTGAGCAGGGCCGTGTACGCCTGGGGGTCGGGCGGGCGATTGCCCCACTCGGCGGCCAGGTTGGGCTCGTTCCAGATGATGACGTAGGACACGCGCCCGCGGAAATGCTCCACAAAGGCGGCGGCGTAGTCGGCGAAATCGTCGTAGCCGTCCGCGTCCAGGTAGGTAAACGTGGTCTCCTCGGGCCGCGCCCACACGGGCACAAACCCCAGCCGCGCGATGACCGTCAGCCCCTGGGCCACGGCGTGGTCCACCACCAGGTCGGCATGGGTCCAGTCAAAGCGGCCCTTCTCCGGCTCGTAGTAGGCCCAGGGGAAATACTCCACGATCCACGGCGCGCCCATCTCCCGCACCATCTGGAGCGAGCGCTTGATCTTCCACGGCTCCACCTCGTCGGTCAGGCGCGTGTGCAGGCCCAGTTTCGGGTTGCGGGTAACGACGGTCTGCGGCGGGCCGGGCGCTACCAGGGGCGCGGGAGGCCGGTCCACGCCGCGCCACGCCGCGACGGCCAGCGCCACGGCCAGGACGCGCGCCCACAGGCGGCGCTCCCGCAGAAGGCGGCGCAGCGGTTGGAGATGGACGGGAACAGTCATTCGCACTCGGCCTTTGGTGGGATGGGCGCGATGGAAATGCCGCGCCTGGGCATGGTTCGCCCCTTGCTTGCGTTCCTCGCCGCAAGTATAGCCCAGGCGCGGCGGGGAATCAAGAAGCGCCATGGGCGTTCTGGGCGGCGCGGCGAGAGGGGGCTATTGTGCGGTTCCAGAGTCTGTTGGTGGCTGCCATAGCGAGAGCGCGAGGCGCCCGAAGCAGTCTCCGGGGCTTGGGATTGATTCGCTTCGCTCGCAATGACAGATGGGGAACGTCATTGCGAGGGCGCCGTGGCCCGAGGCAATCTCACGCGTGATGCACACGTCACCAGCGGCTCCGCTGCAAGCCTCGCCGGGCAAGGCCCTTGACGCGCGCCGCGCCTGTGCTACAATCCGTACTATGGAGGGTGCTGTCCATCGTTCTGCGCGGGAGGCGGGCTGCATGAACCGAGATGCCATATTGGAAGCCCTCAAGGATATCGGCACCGTCTTGGGTGTCATCACGGGCGCTGTAGCCGTGCTGGAACTCATCTTCTCCCCGATTCGGCGGTATCTCAAGTGGCGCAAGTATCTCAAGGACACCTTCGTCGCCGTGTGGAAATCTCCGGGGCGATTGAAGCCGGAGCAAGTCATGGGTTCGCGCGGCAAGCGTGAGCGCGGTTTCCAGGCGTATTACTACATCCGGGACGCCGATCGGGCCATCCGCGAGCGCGTCCGCGCGGGGCGCCACACCCTCATCGTGGGCGATCCGTTGGCCGGCAAGACCCGCGCCGCCTATGAGGCGCTCAAAGCCGCCAAGCGCCTGGCCGTTGCTATCCCGTGCCTGGATGACGTCCGCCGCGAGGCATTTCGCGTGCCGCGCCGCTGGGCCTTCTGGCGCAGGAAGATATTGCTCCTGGACGATTTGGACAAGTTCATGGGCAAGCAGAACTTTGTCCACCTGCTCAACCAGTTTCTGAGCCAGGGGACAATCCTCGTCGCCACGTGCCGCGCGGGCGACGAGTACGACCGCCTGCACGCGGCGCTGGAGCGCGAGCGCATGGCCGACCTGTTCGGCGAGCCTGTCCTCGTGCCCAGCGTTCCCCAAGAGGAAGCCGAGCGCATCGCCACGAAAGTGGGCAAGGCCGTCCCCGCGCGGTTTGACGGCACAATCGGCTCCATCTTCGTGGACATAGACGGGATGCGGGCCCGCTTCCGCGACCTGAGCAGCGAGGAGCAGGCCATCCTGCGCGCCGTGAAGCGCCTCTACTACGCGGGCATCTACCGAGGCCGCGAGGTCTTCCCGCTGGACTGGATTCAGCGCGCGTGCTGCCGCGTGGAGCAGGTGGATGCCCCGGCCCACCGCTGGACCGACTGGCTGGGCCATCTGCAGAGGCAGGCGTTCCTGGACGTTCAGGATGAGGAGGCCCACGCGGAGGAGGCGTACCTGCAACTCGTGGTGCCGGGCGACGTGCTGCTCCTCAAGAACCTGCAGGAGATGCGCCGCGTGTTCGCGGGCGAGCCGGAGCCGCTTCTGCTCGTGGGGAACCGCGCCTGGGAGGAGGGGCAGGCGCGCCTGGACATCGCCGATTTCCTGCGGACGGCGATGGATGCATACGGGGAGGCGGCGCGCCTGTATGCCGAACGCGGCGCGCTAGCAGACTACGCCATGACCCAGAACAACCTGGGGACTGCCTACAGCACGCTGGCGGAGGTGGAGGAGAAGGGGGAGAACTGCCGACGGGCGATCGCGGCGTACGGGGAAGCGCTGAAGGTCAGGACCCTGGAGCGTTTTCCCAT
>JBBIHX010000202.1:0-4645 GCA_037446815.1 Caldilineae bacterium | reverse complement strand
TCGCCCCAGCACGCAGCGCAGAGAGGCCCCCGCGCGCCCGATGAAGCGGGAGCAGGATTCTGGCGCTATCTGGGTGGGCCCGCCAGCGGCCAGGCTATATGGCGACTGCCTCGCCCGTCACTGCGGAGCGGTACGCAGCCTCCAGCACGCGCATCGCCCACAGGCCATCCTCGCCGCTGGGCGTGGGCGCCGTGTCGTGCAGAATGCAGTCCAAGAACGCATCCATCTGCGCCTGGTACATTGGCAGGTCGCACTGCTGCTTGCGCGGCGGCATTTTCGGATAGGTAACGCCCCACACCCCCTGCGTAAATGAATGGAATTCCGACGGCAAGGCGCGGGCGTATCCCCGGGTGCCATAGACTTGCGTGTACCCCTCCAGCCCGTCGGCGTACAGGTGGTACCAGCCCGACTCAATGACCCCCACGATTCCACCTTCAAACTCAAGCAGAAGCGTGGCTGTGTCCTCCAACTCAATGTCCGCGAAGTGAGTCCCCACGTTGGCGAACACCTTGGTTGGGCGCGCTCCGCCCAGCACAAACCGCAGCGTGTCAATGGAATGCACGCCCATGTCTGCCAGCGCTCCGCCGCCCGCCAGGTTCCGGCGGACGAACCAACTGTCCGGCCGCGGGCCCTCATAGAGCCAGATGGCGTGCGACTTCACCTTGAACACCTTGCCCAGCGCGCCGCTCGCCACCAGGTCGCGCAGCCACCGTATCTCGCGGTCAAACCGCCACATGTGGGCGATCATCAGTTTGCGACCCGTGCGCCGCGCCGCGTCCAGCATCTGCTGAGCCTCGGCCACGCTCATGGCCATGGGCTTCTCGCACAGCACATGCTTGCCTGCTTCCAACATCTGGATCGTTACAGGTGCGTGCAGGTAGTTTGGCAAGCCGATGACGACGGCGTCAATCGTCGGGTCGGCCGCCATCGCCGCAAAGTTAGTATAAGCCTTCGGGATGCCAAAGTCCCTCGCCAGGCGCTGCAACGACTCGCCATGCAGGTTGCCTGCTGCCACCACTTCGGCCCGAGGATTGTTTCGCAATGTCTGCAGGTGATAGTCCCGGATGATGATGCCGGTGCCCAGCACCCCGATTCTCACTTTGTCCATGTGAGCCTGCCTCCCTGTCCCGCTCTTCACGCCAGCAGTTCGTCCAGGTTGTCAAACACCTTGCGGAACGCCTGGACGTAGCATTCCATCAATTCCATATCCTGAATGTAGATGGGGTACGTCTCCGAGTTGACGACCAATGACGTGTCCAGCAGGCGGATGGCTTCGGGGTAGTCCTCCGGATTGTACTGGATAGCCCGGCCGTAGTACGGGCAACTCCACGGGCAGCCCTTGCCATATCCCTCATTCAGCCGCTGGAAGATAGGGAAAGAGGTCAACGGCGTTACATGCCACAGGGTAGCCTCTACGCCCTCCGCTTCCAGGGCGCTCACCAGCCGGTCGCGGAATTCGCTCGCGGGCATGGTTATCCCCAGCGCGTCCGGGTCAAACCGGATGCGATACTTGTGGTAGATGGTCGTGCGGTCGGGTGGTACATAGGGCGGGATGAGTCCCTTGATTTTGCCCAGTTCCCTGCTGAGGAAGTCGCCATTGCGCTGCGCGATCGCGTTGTAGCGAGGCAGTCGCTTCAACTGGCTGCGGGCGAAAGCAGCGGGCAACTCTTGCGTGCGGTAGTTCCACCCGATGACGTAACTGTAGTACGGGCGGATCTTCTCCTTCTCCTTGCCCACCTTCTCGCCGAACGTGCGGATCATCCGGGCGCGCTCCGCAAATTCCTCGTTGTCGGTGTTGAGAAACCCGCCCTCTCCGCCGGACAGGTTCTTGGTTACGTTCAGACTGAAACACCCCATATCGCCGATGGAGCCGGCCATCTTCCCCCGATACGTTGCGCCGTGCGCCTGGCACGCATCCTCAATCACGGTGAGCCCGTATTTCCTGGCCAAGGCCATCACCTCGTCCATATCCGCCGGCAACCCGTGAATGTGCACTGGCATGAGCACCTTGGTGCGGTCGGTGATTTTGGCCTCCACCTTTCGGACATCCAGGTTGTAGGTGCGCGGATCAATATCTACGAAGACGGGAATAGCGTTCTGCTGCAAGATTGGGTGGAATGTGCCGGAGAAAGAAAACGCCGTCGTGATGACCTCGTCGCCGGGGCCGACTCCTGCCGCGAACAGCGCCGAGTGCAATGCCGCCGTGCCGCTGTTGAAACTCAGCACGTGCTTGCTCCCCGTAAATGCCGCCCACTCGTGTTCCAGTGCCGTCGCCTCCGGCCCGTGCACGCCCGAGAGGATGCCGCGATCAAGTACCGCCAGGATAGCCTCCTTGTCCTCCTGGGTGATCTCGGGCCAACGCTTCTTGAGACCCTCGGGAACCGTGCGAGGCCCGCCATGGATTGCTAGTCTGCCTTTCATGATACCCTCCCTGGAATCGGATTTCGTGTGTTATGTGTCAAGTCGCGTGGAAACCGTTACCTGCACCATGGACGTGGACGGAGCGCGGTAGCCGCGCGCCAGTTCCTTCTTGACCGTGCGCAAAGCCGCCTCGCACACCTCTAGAGTGCGGGACAAATCGTCGTCCGTATGCGCCGCGCTCACAAACCAATGGCTTTGGGGAAAACGTCAACGCCGATGTAGTTTCCGAGGATGCGCAGTTCCTGGCTTTGGATGAGATAGGGGCGAATCGCGCATTCGGCCCTCTGATTCTCGCCGAAAACAATGACTCGCGCTCCCTTCCTGGCTATGGACAACGCTGCCGCCAGTTCAGAACCGACGGCATCCACCACCACATGCGCCCCACCGTCGGTGGCAGCCAATACCGCCTCGCGCAGGTCATGTTCCTTCGGGTTCACGACGAGGTCGGCCCCCACCCGACGGGCGAAGTCGGCCCGCCAGGGCGAGACCTCCGCCATAATCACCTTGCCCGCGCCAGCGGCCCGAAAGACTTTCATGAACAACAAACCCGCCGGCCCCGCGCCCAGAATCACGACATCCTCTCCCGGAAGCAACGCGGCTTTCTGAACCCCTCCCATGACACACGCGAGGAGTTCCGCAAACACCGCCTCCTCCACCGCCAGGTCAGGGCTGATTTTCCGCACGGCCCTTGCAGGCGCTACGCAGTAGTGAGCAAATCCGCCGTCCAGGTCGCCGCCTATGCTGACCATGTTTTCGCAGAGGTTCGGCCGCCCCTCCGTGCAGAAACGGCAATGCCCACAAGGCAAGTCCGGCACCACGGTTACGCGCTCGCCGGGGCGAACCTCTACCACACCCCGCCCTACCTCCACGACCTCGCCCACATACTCGTGCCCCAGGATGACCCCTTTCCTGGCCCGAACCAGCGGCGGGACGGCCAGAATGCGAAGGTCCGTGCCGCACACGCCGCACGCCTCAACCCGTATGACAACGTCGTCGGCAGCGCGAACGCTCGGAACCGGCACTTCGCGCACAACCAGCGTGCCCTCATCCGCAAAGACGGCTGCCAGCATGTGTTTGTCGGGCATGATGTCCACATTCCTCCCTGTGTGGCGTAGCGCGCCGCGCCCGGCCACGGCCGCCTACTCGCTGCCGCCGGGCGGCGCGGTGGAGCCGCGGATCAGTAGGCGGCTCGGCAACACCCTGTCCTGCGCCGACTGCTCGCCTGCCAGAAGGTCTAAAATCATCCGGACGGCGAGCGCGCCCATCTCCCGCTTGGGCTGGGCCACGGTGGTCAACGGAGGCTCAAGGAATGGTGCAAGGTCAATGTCGTCAAACCCGACGACGGACAGATGCTGGGGAATGCGCAGGCCCGCTGCGTAGGCCGCGCGCATGGCCCCCAACGCCACTGCGTCATTGTAGCAGAAGACCGCGGTGGGGCGTGGTCGAAGGGTGAGCAGCCGCTCCATGGCCCTCACACCGTCCGGGGGACGGTTGCCGCCGTGTACGATCAGCGATGAATCCACGGGCACTCCCCAGGCCTGCAGTTCCTGCGTGTATCCCTCGCGCCTCTCAACGCTGTCCCAATCCTCGCTTGGGCCGGTGATATGGGCGATGCGCCGGTGTCCCAAGGCCAGCAGGTGGCGCGTGGCCTGCCTGCCCCCATCCACGTCGTCCACTTCAATGGAGTAGCCGAGGTGCTCCCGGCCGAGGTTGTTGATGCTGACCACGGGAACATCCGGCCCGTTGCCAGCCAGGTCCTCTCTGCGGCAACAGGCGGACACCAGGATGATCCCATCCACGCGCCGCTCCAACAGGGCGCGGATGGCCTCCAACTCGCGGAGGCGTTCCCCGTTGGAACTGGCCACAATGGCCTGGTACTTGTACTGGAGGGCCGTCTCCTCAATGGACTGGATGACTTCCGCGAAGAAGAGATCGGTGATGGTGGAGACAACGACGCCTAGGGTCATAGTTCGGCGGGTAACCAGGCTGCGAGCAACGGCGCTGGGGAGATAGCCCATTTCGGCGGCGAGTTGCTGAATGCGGTGGCGCGTCTCGGCCTTTACGCGGGGACTATTGCTGAGGGCGCGGGACACCGTGCTGTAGGACACCCCGGCTTGTCTGGCGATATCCTTGATGGACGCAGCCATCTCCCCGCCTCCGACGCCAATACAAACGTTTGTCAAGGCCCACGCACGCTGCTGAAGCAAGGGAGTTCAATGCCGCT
>JBBIHX010000201.1:1841-4648 GCA_037446815.1 Caldilineae bacterium | reverse complement strand
CCCTCACCCCGGCCCTCTCCCGGCGGGCGAGGGTGTGTCGCCTGCGCTGCGCTTGCCATTTCGCCGCTGCGATGCTACAATGAGAGTATCAACAACCCAGACCTGGAGAGGCGTATGCGCATTCGCCGTGCGGAACTCTTGGACTTGAATGCGTGCATGGAGATGGACCGTTCGTACTCCACCGACTACGTGTGGCAGGTGGAAGAGCGTTCCCGCGGCGGCGAAATCTCGGTTACGTTCCGGACGGTTCGCCTGCCGCGCACCGCGCAGATTCGGGTTCCGCGACTGGAAACGGGCCTCTTGACCTGCTGGCAGCAGGATGAATGCTTCGTCGTGGCGGACAACGGGGCGGAGATTCTCGGATTCCTCAACATGCCCCTGGTTCCATCGGAGCCGGTGGCGCGCATCCGCCATCTGGTGGTGGACACGCCGCATCGCCGCAAGGGGGTGGGGAGCGCCCTGCTAACCTCGGTGGCGGCATGGGCGCGGGAGCAGGGAGTGAGCGGCATCCTGGCCGAGACCGAGACCAACAACCACCCCGCGATCACGTTTTTGCAGCGGCAGGGGTTCGCCTTCTGCGGCTACAGCGACCAGTTGGCGGTGAACCAGGGGATTCGGCTGTTCTTCATCCTGCCGCTGCGGTAGGCTAGCGGGGTGAGACCGGAGCGGGCTCTGTGTCGCCTGACTTGCAATTCGTTCTGAAAGTGCTTTCTTCTATCAACCTAACGGTCGCTTCGGCGATCGTATTGACCGCGTTCTCGCTGGTGGCCTACGTCTTGGGCCATAACTTCCGCAATGCCGTGGCGCGGGCGTTTTCGGCGCTGCTGCTGTTCGTCGCCGTCGTGTACTGCGGCGATGTGATGGTGGCTAACGTGGAGGTCCCCCGCGCCATTGAGGGCTGGTTGCGGTTTCAGTGGCTGGGGATCGCGTTCGTTCCGGCGGCGTACCTGCATTTCTCGGACGCGCTGGCGCGCACCACGGGCATCGCGTCCCGCCCCCGCCGGATGCGGGTGGTGGTGGGCTATGGTCTGGGCGCGCTCACGCTGGGGGCGGTGCTCTTCTCGGACCTGGTTGTGCGCAGCCAGGGCACCTATCCGAACCTTGCCCACCTGCAAGCCGGCCCTCTGTTCTGGCTGTTCGCGCTGTACTTTGTCATTGCGACGCTGACGGGGGCGCGCAACATCCAGCAGGCGCGGCTGCGCGCGCTCACGCCTGCCACCCGTCGGCGCATGACCTACCTCGCCGTGGCGTTCATCGCCCCCGCGCTGGGCGCGTTCCCGTACCTCCTCGTGGCCAGCCTGCCCCCGGACCCGCTGGTGCAACTGGCGCTGGAAAGCCTGCTATTCGTGGGCAACGTGGCCGTGTCGCTCATGATTGTGGTAATGGGCTATGCCGTCGCGTACTTCGGCGCGCTGACGCCCGACCGCGTTATCAAGCATAGCCTGATTCACTACCTGCTGCGCGGGCCTTTCGTCGGCACGTGCGTCCTGGCGCTCATCCTGCTCACGCCGGATACGCAACGGCTCCTAGGCCTGCCCCGCGAGACGTTCCTGGTCTTCTCGGTAACGGGCCTCATCGTCGTCCTCCAGGTGCTCATCAACGTGAGCAAACCCTTCATTGACCGGCTCATCTACCGCCAGGACAGGGAAGAGATTGTGTGGCTGCAGGAGTTGGACAATCGGCTCTTGACCAGCAGCGACTTGGCGCAGTTTCTGGAAAACATCCTCACGACCATGTGCGAGCAGTTGCGCGTGGGCGGCGGGTTCGTGGCCCTCCTGAGCAATGGGGGGCTGCGGCTTGAGGCGGCGTGCGGCTCTGCCGCGAAGGTGCAGGCGTGCTTGCGGAATCTGGACCCCGGCAGTTGGGTCCTTTCGTCGCCCGATGCTCCCACGCACAACGGCAAGCGGCTGTCGCTGCGCCGCGACAATTTCCGAGAGCAGGACGGCTACTGGCTGATTCCCCTCCGCTCCAAGGACCGCCAAACGGTGCTCGGCGTCCTGGGGATTGAGGCGCGCATCTACCCGCTGGCCGAGGAGGAAATCGCGGCGCTGGAGGGGATGGTGAGCCGGGCCGAGATCGCGCTGGAAGACCGCTTGCTCCAGCAGACGGTCTTCACGGCGCTCAAGCAGATCGCCCCGGAGATTCAACAGATTCAGCGGTGGGGCACCGAGCCGCGATACGCTACAGCGTCCCCCATCCCGTCGCTGCGGGTGGATGCGGAGGCTGCCGAGTTTCGCCAGGCGGTCAAGGACGCCCTGAGCCAACTGTGGGGCGGGCCGAAACTCACGCGCAACCCGCTGACGCAACTGCGGGTGGTGAGCCAAGCCACGGAGGAGCCGAATGGGAATCCGGCGAAGGCGCTGCGTCAGATGCTCATCCAGGCGGTAGAGATGCTGCGGCCTGCGGGCGAGCGGTCGTTCACCGCGCCCGACTGGCTGCTGTACAACATCCTGGAGATGAAGTTCATCCAGCGCCAGAAGACCAGCGACATCGCCCGCAAACTGTCCATGAGCGAGTCGGACCTGTACCGAAAGCAGCGCGTGGCGATAGAGGAAGTGGCGAAGGCGCTGGTGGCGATGGAGAAGGACGCCATCCGGGCGCGACCGCACGGCAGCCCTCCGGCCTCCTCCGCGTGAAGCCAAGCGTCCCGTGGGATTGTATCCACGGATTGCGCGGATTGCGCGGGTAGGGGGTGAGATTCTTCGGGGCTTCGCCCCACAGGATGACAGACCACACCCTCGCCCGTCGGGAGAGGGCTGGGGTGAGGGGGACGCTCCCTCGCCCGCAGCGAGTGGCCGGGGTGAGGG
>JBBIHX010000201.1:0-1741 GCA_037446815.1 Caldilineae bacterium | reverse complement strand
GCCTTCGCCTTCCACTCCTCCCGGACCCGCGTCAGGACGAGGGCCGACACCAGGAACATGAACCCGTAGATGGCGAAGATGAGCACATAGCCGATGCCCGGCGATTGCGGGACGTTCTTGGTGAAGTAGTCCGCGATGGGGCCGCCGATGTATCCGCCGACGGCTCCTGCCCCTGCCCCGGCCAGGTTGGAGATGCCCAGGTACTTGCCGGCTTCTTCCTTGGGCACGATGTCGGTGCCCAGCGCCCAGTTGGTGGTGAAGAACATGCCCGTGGCCGCGCCGACAATGCACCCGCCGACGTAGATGACCGTCATGTTGGGGGCGAGGATGAGCACCAGCGCGCCCAGCGCTGCGATGATGCCGCTCGCCGCCACCAGCCGCTTGCGCCCGACGCGGTCGGCCAGCCACCCGCTGGGCAGTGCGCACAGCAGGATGAGGATGCCCACCACCATCATCAACTGCGACGCGGGTTTGGCCGCCGTTTCGCCCGGGAAGCCCAACCGCGACTGAAGGAAGTAGACGGCGAACCCGGAGAGGTTCGTCGTGCCGACAAGGAAGGCCAAACGGTTCACTACCCACCATGCGAACGAGGGATAGCGCCGCGCATTTTCGCCGCCGATGCTGATGCGGACACTAGCCCATACGCCCACAATCACCGCCCCCGCGATGGCCAGCGCCCCCACCGCGCCCATGATGAGCATGAGCAGCGGCACCGACTGCACTCCGACCACCTGCGTGCCTACCCACCGCGCCGCCGCCCCCAGGCCCAGGATGATCAGCAGGAAGACCGCCGTCATGGCCACGAGTCGCAGGAACGGCTCCCAGTTCAGGGGGCCAGGCGGCTCCCGTAGCGGCTCCTCGCGCACCAGCATGGTGATGGCCATGGCCGTGAATAGGATGCCCACCGCAATGAAAATGCCCGTCCACATCTGGCCTTTGGCTACCAGCGGGCCAACCGTCAGGGCGACGATGATGACCGGCAGCAGGTCCATCATCGCCTTGACGCCCGAAAACCGCCCCCGATACGCCTCGGGCACCAGGTCGGGGATGAGACCTTGCTCCGCGCCGTGGGCCGCGTTGGATGCGATCTGCGAGAAGACCAGTGCTCCGAACAGGAACCAGTACGAGGGAGAGGCCCCAACGGCGATGATGGCCAGGATGTTGCCTAGCGTGCCCAGCAAGATAAACGGGCGGCGGCGTCCCCATCGCAAGGTGCTGCGATCGGAGAGCATCCCGAACAGGGCCTGGGCGAGAAGGGCCACCATGAGGGTATACAGACGAATCGTGCCGTAGGCCCCGCCCTGTTCCTCCGCGGTAACGAACCGCTGCACGATGAGCGGGATGATGATGGAGAAACTCTGGGAGACCGTGGTCAAGCCGAGCCAGTAGATGTTGACCGTGATGTAGTCGTACCAGTGGATTTTCTTCATCCGACCTTCCTCCTCAGCGTGTGCGAAGAACGGACAGACTACCACCCAACGGTGGGGCGAGTATAGCGGAATCGCTCGCATCTGTAAACACCGGCGGCCGCGATAGGAAACGCTGGGGGAGGCGAGTGGGGGACAACGTGCGAGGCACCTCCGAGGCGCGTCGTCCGTGGCCTATTCGTGTAGATTCGTGTTATTCGTGGATACAACCCCAAGAAGTTGCCTGGCCCGCAACGGCTCGGAGTCGGTTTCATCTCGTGTTGGTGAAGCGCAAGGACACTCTCCTCGTGTGTCGTTGCGAGCGAAGCGAAGCA
>JBBIHX010000200.1:0-4859 GCA_037446815.1 Caldilineae bacterium | reverse complement strand
CTCATCTCACCCGATCCGCCTAATCCGTGCCATCCGTGGACACAACCCTGGAGATGCTTCTCCTTCGGCTCAGCAGGACAGTCGGGGGGCCAACGTGCGACGCACCTCGGAGGTGCGTCGCACGTTCACCATACGCGAGGATCGCGGCCACACGCGGGGAAAAAACAAAACGGCCGAGGCCCTGGGCTATTCCAGCCCGCCAGGCCCCGGCCGCGGAGGGTCTGAGCCGACTCAAAGACCGCGCAACTGCGCCGTCAATTCGCGCACGTCCCGAACCTCGTCAAGATGCCACATCATCTCCACAAGGCCGTCCGTGCGCTTGTCCCCCAGCATAGGCGCGACGAGCCAGCGGAACTTCGCCTCAACCCGCGCCTCGTCCCAGCCCGTCTGCGGATAGTTGATGTTGCCTTCCACAATACCCGAGTAGAACTCGCGCCCGTCCTGCGTGCGGATCGCCACCGCGCAGGCGTACTTCCCGCTCAGGTTGCCCGTCTCGGCCAGGCGGTACAGGCGGTTCAGTTCATCCGTCTCCACCAGTTCTATCTTCTCCACCAGGGCGCGAATCTTCGGGTCCCCGTAGCGGTGCTCCAGAATCTGCTCCGGCCCCACCTCGCCGTCCACGAGAATCGCCGCCAACGGCCACGCCATGTTGAACTGCGCCTCTTCGGTCGTGGTGGGCAACCGCGTGCCGAGGCGCACGCCCACCCACGGCGACTCCACGCGGATATGGGCGATGTCGCCGACGCGAATGCCATGCTCCCGCACCAAATCGGTGGCCGCCTTCAGCGCCGCATGGGTCCAAGCGCAGCACGCGTAGCCCTTCCACGCGATGCCCTGCGTCACGATGTAGTTCTGCCCGATGTCCTGCACCCAGTCGGCGTGCTCCGCCATCTCCAGCACGCTTGGGATGCCCGTGAACCCTTCGGAAGCCAGTTGCGCCGAGAGGATTCCGTTCATCGCGCCCCAGCCGATGCCGTGCTTCACCATGGCCGGATGGTCAATGTCGCGCATCATGGGCAGATTCGGCGCGTGGTATTCGGCGATGCCCAACGCATTGCGGATGGTCTCCACCGACAACCCCATCAGATGCGAGGCCACCGCCGCGCAGGCCACCGACCCCCACGACCCGCACGCCTGATACACATCGTGCGTCGCGTGCCAGATGCGCGCGGTGCGGTGGGCCACCTCGTACCCCACCACCAGGCCGGTCAGCATCTCCGCGCCGCCCCGCCCCAGCGACTCGGCCATGGCCAGCGCCGTCGGGAACAGCTGCGCCCCGGGATGTCCCTTGGTGAAAAGCCCGCAGTCGTCAATGTCAATCCCGTTGGCCGCATACCCGTTGGCGAAGGCCGCGCCCACCGCCGACGCCCGTCGCCCGTGCAACAGAATCGTCGCGTCGTCGCCCGGCCAGGTCCTAGCGGCAAACCCCGCCGTGATGCGGCTCACCGGCGTGCGCGTTCCGGGAATCGTCGCGCCCAGCGTGTCCAGCGCGGCCATGCGGGCCATGCGTTGCACGGCCGGCGGCAGGTCCTCCCAACGCGCCCCCGCCACGAACCTCGCGGCAATGTCCGAGCCATTCCAAGCCATCTCAACCTCCTACAGTTTTGCGAGCGCCTGCTCCAGGTCTTGGATAACGTCCTCGGCATCCTCCAGCCCGACCGACAGGCGGATGAGGCCATCATCAATCCCCGCCGCCGCCCGTTCCTCGGGGGTCATGTGTTCGTGGGTGATCGTCGGCGGGTGCATGCAAATCGTGCGGCTTGTCCCGAAAGTAACGGCGTGAGTGATGAGGTGGAATGCGTCTATCACCGTCGCCGCGCCCTTCATCCCGCCCCGCACCACAAAGGACAGCAGCCCACCGCCTGCCCTCATCTGCCGCCGCGCCAGGTCGTACTGCGGGTGCGTGCGCAGGCCCGGGTAGTTCACCCGCTCCACCTTCGGGTGCGCCGCCAGGAATTCGGCCACCTTCTGGGCATTGGCGCTGTGCCGCTCCATGCGCAGCGACAGCGTCTCCAGAAACTGCAGCGTCATCCACGAGTCAAAGGGCTGCATAATCGCGCCCACGAACTCCGTCGTGTTCCAGCGGATGTCCTCCACCAGCGCCTCTGGCCCGACGATGGCCCCGCCGAGCACCGTCGCGTTGCCCGCCAGAAACTTGGTGATGGACAGCAGGACGATGTCCGCACCCAGTTCCATGGGCTTCTGAAGCGCCGCCGTCGCGGTCGTGTTGTCCACCAGGAGCGGAACCCCGTGCGAATGCGCCACGTCCGCCACCGCGGCGATGTCCGTAACGAACAGGCACGGATTGCTCGGCGTCTCCACCCACACCAAGCGCGTGCGATGGTCAATCGCCGCATCCCACGACTTGGGGTCTGCCGGATCCTTGACGAATCGGAACTCCACGTTGCAGCGTTCGGGGAATATGGTCGCCGCCTGTTTGTAGCCCTCGCCGAAGATGTTCAAACTCGTAACCACGTTGTCGCCGGGGCGCGCAATAGTGAAGATGAGGTTGAACAGCGCCTGCGACCCTGACGCTGCCGTAACCGCCGCCTCGCCGCCTTCCAGCGACGCCAGGCGCTCCTCCAGAACCGCGGCCGTGGGCGTCTTGGTGCGGCCGTAGACCGGATACGGGATCTTGTCAAACCGCTCGTAGGGGTAGGTCATGGACTGCACGATGGGCGGGACGAAGGAGCGGAACTTCTCCAAATCCTTGCCCGGCTTGAACCCTGCGTGCAGTGCGCGGGTATTGAACCCCTGGTCGGCGTCAGCCCGTCGCGGCGGCTTGCGCATTGGGTCGTAGACCCAGGGCTTGCACATGAAAAAGCGGTCTTCTTCGTGGGACATACGAATCTCCTTTCTGCGTTCGCCGCGGGTTTAGCCCCTCGCGTTGATTCGCTCCTGCTCGCGCTCCACGATGCGGCGGATGGCGCGCTGCACGTCCTCCGGCAAGGGCTCGGGCCTGTGCTCGGCCAGAATCTTGTCCACCTGCTGGGCGGCGCGCTGCTCCATGGTCGTCGCGCCCATCTCCACCCACTGGGAGTACACACGCTTGTCGGCCAGGCGCGAGTAGTAGGCCTTCTTGAAGTTGCGCAGCGTGTGCTTGTGCTCCAGATAGTTGCCCGTCGGCCCCAGTTCGTCCACCACGTCCAGCGCCAGCGTCTCGTCGTTCACGGGCACGCCCGCCGTGGCCGCCCGCAGGAAGCCGATGAGGTCGTTGCAAATCGCCATCAGTTGCAGCGACCCTTGCAGCCCCGCGTCCATAAACCCCACGTCGTGGACGATATTGGCCCCGTGTAGGAGAGCCGTGAAAAGGCTGATGGTCGCCTCGGCGGCGCACTGCTGATCCAGCACCTTGGAGTCGGTGGAGCCGCCCAGCCCGAAGACCGGCAGCCCGTAGAACTTGCCCATCTCGGTTGGCACGCCCTGCTCCTCGGCCAACACGTAGTTGCCCACCATCGTCTGCAGGTTGTACGGCCCGCCGTTCCACCCCGGCACGGCCACCGGCGACCCCTCGCGCACCAACTGCGCCAGCACGATGCCCAAGAGCGTGCCCGCGTTCATCGTGGCCGTGCAGCCCGCCGTAGTTACGGGCGAGTTGACCCCGCCAGCGTTCAGCGGAATGTACAACTGCGGCAGGCCCTTCTCCGCGAAGTACATGCATTTCTGCAGCGCCTCGGCGTTGGCGATGAGCCCCGACGTAACGTTGATGTAGCACACGGCGAAGGGACGACGCTGGAAGGCTTCGGCCCCACCTGCTACCGCTTCGCACATCTCCACCGCCGCCACACACCCCTCAAAGTCCGGCGTAACGAACACGATGGGCTTGGTGGTGTTGTTGAGCATCACCTCCATCTGGTAGCGGTCGTAGATGCGCTGATCCACGTCTTCGGGCAGGAACATGGACATGACGAAGTCTATCTCCGGCAGCGCATCCTGCACCACGGCGGCGTCGCGCACGTCGCTCAGCGTCGGCTTTCGGCGCTGCCCGGTGCGGTGATCCAGGATGTTGAGGCAGTCCGACCCGCCGCCATAGTAAGTGTTGTAGTCGCGGGCGCGGATAGCCACCTTGCCGTGTCGGTTGTACAGCGTAATCTGCTTGGGCGCTACGGCCAGCGCCGTCGCGACCATGTGCTCCGGAATCCGCACGCGGATGCCGTCGGCCTTGGCCCCGCCCTTGACCAACAGGGCGCGCGCCCGCTCGTCGTGCACGTCCACGCCCACCCGCTCCAGAATCTCAAGGCTGGCCGCGTGGATCTTCTCGCGCTCCTGCTGCCCCAGACGGCAGTAGTGCGCGCTGGTCATGCTCATGCCATGCGTTTGCAGCATCGTTCCCCTCCCGCTTGTGATATATCACATTATAGGGGATAACACATTTGTTGTCAAAGTTGGTACGTTTTGGAGTCGGTTCCAAAGTCTGTTGGTGGCTGTCATTGCGAGGGCACGCAGTGCCCGAAGCAATCTCCGGGGCGTGGGATTGCTTCGCTTCGCTCGCAATGACACACGAGGAGAGTGCGCCTACGGTTCACCAACACAAGATGAAACCGACTCACGTTTTGGGCGCGGAGCGCCCGAACCAACCCCCACCAACTGTCATTCTGAGGCGCGGAGCGCCGAAGAATCCCGCTGACCGAGATGCTTCGCCTTCGGCTCAGCATGACACAACATGGCTGTCACTCTGAGGCGCGAAGCGCCGAAGAATCTCACCCCCTCACCTCAGCGCTCTCCCGAGAGGCGAGGGCGTATCGCCTCCGTCCCAGCACGGCACAACGCAACTGCCGCTGTAAGGCGCGCAGCCCCCGAACCTACCCCCACCAACTGTCATTCTGAGGCGCGGAGCGCCGAAGAATCTCCCGCACTAC
>JBBIHX010000199.1:0-4953 GCA_037446815.1 Caldilineae bacterium | reverse complement strand
GCCGGGGTGAGGGTCCACGTGCGACGCACCTCCGAGGTGCGTCGCACGTTCTCCCCCTGTCATGCTGAGCCGAAGGCGAAGCATCTCGGGCAGCGAGATTCTTCGCGGCTTCGCCGCTCAGAATGACGGTAGATGCCAACAGACTTTGGAACCGAATCGGTCAATCGGAGTCGGTTCCAAACTGTGTTGGTGAACCGCAGACACACTCTCCTCGCGTGTCATTGCGAGCGAAGCGAAGCAATCGCACGCCCCGGGGATTGCTTCGGGCGCTCTGCGCCCTCGCAATGACAGCCACCAACAGACTTTGGAACCGAATCGGTCAATCGCCCCATTTTTGAATCTCGCGGCAGGCGTGATACAATAGGCCCGGCGGCGCTTGCGCCGCTTATCTCTTGCCCGCGACTCACGGGTTTCTCGGGGAGTTCAGTTCACATGCAGATCGGCATCATCGGCCTGCCCAACAGTTCCAAGACAACCATCTTTGACGCCCTCACGCGGGAGAACGTGGAGACGACGCCGTTCTCGTCGGGGCAATTTGAGGTTCACTCGGCGGTGGTGGACGTGCCCGACCCGCGCGTGGACCGCCTGGCCGCCATGTTTCGGCCGCGCAAGGTTACGCGCGCCCGCGTGCAGTACAACGACATCGCGGGGCTGGTGCCAGGCGCGGGCAAATCCGGCGGGTTCTCCGGCCCCCTGCTCAACGCCATCGCGGCCAACGACGCGCTCCTGCACGTCGTGCGCGCCTTTCAGGATGACTCGGTTCCCCACGCGCGGGGCAAGGTGGATCCCGTCCGCGACCTGCACGACCTGGACGTGGAACTCATCCTCTCGGACCTGGGCGTTGTGGAGCGCCGCCTGGAGCGCCTGGAGAAGGACGCCCGGCGGAGCGGCCCCGTCGGCGAGACGGCCCGCGCGGAGATGGCGCTCATGGAGCGATTCAAACAGGCGCTGGAGAACGAGATTCCCCTGCGCGATTTGGACCTTACGCCCGACGAGGAGCGCCAGGTCCGGGGGTTCGCGCTCCTGACCCTGAAGCCGGTGCTGGTGGTGCTCAATGTGGGGGACGATGGCCCGGCCGACCCTTCGGCGATCCTGACATATCCGCACAAGCGCTCGGCCGTCATCGCCCTGCGCGGCGCGCTGGAAAAGGAAATCGCGCAGTTGGATGCCGAGGCCGCGGAACTGTTCCTGACCGAGTACGGCATCTCGGAGCCGAGTTTGCGGCGCATGATTCGCCTTTCGTACGATCTACTCGGCTTGCAGTCCTTCTTTACCGTGGGCGAGGACGAGGTGCGGGCGTGGACCATCCGCAAGGGCGACACGGCGGTGCAGGCGGCAGCGGCCATCCACACAGACCTGGCTCGCGGGTTCATCCGCGCGGAGGTTGTCGCCTACGATGACCTCATCGCCGCGGGGTCGCTGGCCGAGGCGAAGCAGCGCGGCCTGGTGCGGCTACAGGGGCGCGACTACGTGGTGCAGGATGGGGACATCCTGAACATTCGTTTCAACGTGTAGCGGGCGCGCTGCCCTCATCGGCGGGCCGCGGCCTGGCGGGGATTGACTCCAGGAGGGCTGCTAACTCCGCCATGCGGAAGGGTTTCTGGAGCACGCCGTGCAGCCCTTGCCTGCGCAGGCTCTCCACCTCTTCGTCGTCGGCGTAGCCGGTGGTCAGAATCACGGGCAGGGTGGGGTTGATTTCGCGCATGCGCTCAAACAGTTCCAGCCCGCTCATCCGAGGCATGATCATATCGGCCACGACGGCGAAAATCTCGTCGGCGTTGTCCTGGAACAGACGAAACGCCTCGGCCCCGTTGCGCGCCGGGATCGCCCGGTATCCCAACCGCCCCAGCATCCGCTCTACCAGTTCGCGCACCATCTCCTCGTCCTCTGCGACCAGAATGGTCTGGCCCTCTCCCCGATGGTAGGACGGCGGGGCGGGGGTGCGCGGCTCGGCTTGTTCGCCCTGGGCCGGTAGGTAGATGAGCGCCTGGGTTCCCATGTCGGGCTGGCTTTCCAGAAAGATGTACCCGCCATGTTGCTTCACGATGCCATAGGCCTGCGCCAGGCCCAGGCCGGTGCCCTTGCCCACGCCCTTTGTCGTGAAGAACGGCTCAAAGGCGTGGGCCAGCACCTCGGGGGGCATCCCGTGGCCGGTATCTTCCAGGCGCAGGTGCACATAGGCGCCCGGCTTCATCATCGGATAGCGAGCCAACAGCGCGGGATCCGTGGCGATGCGGCGCAGCCGGAAGGTCAGGAGGCCGCCCTGGGGCATGGCGTCGCAGGAGTTGGATACCAGATTCATGACGAGTTGCTGAATCTGCGTGCTGTCGGCGAAGATGGTGTAATCGTCGGGCGGGAAGTCCGTCTGGATGGCGATGGTCTCCGGGATGGTGCGCCGCAGGAGATGGATCACCTCGCGCAGGAAGGCGTCCAGCCGCAGCGAGGTCTTCTGGGACATGGAGCGCCGCCCGAAGTCCAGAATCTGCTGCACCAGGCGGGCGGCCCGTTGCCCCTGCTGCACGATTTGCTCCAGGTCGGCGCGAAGTTCCGGCGAAAGGCCGGGCGTGCCCAGGTTCAGTTGGGCCAGGCCGATGAGGGTCGTCAAGATGTTGTTGAAGTCGTGGGCGATGCCGCCGGCCAGTTGCCCCAGCGCCGCCAGGCGGGCCTGCTGCTCCATCCGCACGCGCGCCTGATGCTGTTCGGTGCTATCGTGGAGGGTCAGCACGGTGCCCGTGGCGCCGGTGGGGGTCGTGTAGGAAACGGCGGACAACTGCACGATGAGACGGGGTTCCCTGTCGCCGATGGCGCATTCGGACGGGCCTGCCTCGCGGGTGCGGGCGCGCAGGTCGTCCAGCGAGAACCCGCAGAGTTCGCGCAGAACGTCCCCCTCGCGCAGGTCGGCGACGCCCAGCAGCGGAAGGAGGCGTCGCGCCGACGGGTTGGTCGCAACAAGGCGATCGTGGTCGTCCAGCAACAAGACCCCCTCATGCATGGCGTCCATGGCTTCTTCCATCCGAGTTCGCTCGGCCTGGGCCAGCGCCTGAATGCGCTGAAGCGTGTTGGAGAGCAATCCGGCCACCGCGCGCAGCAATCGGCGATGGTCATCGCCGAGGACGCCCTCGGCCTCGCAGGCGATGCCAATGCCGCCCAGGCGTGCCCCCGCTGCTTCCACGGGTTCCACAAGCACGTCGCCCAACCGCTCCAGCATCGGCGCGTGGGGATTCTTCACCTTCACCTCAAGGCTATGCCGCAGGTTCGCAGCCTGGGAGCACTCCTCAAACCGTCCCCCCAATTGGTGGCAGGTCTCTTCCATCAGCGTCCGCGCCAGGGAATCGGCCAGGGGGCGTTCCGCGTGCACGGTTACGAGGGGCGCTCCCACGCCCGCTTGCGGGATGGCCACCGCGGCCACCTCCACGTTGCCTATGGCCAGCAGGTGCTGGGCGATGGCGGCGAAGAGGTCGTCGGGGCGCAGGCTGTACCCCAGCCGCTGGGATAGGTCGTACAGCGCCTGTATCTGGGCGGTGCGTTCCTGCACGCGCGCTTCCAGCGCCGCATTGAGTTCTTGCAACGCCTGCCAGTGGAGATACGACTCCACGCCCGCCGACAGGACAGGGGCCAGTTGATCCAGAAGGTCAAGGTGGGTATCGTTGAACACATGGGCGCTTTCGGCGAACAGGATCAGCGCCGCCCGCAAATCGTCGCGCAGGATGAGGGGATACGCGAGGAGGCTTCGGATGCCGCTTTCGGCCATCGCCGCGTCTTCGGCGTAGGCGTTGGCGAGGGTGTCGTTCTGGACGACCGGCGCGCGCAGCGAGAGCGCCAAGCCCAGGGCGCTGTCCTGCGGCACGCGGTCCATCTTCGGGCCGTACACATCGGCCGCAACCCGTAGGCAGCCCGCCAGGGCCTCGCCCTCCTCCGGGACGTGGGCCACGTGCCCCATCGGCCAGGCGCCCAGGACGCCGACGGAAAACGGGATGTGCCGTTGCAGCGCGGCGAGCGCGCCCTGCAGCCGCTGGCCGGGGAGGAGTTCGGCCAACGCGCGGCTCACGTCGGAAACTGCCGCTTGCCGCCACTCAGCGCGCACGCTGTCGGTGATGTCCAGGGCCACGCCCTGAATCACAGGGCGCTGCAAGTCGGGGCTTTCCGGAACGGTGCCGATGTTCCGCACCCATCGCTCGGAGCCGTCCGCTGCGAGCACGCGGTGCTCTAGGACAAAGGGCTGGCGCGTCCGCAGCGCCGTGCGAAGTTTTCCGACGAGGTCCCTGCGGTCTTCGCGAGGGGCGAGGTCAAAGGGGTTCTTGCCCAGCAACTCATCGGGGCTGAAACCGAGCAACTGCCGAACGTAGGGGCTGACGTACCGCAGGCGGAGGTCGGGGCCCGCCATGTACACGACCGCCGGCATGGTATCCACCAGCAGGCGGTAGCGCTGTTCCAACTGAAGGGCCTGCCTGCGCTCTCGGCTGCTCTCCCAGGCGGCGCGGGCGGCAACGGCAAGCCAGCGGAACTCGGTAGGGGCTTCTGCTGCAAGGCCCCCTGCCCCCTGCTTCGCGCCTTCTGCGGCTGTTTCTTCGGTGCCGGTGAATAGGATGACGGGGACATCGGGCCATCGTTCGCGCGCCTGGCGGAAGATATCGGGACCTGTGGCCCACGCCATTTGGTTCTTGGCGACGACGAGATCGGCGCGCTCCCCGTCCAGCGCAGCCTGAAACGAAGCCTCATCCTCCGCTTCCACCGGCAGTAGGTCTGGAAACTCCCGCGCCAACTCCTGGATGGCTGTGAGACGGTTCTCTGGGTTATCGTCTATCAGTAGGACACGTACAGGAGACATCGCACCCGCTCGGTTTGCCTGCCATTATTGTACCACACGACGCACTCCGCCGTCAACGGAATGCGCGACCGGACTCGGTTTCATCTTGTGTTGGTGAAACGCAAGGGCACTCTCCTCGTGTGTCG
>JBBIHX010000198.1:0-5029 GCA_037446815.1 Caldilineae bacterium | reverse complement strand
GAGCCGAGGGCGAAACATCTCCAGGGTTGTGTTGTATCCACGGATAGCACGGATTAGACGGATAGGGAGATATGCCTCGGCGCTCCGCGCCTCGGAATGACAGGGGCGAACCGCGAATCGCGCAAATCCACGCGAATAGCGAACGAGCGACGCACCTCGGAGGTGCGTCGCTCGTTGTCCGTCCCCCGCAGAACCGCGTTTGCGAAAAGCGCAGTCGATCGGCCCTTCTCGTGCGATAGTCGTGTCCTTTTGTAGTACGGATGACGCACAAGTTTTGCACAAACTTGTGAATTCTGCTATAATCGGGCCGCGTACCCGTTGGTCGCTCATATCATCGCTTGAGGAGGAAATCAATGCCGACACGCGTACCCGACATCGTGATTGGTCGCCTGCCCCTGTACCTTCGCGCCCTGGAGCATCTGCTCAAGGAGGGGCGCGAGATCACCTCATCTCAGGAACTGGGCGAACGGCTCGGTTACAGCGCAGCCCAGATTCGCAAAGACCTCTCCTTCTTCGGCGAGTTCGGCAAGCAGGGTTCCGGATACCGCATCGCACACCTGGCTCAGGAATTGCGCAAGATCCTGAAGGTGGACCGCGAGTGGCCCGTTGTGCTCGTCGGCGTCGGCGACTTGGGCCACGCGCTGGTGCGGTATGCCGGCTTCAAGCCCAAGGGGTTCCGCATCATCGCCGCGTTTGACAACGATCCGGCCAAAATCGGGCAGCAGGTCGGCTCCCTGGTCATCCAGGACAGTCGCCTGATCCCGGAGGAAGTGAAGCGCCTCGGGGCGCAAATCGCCATCATTGCGACGCCCGCGGCCGCCGCCCAGGAGGTGGCCGATACACTCATCGCGGCGGGCATTCGGGCCATCGTCAACTACGCGCCCATCTCCGTGAAAGTCCCGGCGGGCGTCCGCATCCAGTACGTGGACCCGGCAGTGCAACTCCAGCGCCTCACCTACTACCTGTAGGCGTCGCGCCCGATGGGGGATAGTCCCGTGGCTCCCGACATCCGGGCCAAGGCCCTGGAGGTCCATCGTCGCCTGCTGGCTGCCTACGGCGATCCGCCGCCGCCATCGGCGCGCGACCCGGTCGCCTCGCTGGTGCTGACCATCCTCAGCCAGAACACCAACGATCGGCTGCGGGACATTGCCTTCCGCCGACTGCGCCAAGCCTTTCCGTCGTGGGAGCAGGTGCGCGACGCGCCGGTGGAGGCCATCGGCGAAGCCATTCAGGTCGCCGGCCTGTGGAAACAGAAGGCCGCGCGCATCAAGGCGGCGCTCCAGCGCATCAGCGCGGAGCGCGGCGCGCTGACGCTGGATTTCCTGAGGGAGTGGCCTACGGAAGAAGCGCGCCGCTATCTGCTGTCCTTCAACGGCGTTGGCCCGAAGACCGCAGCCATCATCCTGCTCTTCACTCTGGGCATGCCGGCCTTTCCGGTGGACACGCACGTGCACCGCGTAACGCGGCGGCTCGGCCTCATCCCCGACGCTACCGGCCGCGAGAAGGCGCACGAATTGCTGGAAGCGCTCCTGCCTGCCGAGACCTACTACCCGTTCCACATCAACGTCATTCGGCACGGGCGCGCGGTGTGCTCGGCGAGGCGGCCCCGCTGCGAGGCGTGCGTGCTCCGCGACCTGTGCGACTTCTGCGCGCGGACATGCCCGCCGCGCGAAACCCCATAGCGCGGCGCTGGAGGAGGAACGCCCTGATGACAATGCTGCTCTTTGTGCGCCACGGCGCGACGCATGCCAACGACATCGGCTATTGGCAGGGCTGGGAGGACACCAGCCTCACCGAGATCGGATTGGCGCAGGCTCAGGCCGTGGCCCAGCGCATCGCCCGCGACTTCGCGCCCGTCGCCGTGTACAGCAGTTCGCTGCGCCGCGCGCTCCAGACCGCCGAGCCCATCGCCCGGGCCGTTGGCTGCCCGCTCATCCCCCACGATGGGCTCCGCGAAATCCACTTCGGCCAGGTCAGCGGCCTCACGATAGAGCAATTCCGCGAGCGGTTCCCGGGCCTGTGGGAGGCGTGGACCGACAAGACGAACCTGGACTTCCAATGGCCCGACGGCGAGACCCGACGCACCTTCTTCACCCGCGTGTGGGCGGCCGTGGACGAGATTCTGGCAGCGCACCCGGGCGATGAGACGGTGGTAATCGTGGGGCATGGCGGGAGCCTGCGGGCGGCGCTGGCCTACCTGCTCCCCGACCGCTTCACCAACTGGTGGGCCTACGAGTTGCGCAATGCGTCCCTGACCGTCGTGGAGGTCGCCGCGGGCCAGGCGCGCCTGCACATGCTCAACGACTGCGCGCACCTGGACGCACGGTAGTCCCCGTCCCGCTACGCAATGCTGAAGGTGGAGCCTGCAGGGGTCTTCTCCACATGGATGCGCACGGGAAACGCATCCTGCAATTCCTCCAAATGGGTGATGACGAGAATCTTGTCAAAGTCTCCCTGGATGGATTGGATTGCATCCACCAGTTTCTGGCGGCCCGATGCATCCTGCGAGCCAAATCCCTCGTCAATGATCAGGGTGCGCAGTTGCGCCCCTGCCCGCCGCGCCAGCAACTTGCTCAGCGCGATGCGGATGGCGAAGTTCACGCGGAACGCCTCGCCGCCGGAGAACATCTCGTAGGGACGCGGGCCGAGTTCGTCGGAGATGTGAATCTCCAGCGTCTCCTGCACGGTGCCGGCTTTCGTCTCCCGCTGCGTCTGGAGCGTTACCTGCATCCTGCCGTCGGTCATCCGCGTCAGCAGGGCATTGGCCTCGTCTTGAATCTCGGGGATGACGCTCTCTATAATCATGGCCTGGATGCCCTTCTTGCCGAAGGCCAGGCGCAGATCGTCGTACAGGGCCTTGTCGCGTTTCGCCTCTTCCAGGGCTTTGGCCACCTCTTCGCGGCGCGCGGCCAGCTGCTCACAGTACGCCAACTTCTGCCGCGCCATCGCCAGAAGGTCGCGGGCGCGCCGCTCGCGTTCCGCCAACCCGTCGGCCTCGGCGCGCTTGCTTCGGGCGTCGGCCTCCGCGGTGGGCAGGTTCCGCAACTCGGCCTCCAGCGCCGCCTTGCGCTCCTCCGACTGGGCCAGGGATTGCCGCGCCTGGGCGATCTCGCTCTCGTACCGCGCGATGTCCTCCCGCAGGCCCGCGATGGTCTCGCTTGCGCTGAGCAGGCTCGCGTGCTTGGCGTCGTACTGGGCGAGGGACTGAATCTCGTTGCGCAAGGCCCTGTGCGCCTCGGCGTCGTAGGCAAGCGCCTGGATTTCGGCGCGCACCGCGGCCAGGCGCTCCCGCTCCTGGGCGGCGAAGTCTTCGCCCTCCAGGCGGCGCTGGATTTCGGCGGCCTTCTCGCGCAGGGCCTGGGCCTCCTCGGTCGCCTTCTCGGCGCGGGTCAGCGCCTCAGAAATCGCCGCTTCTTCGCGCTGTTTCCCGGCGCGGGTTTTCAGCGTGGCCTCTAGCGTCGCTACTTCGCGCTCAAGGCGCTTGCGTTCGCCCTCCAGCGTCTGAATCCGCCTTTGATTGCCCGTGAACTGTTCCTTCTTCGCTAGTCCTTCCGCCGTCATCTCGGCGATGAGGCGCTGGCGGTTCTCCTCGCTCAGGGGCGAGCGGCACAGCGGGCAGATTGCCTCGGCTTCGCCCAGTTGGTCAATCTTGCTCCGCAAGTCGCCCATTTCCTTTTGCAGTTGCGCGTTCTCGGACTTGAGGCGCTCCACCTCCAGGTTCGCGGCTTGTATGCCCTCGCGAAGGGAATCCCGCTGCCGCTCCTTCCCATCCAACGCGGCCAATTCATCGGCAACCTGGGCGCGCTTGGCCCGAAGGGATTCGGCTTTGGCGGCCTCGGCGGCCTTCTCGCTCGCCTGTCGCTGCGCGTGGTCCAGTTCCAGCGCAAGTTTCTCACGCTCCTGGGCGATTTTGCCCTCCAGGCGTGTGGCCTCGGCGTTGAGTTCACCGGCGCGGATGCCCTTGGCCGCCAGGGCCGCCTCCCGCTCCCGCGCCTCCACTAGCCGCCGGTATCCCGCCCGGATGTCGGCCTCGTCGCGCAGCAGCGCCTCCAATTCCTCCTGGCGCGCCAACAGGGCACCGCGCTTCCGCTCTCGGTCCGCCAGCATCCGCTCGTCTTGGGCGCGCCGGGCGATAAGTTCATCCAGTTCGCGCTTCTTGTGTCGCAGTTCGGTGAGGACCGTCTCGGCCTCGCGGGCGCGGCGCTCCGCCTCCTCCCGCTCGGCCACAAGTTTCTCCACCTCAAGCGCGCGGGCCTTCTCGTCGCTCCGATACTCGTCCGCTTTCTTCAGTTCGGCGTCCAAATTCTGCATCTCGCCCGTGCGCTGGCCGATGATTTGTTCTGCCGCGCGCGCCCTCTCCTTGGCGATTTCCTCGGCGCGGTCGTACAGCGACAGGCCCAGGATGTCGGCCAGCACCTGCTTGCGCTCCGCCGGAGCCTTGAGCGTGAACTCATCGGCCCGGCCCTGCATCAGAAACGCGGAGTTGATGAAAGTGTCGTAGTCCATCCGCAGAAGCGCGTTGATGCGCGCCTGGGTGGCCCGCTGCGACTCCTCGGTCAGCACCTTGAACTTGCCGTCCTGGTCCACCTGCAATTCCAGCGCGCTCTGGCCTCGTCCTCGGGTGCTGCGCCTGCGGATGACGCGGTACAGTTGGCCGTCCATCAGGAAGTCAAACTCCACGTCCATGTCGGTCTGGCCCTGGTGGATGAGGTGATCGTCCTGGCGGGCGCGGGCTTTGCCCCACAGCGCCCACGTGATGGCGTCCAACAGTGCGGATTTGCCATGGCCATTGGCGCCCGACAGGCACGCCACGTGGATGCCCGCGAACTCCAGCGGAGGGGCGTTGTCGCGGTAGCAGAGGAAGTTGCGAACTTGGAGGCGTACAGGGATCATGGAACTTCACCTCGCCGGTTTGTGCTGGGGGCAGTATACCACAAGCGGGGGCTAACTCAAAGTGTGCCTGCCGATTGCCCGCCCCTCCTGTCATGCTGAGCCGAAGGCGAAGCATCTCCAGGGTTGTATCCACGGA
>JBBIHX010000197.1:0-5078 GCA_037446815.1 Caldilineae bacterium | reverse complement strand
GACCTAGAGTCCATCCTGCAATCGTTTGACCCCGACGCCGTAGTGGCGCCCCACCCGGCCGACGTACACCCGGACCACTGGGCCACCGGCGCGTTCACTGCACTCGCCATTGCCGCAGGCCACCGCACGCCGCCCGTCAGGCTGCTGCTGTACCTCGTGCACCGTGCGGACTATCCCTTGCCCCGCGGTCACATGCCCTTCGCGCCGCTCCTGCCGCCTGCCCGCTTGGTCAACGACACTCAAGTGTGGGGACGGTTTACCCTGCCGGACGAATGGGTAACACAAAAGGAGCAAGCCCTGAACGCATACCGAAGCCAATTTCCGCTACTGGGCAACTTCCTGCGCTCCTTTGTGCGACAGAATGAACTTTTCAGCGAGCCGCTGCTCCAGAAGGCGCCCGAACTGTCCCCTGGGCAGGCAACAACGCCCGACCCGCGAGACTGGCAGACCGCCGACGGCAGTGCCCTGCTCCCTGTTGCCCAAGACTCGGTGCGAGACAGCACATCCCAAGAACTCGGCGCAGGGGCGGATTTTGTGGCGCTGTACGTGGCGCGGACGGAGTCAGAACTTTGGGTATCGGCGCAATTGCGCGGGGCCTCCAATCCGCTGCTCGCCTACACGTGCCTCGTCCGCGCCGTGAACGGGTCCGAAGTCGCCCGCTCCCGCGTCTTGTACCCGCCCAAACTGGCGGCCCGCCCCAAGACCGAGGCCCTCGGCCCCTATGTCCTCGCGCGGTTCAACTTGGCCGAACTGGCACATCCCCGCGCCGCCGTGGTGAGTTTCTCGGTCAACTACCCTGGGGGGAAGATCATTGACCGCATCGGATGGGTCCTCGTCGCGCTGGATTGAAACATCCCCCGCGCCAGGCATCGTAATCCCGTACCAACCGCGCCACCGCGACGCGGTCCGTCGCATTTACGCGGACACCGCCTTCTTCGGCGATCCGGTGGAAGCCTTCTTTGACGACCGAACCCTGTTCGCCGACCTGGGCATTGATGCGTACCTGGACGGCTACCCCGACTTCGCCTGGGTGGCAGAAAGCGAGGGCGATGTGGTCGGCTACATCGTTGGGTGTCCTGCGGGCGATGGGGCCGTTCGCCGACGCAACCTTGCGCGCTGGCCCGGCATCCTTCGGCGGCTAGCCACCGGCCGCTACCGTCTTGGCCGCAAGACCTTCTCCTACCTTCGGGATCAGGTGCTGGCCGCGGTGCGCGGCGAACTCCTTGAGATTCGGTCCGACCTGTACCCCGCCAATCTGCACATCAACCTGCTCCCGCAGTATCGGGGGCGCGGCCTCGGGTCTGCGCTCCTGGGAGCCTACCTGTCTCGGCTGTCGTCCGCAGGCATGCCTGGCGTGCATGCCGTGGCCACGGACCGAAACCCGGCAGCGCTACGCCTGTATCGGCGATTCGGGTTCCGCGTCCTCGCCGAATCCACGACCGGCGCCTGGAAGCGGTATCTGGGCGGCAACGTGCGCCTGCTCGCCTTCGGCCTTCTGCTTGATGCCGGTTCTGGTGCAGCGAAATAGGCCCAAAACCCTTGACAGCCGCATTTCCTGTGCTATAATGATTCACGGAGGCGCAACGTCCCGCGCGACGCAACATCGCCGAGGCGGCCTCAACGGCACCCGCCAGGAGCGAGGGCGCTCCTGTACAAAGTCAATGGGGATACCCCTACAGCACACATCGCAGCCCCAACGCACACAGGGAACCGGTCGCAACCGAGTCCGTGCACGCCGCGAACCCTTGCCCATGCCTGGCGTGGGCTTCTGCAACGCGACATTCGTTATGTCAAGGAGGTGAGAAGCCGCCGCACGAAACTCGTCAAACAAGGAGCACGCCCAACTCAAATTGCAAGGAGGCAACCATGCGGAGAGTTTGTGTCGTCTCAGGGGGAATCACCAAGTTCGCCAAAGCCAACCTGAACACCCAGGAGGCCATGGTCAAGGACGCCGTGGATTACGCCATGAACGACTTGGACGGCCGCCTTGACCTCAAGGACATTCAGAGCACCATCTGCACCTACTTCTCCGACCACTTCAACGCCCAACTCCTCTTTGACTCCCTCACCCAGGACTACCTCGCCATGTGTCCCAGGCCCAGCATGCGCATAGAAGGCGGCGGCGCCACAGGTGGCTTGGGCATCCGCGCGGGCTACATGGACGTGGCGTCCGGCCTGTCCGACGTATGCCTGGTGTACGGCTTTGAAAAGATGTCGGAGGTCAACACCGCCAAGGGCAACGAGTTCATCGCCCTGGCCTCGGACACCGACTTTGACTATCCGGTGGGGGGCTTCTATTCCGGCTACTACGCCACCATGGCCATGCGCCACATGCACGAGTTCGGCACCACGCCCGAGCAACTGGCCAAGATCGCGGTCAAGAACTACGAGAACGCCTTCCACAACCGATGGGCGCAGAAACACGAGCGATGGACCATTGAGCAGGTACTCAACGCGCCCATGATTTCAACGCCGCTGACTCGCCCCATGGTGTGCGTCATGAGCGACGGCGCCGCGTGCCTTATCCTCTGCACGGAAGAGTGGGCCAAGAAACTGCGCCCGAATGGAGACTACGCCGTGATCACGGGCGTGGGCTGCGGCACCGACACCATGCGCCTGGGCGACCGGCCCCGCGGCGATGTGATTCCGCTTCCGGGGGAAGACCCAAAGAAATACGAGTATCTCAAGGGGCGCTGGCCGGGAGTGCACTCTTTCCGCGGCGCGCGCGAGGCCGCCCGTCAAGCGTACAAGATGGCCGGCATCAAAGACCCCCTGCGCGAGATTGACTTCGCCGAGGTGCACGACGCTTACGCATCCAGCGAACTCCAGACGTATGAGGATCTCGGCTTCTGCCTGTACGGCGAGGGCGGCAAATGGGTGGATGAAGGCGGCCCCTACGTGGGAGGCCAACTGCCCGTCAACCCTTCCGGTGGCCTTATCGCCTGCGGGCACCCTGTGGGCGCCACCGGCATCATGCAGGGTGTGTTCACGCTATGGCAATTGCAGGAGGCCATGGACAAGCATTGCACCGACCGAGGACTTGGCAGCGAGGGCTGGCGAATCCAGGTTAAGGGGGCCAAGCGCGGCCTCTGCCACAGCCATGCCGGAACCGGCACCTACATCACCGTGAACATCTTTGAGCGGCCCTAGAGGAGGAACATCATGACGCACGTATACGGCGTGAAGCCACTTCAGGTTGGGCGACACTACGAGATTGACTACATCCATTCCTACGGCGAAGTCAGCGACTTCTTCCTCGGCCTGAAGGAGAAGAAACTGCTGGCCACGCGATGCACCAAATGCGGCGCGACCTGGCTGCCGCCTCGCCGGGACTGTGGCAAGTGCGGCGCAAAGACCGAATGGTTTGAGGCCCCGCAGGAGGGCAAAGTCCACACCTTCTCCATACTTCACTTTTCGGCTGAGGCATTCCTGCACGAAGTCCCGTTTGTCCTGGCGTATGTGGAACTCCCAGGGATTGACACCGTCTTCCTGACGCGCATCAAGGGGTGCAACCCCGAAGACGTATACATTGGCATGCCCGTGCGCGCGCACTTCCGCCGGCTTGTGGATTGGACCCCCAACGACGTGTGGTTTGAGCCAATGTAGGGATCGCGGGACACCGCCACCAATCCCGCGTCACAGGAGGCACCCGTGGACTTTGAACTGAACGAAGAGCAAAAGATGTTCCAGAAGGCGGTGCGCGACTTCGCCGAGAAGGAGATTCGCCCTATCGCCCGCGAGACCGACGCCAAGGAGCAGTTCCCATGGGACACCATCCGCAAAATGGCCGCCATGGGAATGATGGGGCTGCCGGTCCCCGAGGAGTACGGCGGCGCAGGCTCCGACTACGTGAGTTACGCCATCGCCGTGGAGGAAATCTCCCGCGTCTGCGGCTCTACTGGCATCACCGTCGCCGCCCACACGTCCCTCGCCTGCATGCCGTTCGTCTACTTCGGCACCGAGGAGCAGAAGCGGAAGTACCTCACGCCCCTGGCCAGCGGCGAGAAAATCGGCGCCTTCGGGCTGACGGAACCCAACGCCGGCTCCGACGCCTCGGCCATCCAGACTACAGCAGTGCTCAAGGGCGACGAGTGGGTCATCAACGGGCAGAAGGTGTTCATCACGTCGGGCTCCATCGCCGATGTTATCATCGTCGCCGCGCGGACAGACCCCGCCGCAGGCACGCGGGGCATCTCCAACCTCATCGTGGAGAAGACCTCGCCCGGCTTCCGCGCAGGCCGCGACGAAGAGAAGATGGGCCTGAAAGGCTCGGTAACGTCGCAACTCTTCTTTGAGGACTGCCGCGTGCCGAAGGAGAACATCCTGGGCAAGCCTGGCGAAGGGCTAAAGCAGTTCCTCATCACCCTGGACGGCGGGCGCATCTCCATCGGCGCGATGGCGCTTGGCCTTGCCCAGGCCGCCTTTGAGAACGCGGTAGCGTACTCCAAGCAGCGCGTCCAATTCGGCCAGCCCATCGCCAACTTCCAGGCCATCCAGTGGATGATCGCCGACATGGCCACGGAGATTGACGCGGCGCGCCTCCTCGTGTACCGCGCCGCCTGGCTCAAGGACAGGGGCGTCCGATTCACCAAAGAGGCCGCCATGGCGAAACTGTTCGCCTCGGAGGTGGCCGAGCGCGCGGCGTTCAAGTCCTTGCAGATTCACGGCGGGTACGGGTACACCAAAGACTACGACGTGGAGCGCATCTACCGCGATCAGCGCCTGTGCACCATCGGCGAGGGCACCAGCGAAATCCAGCGGCTGGTCATCGCGCGGCAGGTGCTCGGGCTGTAGCGAGGGCGTGGCCCGCCGAGGGGCGAGGCCCGACCGGCGAACACGGGCACGTGCGACACACCCCCACGACCGTGCGTCGCACGTGCCCATCTCCGCACCCGCACGAATGCTGAATCCACGGATAACACGGATTGTGCGGACGGGTGAGGGCGAAGGCATGAGGCGAGACGCGCCTCATTCGGTCCCAAAGTCTATTGGTGGCTGTCATTGCGAGGGCGCCGAGCGCCCAAAGCAATCTCCGGGGCGTGCGATTGCTTCGCTTCGCTCGCAATGACACACGAGGA
>JBBIHX010000196.1:0-5089 GCA_037446815.1 Caldilineae bacterium | reverse complement strand
GGGGTGAGGGGCAACGTGCGACGCACTTCCGAAAGTGCGTCGCACGTCATTGCCGTATGGCATCCGTCAGCGGGCCGTTTTGCCCGCGCCCCTGTCCTCATGTACAATGCGCTGGCATCGCGGGGAAGGGGCAAATCACGCTTTGGCGGAAATCACACCGACGGCAGACACAACCCAGAAGACCGTAACCAGCATCGCGGGCGCGGCGGGCATCATCGGCGCCGGCAACATCGTCAGCCGCCTGCTGGGCCTTATCCGCGAACTGGTCATTGCCGACTACTTCGGCGCGTCGCCGTTCCTGAGCGCCTTCCGCGTCGCCTCCCAGGTCCCCACAATGATCTTTGACCTGCTCATCGGCGGCATGCTCAGTTCGGCGCTTGTCCCTGTCCTGAGCGACTACGCCGACACGCGCAAGAAGGAATTGTGGGAACTGGCCAGCGTCCTGTTCAGTTTGGCCGCCGTGTTGCTGACCGCGCTCATCGTCCTGTTGGAGTTGGGCGCGCCGGTGGTGGCGTGGCTTCTGGGCGGCGGGTTTGAGCCCGAAGTGCTGGCGATGACCACGCGGCTCATCCGCATTGTCCTGCCCGCGGTCCTCGTCTTCGGCATCTCCGGCATCGCCATCGGCGTGCTGTATAGCCTCCAGCGATTCGCCTATCCCGCGTTCGGCGCGGCCATCTACAACCTGGGCCTCATCCTATCCGCCGTATTCTTCGCCGCGTGGCTGGACGTGTACGCGCTGGCGGTGGGCATCGCCTTGGGCGCGCTGCTCCAGTTCGCGCTTCTCGCCCCTGGGTTGCGGGATGGGCGCTTCCGGTTTTCCCTGGACTTCAGCCACCCGGGCCTGCGGCGCATCCTGAAACTGTACCTGCCCATCGTATTGGGCCTCGTGGTGAGCCAGATTGGGATTGCCATTGACCGCAACCTGGCGTCCAGGACGGGCGGGGAGAGCATCGCGTGGATGCAGTACGCCACCAACCTGGTGCAGTTCCCGTTGGGGCTGGTGGCGGCGGCGATTTCCCTGGCATCGCTGCCCTCGCTGGCGCGTTCGGACTACGCCGGCGATGACGCGGCCTACGAGCGCACGCTGGGCATCTCGCTGCGCATGGTGCTGGTGCTGCTCATCCCGGCGACGCTGGGCCTGTTCGCCCTGGCGCGGCCCGTGGTGGCCCTCATCTTCCAGCACGGCGAATTCGGCCCTCACGACACGGTGCAGGTGGCCAACGCGCTGCGTTTCTACCTCATCGGCCTCACCTTCGCGGGGATTGACCAGTTGCTTATCTTCGCGTTCTACGCCCGCAAGAACACGTTGACCCCGGCCCTGGTGGGCATCGCCGCCGTCGGCATCTACCTGGCGGTGGCGCTCATCCTGATTCGCCCGCTGGGGATGATCGGTCTTGTCATCGCCAACTCGTGCCAACTGACCGGCCACGCGCTCATCATGCTGTTCCTCTTGCGCAAGTCGCTCGGGCGCAGCCGCATCGGCGCGACGGCGCTGAAGGCGCTGGCGGCGGCGGGTGGCATGGCGCTTGCAGTCCACTGGAGTGCGCAGCGGGTTGCGGCCCTGCTCGGCTCGGCGGGGTTCATCGCGTGGCTCGCGCAGGTCGGCGTCGGCGCGGTGGTTGGGCTGGCCGTGTACGCCGCGCTCATCTCGGCGCTGCGCGTGGACGAATGGGCCACGTTGAGCCACGCGGTGGCGCGCCGACTGGGTTTGACGCGGCGCAAACCTGGGCTATAATGAGCAATTAGTCCAAACCGTTGTTCTTTCACATTGTATCGTGCGATCGGGGCCGTTCTCTTCACAGCATCTGTTGCGGGAGGGTCAACATGAGAATCGTTGTCCTCGGTGGCTGCGGAGACATGGGGAGTTTCGTGGTGCGCGACATCGCCGCCCATAGCGACGCGGAGATCGTCATCGCCGACTATCGGCTGGACGCGGCCAAGAAGTTGGCCACGGAGTTGGGGCCGCGGGCATCGGCGCGCTTCGTGGACGCCACGAAAGAAGACTCGCTGATAGAAGCCCTGCAGGGAGCGGACGCGGCGGTGGGCTGCATCGGCCCGTTCTACAAGTTCGCCGCGCCCATGACCCGCGCCGCGGTCAAGGCCCGCGTGAACTACGTGGACATCTGCGACGACTACGGGCCTATCCCCGAGGTGCTGGCGCTGGACGCGGCGGCGCGCGAGGCCGGCATCACCGCCATCACGGGCCTGGGGTGGACGCCGGGCATCACGAACCTGATGGCCCGCGACGGCGCGCTTCGGCTGGACGAGGTGGACGCCATCCACGTGGCCTGGGCGGGTGGCGCGGCGGACTCTCAGGGACTGGCCGTCATCAAGCACGTGTTCTACGCCGTAACGGGCGAGGTGCCCACCTACATGGACGGCCAGTGGAAGAACATCCCCGCGTCGTCCGGCGCGGAGGTGGTGGAGTTCCCGGCGCCGCTGGGACGCATCCGCGTGTTCCACTGCGGGCACCCGGAGCCGCTGACCATCCCGCGCTACATCCGCGCCAAGACGGTTACGCTGAAGGGGGCGTTGACGCCCGATTGGAACAACAAACTGGTGGACGTGTTCAACGCGCTGCGGCTCATTAACACGCCCAGGAAGATTGACCGCGTGGCGAAGGTCATCCACGCCATTGAGGGCATCTTCCGCGCGGGCGGTGTGCCGTTTTCCGGCGCGCGCGTGGATGTCATCGGCCGAAAGGATGGCCAAGAGCGGCATCTGGTGTACACCACCGTGGACAAGATGGGACGACTCACGGGCATACCGGCGGCCATCGGCGCGCTGATGCTGGCGCGGGGCGGGTTGCCCGCGGGCGTGTTTGCGCCGGAGGGGTGCCTGGAGCCTGAGCCGTTCTTCGCCGAATTGGCCAAGCGCAACGTGAAAGTGGAGCGGGTTGTCTAGTCGTGTTTCGTAGAAAGCGGTCCGCGGAAGAAATGAGCGTTGAGGAGTTGGAGCGGCTTCTCCTGCTGAAGAAGCGGGAGGAGCGCGCCCAACGGCTGCGTCGCCTGGCCTCGGAGGGGCGCGTCGTGCAGCCCGTTGAGCCGCCGGTGGCGCCGGCTCCGCAGCCCGTGCGACCGGCACAGCCGCAGCCGCAGGAACCGGCCCAAACCGAGACGCGCGGCCCTCGTCGCGTGGACATCAGGCGCCTTCGCGAGCAGTTGCTTCTCGCCGTGGAGGTGCTGGCGCTCATCGGGCTTGTGGTGATCCTGGCAGGCACGTTCCTGAACCTGCAGGAGTTGAACCGCGACGTGGTGGAGGCGAGCGCATCCAATCGGCCCACCCCCACCGCCACGGCGCTGATTGAAGTGCGGTTCCTGCCAGGCGGGCACGAGCCGCCGGTGCCCGGGCGCGAACCGGTGCCCGCGCAGTACCAGCATCTGGTCTCGCCCGAAGTTGTTGTGCCCATCCCCACGCCGGGGCCGGAGCAGCCGACGCGCATCGTGATTCCCGCCATCAATGTGGACGCGCGCGTGGTAGAAGGCGACGGGTGGGAACAACTGAAGAAGGGCGCGGGGCACCACATCGGCTCGGCCAACCCGGGCGAGCGCGGCAACTGCGTCATCTCGGCCCATGATGACATCTACGGCGAGATTTTCCGCGACCTCCACAAACTGGAACTGGAGGATGAGATCATCGTCTACGCGGGGTCGCAGCCGTATCGCTACAAAGTGGTGGCCAAGCGCATCATTGAGCCGACGCAGGTTGAGGTGATGGATCCGACGCCGGATCCCATCCTGACCCTCATCACGTGCTACCCATACCGGATAGACACGCACCGCATCGTTGTGATTGCGGCGCTTGTGCAATAATCTCTCGGAGGACATACGATCATGGCAAAGAAAACGAAGAAGTCCCAGCGCCCTCGGGCGCAGCGGCGACCGGTTCCGCAGACGACCTTTGACCGTCCGGTGAAGGCGGCGACGACTGCGGCTCCAGCCCAGAAGGAGGCCGCCGTGGCCCCAGGGTACAAACGCGGCCAGGCCGTTGACTTCAAACAGGAGTACCACTACGTGCTGAAGGATTTGCGGCGGCTTGGGATCATCGCGGCGGTGATGTTGGTCGTGCTGGTTGGCCTCAGCCTGCTGTTGGCGTAGGCTTCCCCATCTGGCCCACGGAACGGGAGCGGACGCGCGTCTGCTCCCGTTTTGCTTTCCCGCGGCGGGCGAAGGGTGGGAGCGCCGTCATCGGAGAGCCTTGCGCCCTGCCCAAATCAGCACAGCGTGAACGGCCCACAGCACGAAGAAGTTGCGCACCAGGTAGAAGGCAACGGACATGCCCACCAGCAGCGCCACGTCCAGCCATACGCGCAGGGCCGTGCGGGGAGCCGTGGCCGCTCGCAGCCAACGCGGATCGCCCGCCCGCTCCAGCAGCGCCAGCGCCCCGCCGATGAACGTTCCCCACAGGAAGTCCCCCGTCAGCAGAATGCCCGGCAGCCGATAGAACGCCCAATGGGCTTCGCGGCACAGGGCCAAGAGCCAGGGTTCCCACTCGCCGGCCAGAGCCTCGCCCCTCGCTCCGGGGGCGTGTCGCCGAACGTACCCGGCGATGCCCGCCATCCCGGCAAACACAGCCAAGCCCATCGCGGTCCCCCGCGCCAGGGACGCCGGCCAGTCCATCCCCGCCAGGCCCAGGTGCCCGGGGAAATCGGCGGCGCCCGCGAGCATGGCCGCGAAGGGCAAGCCGACGTAGTACGCAAGGGCGGCCACGCGGTCGGCGCCGACTTGCCGCGCGCGCCGCAGATGCTCGCGTAAAGGGGAATCCGCGCTTGCCTCCGCCGAGTCCAGGAGAAGAGAGGCGGCCAGATATATCAGCACGGAACCGGCGACCCACAGGCTGGCCTGGAGCGTGTGTCCGATGGCGCACCTCCCGCGATGAGGTAGAAAAAAGTCGCGAAGGGGGCAACTTCGCGACCGAAGGTGGGCGAGATAGGGCTCGAACCTACGACCTCACGGATGTGAACCGTGCGCTCTGACCGACTGAGCTACTCGCCCGACTGTGCATATTATAGCATCCCTCGCCGAGATATGCAAGTTCTACCCCTCTCCGTGTTATCCGTGGATACAACCCTGGAGATGCTTCGCCTTCG
>JBBIHX010000195.1:0-5119 GCA_037446815.1 Caldilineae bacterium | reverse complement strand
TGCGGCTATTGTAGCGCAGAAGCAACCGACGGTCAACCTGCTGCGCCCACCGAGTGCGCCCGCCAACACACCGCGTCCGTGGCGGGTGTGGAATAGACCCCAAGGGTCTCCCAAACTGCGGGGGCTACCCCCAGCGCGGCGGCTTTCGCCCCGCGCGGCCCGCCCCCCAACCGTCATTCTGAGCCGCGAAGCGGCGAAGAATCTCGCCGACCGAGGCCCCGGGGCTTTCGCCCCGCGCGGTCATGCGTCCCCCTCTTCCCTGCCTGCGGGAAGAGGGGGCTAGGGGGTGATGAGGTGGTTTGGCCTTTCGGCCCGCGGGGCGAGGGAACTCCCCTACCGCCCGCAGGCGATTATCGGCAGGTCCGGCATCGTCGCCAGGCCCGGCTCCGCCCCGCGCACGCGCCGCACCGCGTTCACCGCAATGGCGACGGTGGCCACGTCCCCGTTCGTCCCCCGCAGGGTTACCTCCAGGTCGGGAACGCCCCTGATGACGATGGTATCGCAGTTCTCTTCGGCATCCAGCGCGGCGAGGAAGGTCAGGGCCACGAATTCGCCCTCCGGCGCGAACCCGCGCGCCGTCTGCTTCAGCCCGATGACGCGCCCGGGCGGCACATCAAAGTACTCGGTAACGACGCGCCGCTCGGCCACCACCGGCTCCACGGCCGACTCGTACCACACCAGCGTGCGCCCTAGCGCGTGGAATACCATGCCGACAGACTCCGGCAGGCCCACGTGCCCCATGCGCCCCGCCGCCATGCGCTCCTGGAACTCCTCCACCGTCAGCCCCGCGCCGATCTTCGCCTGAAACGGCCCGCGGCGCAGCGACGCATTCTGCGCGCGGCGAACGGCGATATGGTCAACCCGCTGGCAGATGGCCGTGAGGAACAGGGGCAGCGAGTCCATGAGGAACCCCGGGTTGATGCCGGTGCCTAGCACCGTTTTGCCCGCGCGACGGGCCGCCGCGTCTATCTCCCGCGCCTCCTCGGGGTGCGCCAGCCACGGGAACGACAGTTCCTCGGCGGTGGAGACCACATCCAGGCCCGCGTCCAGGAGTTCCAGAATCTGCGGCTTGAATCGGTCAAAGTAGGAACTGGTGGCGTGCAGGGCCACGTCGGCCTCGGCGCGGGCCAACGTCTCGGCCAGGGTGCGCGTTACCGGGAACCCCAGGGGCCGCCCCAGGCCGATGACCTCGCCCACATCGCGGCCCGCCTTGGCCGGGTCCACGTCCACCGCCCCGACCAGCACGAGATCGGCACGCTCCGTAACGTGCCGGGCGATGGCGCTGCCGATGGGCCCAAGCCCGTATTGAATCACACGGATAGTGTTGGACATGGGAACCTCCATAACAACTCTGTGTGGATGTGCCAGGGGTCAGTCTGGAATGGGCGCGCCGCGGACCAGGGCCGCCCGGAAGGGATGGAGTGTCGCCCGCATCAGCCCGCCCTTCACGAAGGGGTCGCTCTCCATGAAACGCCGCGCTTCTTCCTCCGATGCCGCCTCAAAGATGACGACCGCCGGCCCGCGCCCGTCCAGCGAGCGGCCCGCAAGGATGACGATGCCCTCGCGCGTCGCGCGCTTCAGGTGCTCCCAGTGCGCCTCGGCGATGCGGATGTCCTCCTCCGTCCAGGCGTCGGGGTTCGTTACCAACTCGGGCCGCACCGGATCAAAGACGTAGACAAACTGAAGGCGCGCGTTTTCGCCCACAAGGCCCTCCCTATATCACGGCATCGTTCTTGCCCGCCAGTTGACGCAGCAACTCCAACTGGCCCACGTGATACGTCTCGTGCCACAGAAGCCAATCCAGGTGCTCGCCCAGCGGAATCCGCTCGCCGTCGGCGTCCACGGGCGCAGCCAGCCCGTCGGGCGTCATATCGCGCAGCGCCGCCTCTATCCGCTCCTGCGACAGGGCCAGGCCCGCCAGCAGTTGCCCCAGCGGGAGCGCCTGCGCATCGCTCACAATCGGCGCTGAGCCGGTGGCGTAGCGCGCCCCTGCGTCCTCGCCCCAGACGGCCGCCTGGCCCAGCGCCCGAAGCGCGCCATTCCGACCTTCCACGATGTGCCCAAGCACCCAGTTGAGGCAATTCCCGCGAAAGGGCGGCTGGAGCAGGCTATCCGCGTGGGAGAGACCGTCAACCTGCATGTGGATGACGCGATAGGTCAGACGGAGTTTCTGGATGAGCGAATCTGCGCCGGGGCAGGGCATCACGACCTCCGCGAAGCGCTGCCGTCGGGCGAGGCCCCACCCGCAGCAACGGGCACAACCTCCCGGCACCGCGGATAGTTGGGGCAGCCGTAGAACCCGAGGTTGGCTCCCATGGTACGCCCTCCTATACTCAGGGGATGTCTACCCGCTGGCCGGCGCGGATGTGCGCAGAGGCCACGCCAACCCGCACGCCGCCTCGCACAATCGGTCGCCCCTGCGGGATGTCGCAAACGGCCAACAAGCACCCAAAGGGCACGTCATCCACCACGACAACGGTGATTTCGTCGCCGCCGCGCCGCACATGAACGAGCGCGCCCGCCGCAATATCATATTCGGCAACCACCACATTGTCAATCGTATGCGTCGTTTGCAACACATCCGGTCTCACATCATCACCTCAACCGCCACCAGGCTTCCAGCACCTGCCGCACGATGGGCGCGGCGAACTTGCTGCCCTCGCCCACATTCTCCACGATGGCCGCAACGACAATCTCCGGATTCTCCGCCGGCGCATACCCCACCCACCAGGAGTGCGGTATCTCAACGATGTTCTCGGCCGTGCCGCTCTTGCCCGCCACCGAGATGGGCATCCCCTGGAAGACGCGCCACGATGTCCCATAGGGCGGCTGCGTTACCCCTTCCAGGCCGCGACGGATGGCGGCCAGATGCTCCGCCGACACGGGCAGCGTCCCCATGACCTCCGGCTGCACCACGATGTCCTGCTCGCCCTCGCTCCAGGCAGGAATCTTCGCCACCACGTGGGGCCGGTACAGCGTGCCCCCGTTGGCGATGGCGGCGTACAGAGTGGCAATCTGAATCGGCGTAACCAGCAAATCGCCCTGGCCGATGGCGAGGTTGATGCTGTCGCCGGGGTACCAGGCTTCGCCCCGCGCCTGTTGTTTCCACGCCCCGTCGGGCACTAGGCCGGGCGATTCGCCGGGCAGGTCAATGCCCGTCGCCTTGCCCAGGCCGAAGGCCCGCGCCATGTCCGACAGCGCGTTCGCATCCGCCTCATAGAGCGCCTTGCCCAGCGTATAGAAGACCACGTCGCACGACTGCGTCAGCCCGCGTACCAAATCCAGCGTCCCGTGCACGCCGTAGCATTTCCAGGTTCGGTTGTACGCCAAAAATGCGCCGGTGCAAGTGAACGTGCTGCCGGACGAGAACCCCGCATCCTCCAGCGCGGCGGCCATGGTAACGACCTTGAAGATGGATCCCGCCGGGTACACGGCCTGGGTGGCGCGGTTGAGCAACGGCTTGCGCGCGTCGCCGGTCAGGGCGCTCCATACGGTGGCCGAAACGCCCGCGGCGAAGTCGTTGGGGTCAAAGGCGGGGTAACTCACCAGCGCCAGCACCGCTCCATCGCGCGGGTCCAGCGCCACGATGGCGCCGAGTCGGTCGCCCAGGGCTTCGGTGGCCGCCCGCTGCAAGTCGGCGTTCAGCGTTACCACCACGTCGCGCGAGTGCACCGCCGGACGCTGCGCCACGACGGCGCGCACCTGCCCTTCGCGGGTGAGGATCACCAGTTGCGCGCCGCGCTGCCCCGCCAGGTACGGCTCGGCCCAGGCCTCCAATCCGCTCTTGCCGATGAAGTCGCCGCTCCGATACCCCTTGACGTGCCACGTCCGCAGTTCGTCCTCGCTGATTTGGCCCAGGTAGCCGAGAATGTGGGCAAAGAGCGCCCCGTCCGGGTACGCGCGGCGGTATGTGGGCTGCATGTCTATGCCTGGGTCGGCGTGCAAGTCGTCGTAGGCCGCCTGGGCCTGTTCGGGCGAGAGGTCGGCGATGGGCATGAACCAGTCCCCGCGGGGCGCGCTCTTGTACTTCTCCTGAATCGCGGCGGGCGGTAGCCCCAGAACCCGGCTCAAGGCGGCCAACAGGGCGCGCTCATCCTGGATGCGGGAGGGAACGACGCCCACCGTGGTGTACGTGTCCTGGGCAGCCAGGGCGTGCCCCGTGCCATCGTAGATGTTCCCGCGCACCGACTCCTGGTACAGGACATGCGCGCTATCCCCCGGCTGCATCTCGGGCAGGATGGCCGCGGGCGACCATCGCACCCGCCATTCGTTGGCCGCCAGGGCCAGCGCCAGAACGTTCTCCCGCTCAAAGTCGCCAACCGTCTGGCTGCTGTAGACCACGCGGAACCGCGCCCGGGCCTGATCCTTGTCCACCAGGAGCGAGATGACCTGGGGCTTGAGCGCGGTGAGTTTGGCCGCGCTGGCGAAGTCCGCATACGCCGAGACGAAGGCCTCGGCGTCGTAGGCCGCCTGATCGTCCGGCGACAGGAGGCGGTACATGTCGGTGTAGCGCGCCTGCGTCCACGCGCTCAGGAACGCGCCGACAACCTCGGCGGGGTCGTTGGCCGCCGCGGGCGTCGCGGAAATGGTGGGCGCGGGCTTGCAGGCCGAAACCGCGAGCAGGGCCAGCAGCGCAAGCGCAACAGCGCGTCGTGTAAACATGCGTGTCTCCGGTACCGAGTTGTATGCCTGGCACTCCCTGTTCGCCATGAGTATAGCGCGAGGCGGCTGTTACGTAAAATGCCGCAGAGTGGCGCGATGGCCGGCATGCACGGCAGAGCACCCAGGGAGCGCGGGGGAATACAAAATGACAGCACCAGAACCGCGGATGAACGCGAATCCACGCAAGAGTGATTACGTGCGACACACCTCGGAGGTGCGTTGCACGTAGTCGCCCTCCTGTCATGCTGAGCCGAAGGCGAAGCATCTCCAGGGTTGTATCCACGGATGGCACGGATTGCGCGAATAGGAGCGCGAGATTCTTCGCGGCTTCGCCGCTCAGAATGACAGTTGCGGGCGAGGGAGCGTGGCCCTCACCCCGGCCCTCTCGCGGTGGCCGAGGGTGCGTGGCCGCGCGGGGCTGAAGCCGCCGCGCTGAGGGTGTGGGCCTTGGGGGCGC
>JBBIHX010000194.1:0-5182 GCA_037446815.1 Caldilineae bacterium | reverse complement strand
CCGTCATTCTGAGCGGCGAAGCCGCGAAGAATCTCGCAACCCGAGACCCTTCGCTTCGCTCAGGGTGACAGGCTGGCCATTAGCCGATAGCCGCTAGCCATTAGCCCCGCGCGGCCACATACCCCCGCCCCCGTGGGGCAAGTTGCCAACTTGCCCTACGCCCTCACCGCGGCGGCTTCAGCCCCGCGCGGCCCCGCCCCTCGCCCGCGGCAATCTGTCATTCTGAGCGGCGAAGCCGCGAAGAATCTCGCAACCCGAGACCCTTCGCTTCGCTCAGGGTGACAGGCTGGCCATTAGCCGATAGCCGCTAGCCATTAGCCCCGCGCGGCCACATACCCCCGCCCCCGTGGGGCAAGTTGCCAACTTGCCCTACGCCCTCACCGCGGCGGCTTCAGCCCCGCGCGGCCCCGCCCCCTCTTCCCTGCCAGCGGGGAAGAGGGGGCTAGGGGGTGATGGGGTGTTCACCCCCCGCGCCTACCCGCGGTGGCCGTACCGGTCGCGGTGCACCTTGGCGGGGTCGTACTGCGTGCGGGGCGGCTTTTGCTCCGCCGGGCGGCCGACAGGCACAATGCACAGCACCCGCTTGCCTTCGGGAATGCCCAGCACCTTGCGCACATGCGCCTCCCGCTCGGCACGCGGGTAGATGCCCACCCACACCGCGCCGAGGCCTAGCGCTGTAGCCGCCAGGAGCAGGTTCTGCGTCGCCGCCGACGGGTTTCCACCGGTGCACCGTAGCGCAAGAGGGATTGAGCCGCGAATCGGCGACTAACGCAGAGGGCGAAAGATGAGTATGGCGGCCTGGACGCCAGTGTTGTGGAAGCCGAGGATACGCCGGGCCTCCTCCTGTGTGCAGCCGAGGAGGATCTTCACCTCCGCGTCGCGCTTGCGCAAGTCCACGCACGCCAGCGCGGCAGTCACGCTCTTCTCGGTCAGGCTGCCAACCCACACGTCAATGCCGCCGCCATCGGGCGAAACCGTGCCCTCCAGATAGCCATAGTCCAGCGGGTAGACGAACTCGGGGTAACGCGGGTGGCGCGAACCCGCCGGGCGGTCAATGACCAGTTTCGCGTCCGCAACCAGTTGATCCAGATGGTCCCAGAAATCAGGGGGGTCGTTTCCCACGCGTCCTACTCCCCGATGATCTTCACCAGGACGCGCTTCCTGCGCCGCCCGTCAAACTCGCCGTAGAAAATCTGCTCCCACGGGCCGAAGTCCAGGCGGCCCTCCGTAACCGCGACGACGACCTCGCGCCCCATAATCTGCCGCTTCAGGTGGGCGTCGGCGTTGTCCTCGCCGGTGAGGTTGTGGCGATACCGGCTCACAGGCTCGTGCGGCGCCAATTCCTCCAACCAGCGGTCGTAGTCCTGGTGCAGCCCAGGCTCGTCATCGTTGATGAACACCGATGCCGTGATGTGCATGGCATTGACCAGCACCAGGCCCTCGCGGATGCCGCTTTCGCGCAGGCATGCCTCCACCTGTGGGGTGATGTTGATGAAGGCCCGACGTGTGGGCACGTTGAACCACAGTTCCTTGCGGTAGGATTTCATCGTCCACCTCTTGGGCAAGGGCGCCGCGGACTCACGCGTCTACGACCGGGCCCCCGGTCGGGGCGGCAGGTTCGCCCTTGGACGCGCCGAAGATCGCGCCGACAAGCGCGCCTGTGCCCACCGCCGCCAGCCACATCACCGCGCAGCACCCCGCGTTGACCGCGTTGACCACGCGCGGCGCGAACACGGCCCACGGATCCAACCCGTATTCCTCAAGCATGTAGAGAAATTCCTGCGGCAGGTTGCGCACGATGTACTCCGCGCCCCCTAGCGCCGAGTAGGACACCGCCGACACAATCATCCACACGATGCCGCCGAGAGCGCCCGCGACGGCACCGGCCACGGCACCTGCCGCTGCGCCATCGCCCGCCGTGCGCGGCTTGGGCAGCCAGTACGCGGCCAACGCCCCCGCCACCGCGTAGGCCAGGAACATCAGCGGGACGGACAGACACTGCAAGCACGGGATGAACGTGGTGAACGACAGGATCGCCGCCACGCCCCCGCCCACCAGGCCTGCTTTCAAACCTGCTTTCCCTGTCATTGCTTCGCCTCCTTGAGGAAGTAGCCATCAGCAAACAGCCATCAGCCGTCAGCGATCAGCCATCAGCCCTAGCCATTGGCAAGCAACCGATAGCCAATCGCTGACTGCTGACCGCTGATTGCTGACTGCTGATTGCTAATTGCTGATTGCTGATTGCTGACCGCTATACCCTATACGCCCGCACCTGCTTCAAATCGCTGCCCACCATGCGGAAGGCGCGGCGCTCGGCCTCCCACAGGATGCGCTCCTCATCCAACGTCTGGAGTTGGCCGCCGCGCAGGAGCCACCGACCGTCCACCATGACATCGGTAACGTCGCCGGCGCGCGCCGCGTGGAGCAGGTTCGCCACGCGGTTGTGTCGCGGCCGCAGATGGGGCCGGTTGAAATCCCACAGCGCGATGTCGGCGGGGCGGCCCGGCGCGATGACGCCGCTATCGGCGAACCCCATAGCCCGCGCCCCGGCCTGCGTCGCCAGGCGCAGAGGCACGTCTCCCGCCAGGACTTCGGGATCGCGGCGGTCGTGCTTCTGCACCAGCGCCGCCAGCCGCGCCTCCTCCAGCATGTCCAGGTTGTTGTTGCTGGCGGTGCCATCGGTGCCCAGCGCCACATTCACCCCCGCCGCCAGCAAGTCCGGCACCCGCGTCGTGCCCATGCCCAGTTTCATGTGGCAATTGGGACACTGCACCACGGTGGCGCGCTTCTCGGCGAGAATCTCCATGTCGCCCTCGCCCAGGTAGATGGCATGGGCCACGATGGCGGGGCGGTCCAGGATGCCCAGCCGCGCTAGATGGCCGATGGGCGTGGCGCCGTGGCGCGCCCGTGAAGCATCCACCTGCGCCTGGGACTCGGCGGCGTGGATGTGGCAGCCGACGCCCAGTTCTGCCGACACAGCGGCCACTTGGGCCAGGAACTCGGGCGAGCAGACATAGGGCGAATGGGGGCCCAGCACCGTGCGGATGCGGCCGCCCGCCGCGCCCTGCCACCGTCGCACGAACTCCACCGTGCGGGCCAGCGTCGTCCCGCCGATTTCCTGCTCCGCGCCCAGCCCAAACACGCACCAGGCCAGCGTCGCCTTCAGGCCGCTTTCTTCCACCACCTCGGCCACGCGATCCATCCAGAAGTAATGGTCGGCGAAGGCAACGGTGCCCGACCGAATCATCTCGGCAGCGGCCAGATAGGCCCCCCAGCGCACGTCTTCCTCCTCCAGGGCCGACTCGGCCACCCAGATGCGCTCGTTGAACCAGCGATCCAGCGGCAAGTCCTCGGCCCAGCCCCGCACCAGCGTCATCGGCGCGTGGGTGTGGGCGTTGAAGAAGCCGGGCACCGCTACCTTGCCCCGCCCGTCCACGACCTCATCGGCGGGGAAATCGTCCGGAGCGCGGCCCACGGCTACGATGCGCCCGCCGCTCACGGCGAGGTCGGCGTCGGTGAGCACTGTCCCCGCATCGTCCAGGGTGATGATGCCCACCGAGCGGATGAGACTGTTGGTCATGATGTCCTCCACTGGTAGCGGTCAGCATCGGCAACCAGCAATCAGCAGGCGTCAAGAAATCGGTTATACCGCTCACAGCCGATCGCCGACTGCTGACTGCTGATCGCTGATGGCTATGTCGGCATTTCGTACACCCGATAGGTCTTGATGTGCTTCACGCCCAGGCGGTGCAGGGCGTTGTTCATGGGCACATTGTCTTCCAGCACGTAGTCAATCTCCACGCGCACGTTGCGGCGGGCCAGCGCCTGCCATGTGCGCGCGTACAGCAGCGAGTCAATCCCAAGCCCGTGGTAGTCGGGATGCACGCCCAGCGCGAAGAACCGGTACCGGCGCAAGCGCGGCAGCCCCCACAGGAGTTTCACGAACCCGAAGGGGAACAGCCGCCCGTTCAGCCCGCGCAGCAGAACGTTGATGTCGGGCAGGGTGATGGTGAAGCCGATGGCGCGGCCCCCCGCCTCGGCGATGAGCACCGCCTCGGGGTGGACGATCTGCTTCAGGTCGCGGGCCATCTGCTCGGCCTCCGCCTCTGTTACAGGATAGTAGCCCCAGTTGTTGGCGATGGACAGGTTGGACAAATCCATGATGATCTGCGCGTCCTCGCGGTAGCGGCGCATGTTCAGCGGCCGCAGCGACACGCCGTGCCGCTCGGCGATGGCGTCCATCATGCGCAGGTAGCGCTCGGGAATCACGTACCCCTTGGACACGTCGGCCTCGTACACCAGCAGGTCTTTGGCCTTACGCAGGCCATAGGCCTCGGCGTGGGCGTTGTAATACGGCGGGTTGTACGGGGCCATGATGGTGGGCGGATGCTCGTAGCCCTGCACCACGAACCCCCACTCCTGCGACGAGAAACTGATGGGGCCGCGCATGATGGTCATCCCGCGCGCCCGCAGGTAGTCCCGCGCCGTGTCCAGCAGCAAGCGCGACGCCGCGCTGTCGTCCACGCACTCGTAGGAGCCGAAGAACCCGATGGGCGTCTGCCAGTAGTCCACCGCCAGATGATCCACAAACGCCGCCACCCGCCCGACGGTGCGCCCGCCGTCGCGGAGCAGGAACAGCGCGTAGTCGCAATGGCGCAGGAGCGGGTTGGTGTCGGGCGCGAACAGGCGCAGTTGCTCCGAGCGCAGCGGCGGAATCCAGCCGGCATCGCCGCGGTAGTGGGCATAGGGAAGCAGGGCGAACTCCCGAACCTGGGCCTTTGTCGTGGCCTGGACAATGTCCATCGTAGCCTCCCCATGGTGGATGCGGGAAGTATAGCACGGGGGGCGGCAATCTGTCCACATGCCCCGCCTCTCAACTCGGTTCCAAAGTCTGTTGGTGGCTGTCATTGCGAGGGCGCGGAGCGCCCGAAGCAATCTCCAGGGCGTGGGATTGCTTCGCTTCGCTCGCAATGACACACGAGGAGGGTGTGCCTACGGTTCACCAACACAAGATGGAACCGTGTCCGCCTCTCAACTCGGTTTCATCTTGTGTTGGTCTATCCCGCGCACCGGCTCTCCGCTCTGTCATGCTGAGCCGAAGGCGATACGCCCTCGCCCTTCGGGAGAGGGCTGGGGTGAGGGACGAGATTCTTCGCGGCTTCGCCGCTCAGAATGACAGTAG
>JBBIHX010000193.1:0-5230 GCA_037446815.1 Caldilineae bacterium | reverse complement strand
GCGGGCGATGGGGCGTCGGCCCTCACCCTGGCCCTCTCCCGGCGGGCGAGGGAATGATGGCCTCCACCGCCGTCGTTGACGCCAACCCCACGGCACGGTATACTCGCCGCACACCCAACAAGCAGGCGGGATACCCGCGGGAGGAGCGAAAGGCCATGTACATGATTTTCTACGTGCTGAATGACCCTCAGAAACTGGATGCGGTGCTGGACGCCTGGGATGCAGCAGGCATCAGCGGCGCTACCATTGTGGAGAGCACCGGGCGACAGCGCCGACGCGCCAAGGCCCACATCCCCATGCGCTTCAGTTTCGGCTTCGGCGGCAGCGAGTGCGTGGATTGCTACCACTACACCCTGTTCGCCATCGTGGAGGACGAGGGCCTGGTGCAGCGCTGCATTGAGGCGACCGAGAGCGTCGTGGGCAACCTGAGCCGGCCCGACACCGGCATCCTGGCGGCCTGGCCCCTCGCGACGGTGAAGGGAATCCCCAAACAGCCACGGCACTCGGAGGAACACCGATGATCTGGCTACAGTTCATCCTCAGCGCCGCCGTAGTCGTGGCCGCTGCCATCAAACTGGCCGAATACGGCGACGCCATCTCGGTGCGCACGCGCCTCGGCGGCCTATTCATCGGCACATTGCTCATGGCAGGGGCCACATCGCTCCCCGAACTGCTCACCACCCTCAACTCCTTGAGCCAGAATGTGCCGAACTTGGCAGCAGGCAACGTCTTCGGCAGCAACATGTTCAACATGTTCCTTCTCGCCGCGCTGGACGCAGTGTTCTGGCAGGCGCGCATCCTGCGGCGGGTGGCAACCAAGCACGCGCTGACCGCCAGCCTCGCCGTGTTCATCTCCGCGATGGCGATCTTCTTCATCCTGGCGGACATTGACGCGCACATCGGCTGGGTTGGCCTGGACAGCCTGCTGCTCATGGGCACGTACATCATGGGCGTTCGCCTCATCCAGGGGGATTCGCCGCGGCCGGCCGGGGGTGAGTCCGACGCCGCGGCCATCGTCGGCGTCCCATCGCTCCCGTGGGCGCTCGTGGGGTTTGCCGCCGCCAGCGGCGCGCTCGTGCTCGCCACGCCGTGGCTGGTGCGCAGCAGCGTTGGAATCGCCGAGATTACGGGGCTGAGCACCGGGTTCGTGGGCGCCCTGCTGGTCGCCATTGTTACGTCCCTGCCGGAACTGACCGCTGTGGTCGCAGCGGCGCGCCTGGGAGCCTATGACCTGGCCGTGGGCAACCTCTTCGGCAGCAACCTGTTCAACATCTTCATCCTCGGCATTACGGACGTGTTCTACCTGCCGGGGCGGTTCTTGCACATCGTGGATCCGGCCTTCGCCATCGCCGGGCTGCTCGGGCTGCTCCTCACGTCGTTGGGACTCATCAACAACCTGGCGCGGGCGGAACGGCGCATCCTATTCGTTGAGGTGGACGCGGCGCTGCTCATGTTGGGCTATGTTGGCGGGATGTGGTTTCTGTATTCGCGGGGCATCGGCTAGCGACGCCGCGACGGGGCAGCCCCCGCGTCCCGCAGCCGCACATCCCCGGCCACAACGCGCCGAACCCCGTCGCCCATCCGCACAAGGAGCGCGCCGTCGGCGTCCACGCCCACGGCCACGCCGATGAGCCGCTCGCCCGGAAGTTCCACCACCACCTCCCGCCCGATGGTGTCCAGGGCGGCTTCCCACTCCCGCAGCGGCGACACGCCCGCGCGGAGGTCGGCGTAGCGGTCGGCGATGCGCTCCACCACCGCGCGCACGAACTCCCCCCGCGCCACCGGATGGCCGACGGCGTTGCTGAGACTCGTCGCCGGATAGTCAAACTCCGCATCGGACGGATCCCAGTTGACGTTGAGGCCGATGCCGACAACGACGTGGCGCGCGCCCTCGGCGTCCGTGCTGATTTCCGTGAGGATGCCCCCCAGTTTCCGTCCGTCGTGCGTCAGGTCGTTGGGCCACTTGATGCCGACAGGAATCCCTAGCACGCGCCGCGCAGCATCCCGCACCGCCAGCGAGCAGATCATGGTGTACACCAGCGGAGACCGGAACGCCGCGTCGTTGGGCCAAGCCGACGACGGGCGAAACAGCAGGGAGAACAGCAGGCTGGTTCCCGCCGGCGCAAGCCACTTACGGTTGAGCCGCCCGCGCCCGGCCGTCTGCTCATCGGCCAGGACGAGCGTGCCCTCCGGCGCGCCTTCGCGGGCCATGCCTTTGAGGACATCGTTGGTGGACGTCGTGGCCTGCAGGTAGAGCGCCTGCGTTACAAAGGGCACCCCGGCCAGCAAGCGCGCCAGCGCCTGTTGGGACAAATCCGACTCGGCCATGGCATCCTCCGCGCGCAGATTCTCGCCTGCGCATGCAAGCAGAACCAGCCCTTCGGCGGATGTCTCCGCTTCAGGGCTGGCGGGGTCTGTAACTTGGTGGCTCCGAGAGCCAATGCCGCAACGGCTAGGCTTGCGCTTCCTGCTGGGCCTTGTTGTAGAGCCGCATCAGCCTGGACTTGCGGCGGGCGGCGTTGTTCTTGTGCAGAACGCCGCGCTCCGCGGCCACGTCCAGCGCGCGAATCGCCTGGCGAAGGGCGTCTATCTGCTGCTCGGGTGTGGCCCCTTCCAGGATCGCGGCCCGCGCCTTTTTCACGTAGGTGCGGGCGCTGGAGCGATACACGCGGTTGCGCACAGCGCGCTTGCGCGAGATGCGGATTCGTTTGATTGCAGACTTCGTGTTCGCCAAAGATACTCCTCCCTTGTTACAATAGCACCGTAGTATATCCCACTATGGCATTTTGTCCAAATCCAGGCATGCGCGCAAAACGGTTCCGCAGCGCGCCCCGCCCTCGCGTCGGCCCGGAGCACCGGACCCAACCCGCGCAGAATGGCAGGGGGGGCCGCCGCTAGGTCCGGCCTCCCCGCCTGGCGCCCGGCAACGGGATGCCCGCCTTGGCGAAGCGCGCCTCTATCTCCCTGCGCGCCTCGGCCAACCCCTCGTCTATGCGCGGGTACACCAGCCACACCAGCGCAAGCCCGAACAGCGCGCCGGTAACCACCCGCGACCACCACGTGCTCGTCCACAGGCCGAACAACTGGCCGGTCCCGTCCACCGCCAGCGGCACAATCATAAGCGCCGCGCCCAACAGCGACAGCGGCTTCACCCGCGGCCGCAGCAGCGCGTAGGCGATGCCCGCCAGCACCACCGTCGTGTACGTGGCCGTGTCCCGCTGGCAGTACGCCATCTGCTGGCCGAACAGGAAGAACGAACGCTCGGGGCGCTGGTGGCACGCCACGCGGTAGGCCACGAAAATCAACTGCCCCGCGAACTCAAACCCCCTGGACTTCAGAAACGGAGACAGAACCGGCAGCCCCGCGTAAACCGCAGCCAGGACGTTCGCCACCAGCAGCCAATGGCGAGACAGCACATAGATGGCCTGATCCGCCGCGATGACCAAGTCCCTCGCGACGCCGGTTGCCTTCGGGCCTTGCCCGTGATTCTGCATGCGCATCCTTGATCCGGTTCCAAAGTCTGTTGGTACCCGTCATTGCGAGGGCACGCAGTGCCCGAAGCAATCTCCGGGGCGTGGGATTGCTTCGCTTCGCTCGCAATGACACACGAGGAGAGTGCGCCCACGGTTCACCAACACAAGATGGAACCGCATCGCACCCTTCCGGCCACGCGCCCGCGACGCGCCTACTTGATGAGCGCGTACAGTCGCTCCAGGTCTGCCGCCGTAAGCGACCCGACGATGATCTCGCGCACGATGCCCGCGCGATCCACGAAGAAACTGGCCGGGATGCCGCTCACCCGATACAGCCGCCCCACCGCCCCAGACGAGTCAATGGCGACCGTGAACGTCATCCCGAACTGTTCCATGAACTTGGCGACGGCCGATGTGGACTCCTGGACGTTCACGGCCACCACCACGAACCCGCTCGCCTTGTACTTCTCGTAGGCGTTCTGAATCTCCGGCACCTCGGCGCGGCACGGCGGGCACCATGTCGCCCAGAAGTTGACCAAGATCGGCTTGCCCTTGAGATCGCTCAACCGAACCTTGCGCCCGTCCGAGTAGGCAATCTCAAAATCCGGCGCGGGCGAACCCTTCTGCACCGTAGGCTGGTTCAGGCCGGAGATGAGCACCGCCTTGCCGATGGTGTTGGTGCTACCCGTGCCGCCCGACCCGCCTTTGAGCAACAACAGCCCGGCCACAAGAAAGATGATGCCCAGAAGCACCAGAATCAACGTAATGCGCTTTTGCACGGCCTTCCTCACTCAATCCCGAGGTTGAAGATGCTGCCATAGGCCGACAGGAACCGCAGCGAGTCGGTGAAAATGGCAACCCCGATGAGAATCAACAGCACGCCGCTAATCCAGGACACCCACTGCATGTACCGGCCCATGCGGCGAATCCACGCGGTCAGGCTCCCGACTGCCAACCCCGCCAACACGAACGGCACCCCCAGCCCCAGCGCGTACACGAACAACAGCAGCGCACCCTGTCCTGCCGTCTGGGTATTGCTGGCAAGGAGCAGGATGGCGGTCAGAATCGGCCCCACGCATGGGGCCCAACCCGCCGAGAAGAACACCCCCATCAGGAACGAGGACACGTAGCCCGCGCCCTTGCGCTGAATCTGGGCGCGCGTGTCCGAATACAGGAACGGGATCTGAAGCAGGCCCAGCGTGTGCAGCCCGAACACGATGAGCGCCACGCCGCCGATGCGCTGTATCCAGACGAGGTAACGGCTCAACAGGCTGCTGATGACCCCGACGGATGCGCCCAGCGCCACGAAGACCAGCGAGAACCCCACGACAAAGGCCAGCGAATGGAGCACGCCCGCCTTCCTGTCGCTCACCGTTCCCGCGACGGTGCCGCTCCCCAAGTACCCCAGATAGGCGGGGACGAGCGGCAGTACGCAGGGCGACGCAAACGACAACAGGCCCCCTACGAACGCCAGGGCCAGGCTCACGTTCTGTCCGTCCATGATTATCCCTTGCGCCGCTCCAGTTCCTCGCGCAGCATCTCAATCTCCCGCCGCAGGCTCTGCTGGCGGCGGTACACGCTGAACACTAGCCCAAAGGTCAATACCCAGAACACGAAATACGCAGCCACCAGATAGGTCATGTCTTCTCCCTCGCAACATTACTCGGTCGGTAGCCTCTAGCCCATAGCCTTTAGCCGCTAGCCTTTAGCCCTTAGCCCCTGGGATTCGGTTCCAAACTGTGTTGGTGAACCGCATG
>JBBIHX010000192.1:0-5340 GCA_037446815.1 Caldilineae bacterium | reverse complement strand
CCGCGTCTGGGCGCGCGCCGCGCTCTCGCCCGCGACCCAGCCGGTGGAGAACGCCGCCTGCAGGTTGTACCCGCCCGTGTCCGCGTCCAGGTCCAGCACCTCGCCGCAGAAGTACAGCCCCGCCACCCGCCGCGATTCCAGGGTGCGCGGGTCCACCTCGTCCAGCGCCACGCCGCCCGCCGTAACGATGGCCTCGCGCAGGGGCCGCTGGCCTACCACCGTCATGCGCAGGTCGCGCAGCAAGGCGAACAGCCGCGCCCGCTCCTGGGCCGTGATCTGGTGCGCGGGCTTGTCCCCCGGCACGCCCGACAGTTCCACCAGCACATCCACCATCTTGGCCGGCACCAGCCCCTTGACGATGGAGCGGAAGGCGCGCTTGCCGTGGGCGTCCAGGTCGCGGCGCAGGCGGGCGTCCAGCGTCTCGTCGGACAGGGCCGGCTTCAGGTCCACACCCACCTCTACCCGCGTCTGGGGCGATGGCCGCCGCGCCAGCGAGGGATGCCTGCTCAACGTCAAGATGATGGGCCCCGACAGGCCGAAGTGGGTGAACAGCATCTCGCCGAACTGCGAGGCGACGGGCTTGCCGTCCACGTAGAGCGTGGCCCGCACGTTCCGCAGCGAGACGCCCATCATGCGGGGCACCCACGGCTCGGCGGTCTCCAGCGGGACCAGCGCCGGGCGGATGGGCACGATGGTGTGGCCGACCGACGCCGCCAGCCGGTAGCCGTCGCCGGTGGAGCCGGTTCCCGGGTACGACGCGCCGCCGGTGGCGATGATGACCGCGCGCGCGGGGAACTCCTCCTCGCCAGCGCCCACGCCGACGACGCGCTTGCCCTCCACCAGCAGGCGGTCCACGGGCGTCTTGTAGCGCACGCGCACGCCCGCGCCCTGGCAGTAGCGGCGCAGCGCCTCGGCTACGTCGGCGGCCTCGCTGGACAGCGGGAACACGCGCCCGCCCCGCTCCACCACCGTGGGCACGCCCATGCGCTCAAAGAACGCCCGCAGGTCGTCTACGAAGAAGCGGCTGAAGACGTTGTACAGGAAGCGGCCGTTGGGGCCGAAGTGCGCGATGAACTCCTGCAACGCGGCGACGTTGGTCAGGTTGCAGCGGCCCTTACCGGTGATGCGCAATTTGGTGCCCAGGCGGGGCATCTTCTCCAGGAGCAGGACGTCGGCGCCCAGTTCCGCCGCGCGGCCCGCCGCCATCATGCCCGACGCGCCCCCGCCCACAACGATGATGTCTGCCGACATGCGTAACGTCTCCGTGTGAGTTTCACCGTAGAGCATCGGAGGACGCAGAGGAGATGCTGATCCCTGCTCTCCGTGCCCCTGCGGTGAACCCCAGCCTCAGAATCCCACGGCGCAGCCGTCCTTGCGCGGGTCCGACCCGCCCCACAGCGCGCCGGTCTCGGGGTGCACGGCGATGACCTGCCCGCCGCCGAACGCCCCATCCCAGGGCGACTCGGGGCGCACGTCATGCCCCAGCGCGGCCAGCGCCTTGCGCAGGCTGAGCGGCGCGGTCGTCTCCACGGCCACGCGGCGGCTCCCCTGCTCATCCACGCGGAAGCGCGGGGCGTCCAGCGCGGCCTGCGGGTCCAGCCCGAAATCCACCATGTTCACCAGCGCCTGCACGTGGCCCTGCGGCTGCATGAAGGCGCCCATGACGCCGAAGCAAAGCCACAGCCGCCCGTCGCGCAGCGCCAGCGCGGGGATAATGGTGTGATATGGGCGCTTGCCGCCCGCCAGCGCGTTCGGGTGCGCCTCGTCCAGGCGAAACGCCGCGCCGCGACAGTGCAGGCAGATGCCCGTTCCCGGCACCACGATGCCCGCCCCGAAAGGATGGAACAGGCTGTTGATGAACGACACGGCGTTGCCCGCGCCGTCCACGACGCTGATGTAAACCGTGTCGCGGGAAGGCGGGACGGTCGGGGCGGACAAATCCAGCGCGGCGTCGGGGCGGATGCGGGCGCGCAGGGCGTCGGCATGTTCTCGCGACAAGAGGCGCGCTACCGGCACGTCGGCGAAGGCAGGGTCGGCAACGTGGGCCAGTGCCTCGGCCAGGCCCAGGCGCGTTGCCTCTATCAGGCAGTGCCAGCGGGCTGCGTCCCAGTAGCCCATGTCGCCGATGCCGTAGCCCTCCAGGATGTTCAGCGCCACCAGCGCCGCCAGGCCCTGGCCGTTGGGCGGGTGTTCCAGCACCTCCACGCCGCGATAGGTGGCGCGAATCGGCTCGCCCCAGTCCACCGTGTGGGCGGCCAGGTCCTCCGCGGTCATGTAGCCGCCACGCGCCTGGACGCAGGCGGCGATGGAGCGGGCGGTGGGGCCGCGGTAGAAGGCGTCGGCGCCGCCCTCGGCGATGGCGCGGAGCGTGCGGGCCAAATCGGGCTGGCGGTGAATCTCGCCGGCGCGCGGCGCGGGCAGGTACACGCGGGCCGCCTCGGCGTTGCGGGCCAGTTTGCGCGCGGCGTTGCGCCAGTCGCGGGCGATGACGGGCGTTACGGCGAACCCCTGCTCGGCGGCGCGGATGGCGGGGGCCAGGCATTCGGCCAGGGTCATGGTGCCGAAGCGCGCAAGGAGCGCCTCCCAGCCGCGCACGGCCCCGGGCACGGTTACGGCCAGGGCGCTGTCGGCGGGGATGGAGCGCAATCCCAGGCGCCGGGCTTCGTCCAGGGTGAATGCGGCAGGCGACCGCCCGCTGCCGTTCAGGGCGAAGACCCCGCCGGGTCGCGCGTTCCAGTACACCAGCGCGAAACAGTCGCCGCCCACGCCGGTGGACATCGGCTCCACGACGCCTAGCATGGCAGCGACGGTAACGGCGGCGTCGGCGGCGTTGCCCCCGGCCATGAGCACGCGCAGGCCCTCCAGCGCGGCCAGGGGGTGGCTGGTGGCCACCATGCCCCGCGTGGCCAGCACCGGCGAGCGGCGGGATGGGAAGGTCTTCGGGTGTGCAGCCATTGGCATCTCCGGGCGCGTCATCGTTCAGGACCTCGCGCACCTAGCCCAGCAGGTCAAAGTGCACCTGCGGCTTGCGGCGCTCCACCACCCGCTCCGCGGCCAGGGCCAGCCGCAAGAGCGTGGCCTCGTCCCACGGGCGGCCGATGGCCTGGAACCCGACGGGCAGGCCCGCCTGGGTGTACCCGGCCGGGAACGAGATGGCGGGCAGGCCGGTCATGTTGGCAGGCGGCGCGAATCGCATTATCTCCATGAGCGTGGTCAGGTCCGACTCGCCCCCGGCAAGGGCGGCAGGGGGAATCGGCGGCGCCGGGATGGCCGTGGCCGGCGTAACGATGACATCGGCCTCGGCCAGGGCGCGGGCGAAGTGCGCCATGAGCCGCGTGCGCACCTGCTGGGCCTGGATGTAGTCGCGGGCGGTGAACTGCCGCGCTAACGCCAGGTTGATGCGCACGTCCAGCCCATGCTCGCGGTGATGGGCGGCGTAGGTGTGGGCCAGCGCCTGGGTCATCTCGCCGGCGATGGTGATGGTGTGGGCCACGCGCTCCGCCTCCAGGTCCGGGATGACGACCTCGCGCACCTGGGCGCCCATCCGCACGAACTGCTCCAGCAGCGCCTCGCACGCGGCGACGACCTCGGCTTGGGCGTGGCGAAACCACGGCCAGAAGACGCCCAGCGTCAGGCCGCGCAGGTCGGTCTTGTCCCACCCCTCCAATGACGGCGCGGGCTGGTGCAGCGAGTTGGGGTCGCGGGCGTCGGGGCCGGCGATGACCGCCCAGGCCAGCGCCGCGTCGGTGGCCGTGGCCGCCAGCGGGCCGATGTGGGCCACGCTCCAGCACAGCGGCGCGGCGCCGAACTCGCTGACGCGCCCGAAGGTGGATTTGATGCCCACCAGGCCGCAGAAGGACGACGGGATGCGGATGGAGCCGCCGCCATCGGCGCCGATGGCCACGGGGCACAACCCCGCCGCCACCGCCGCTCCCGGCCCGCTGGAACTCCCGCCGGTGTAATGCCCTGGGTTGTACGGGTTGCGCGGCGTGCCGTGGTGAGGGTTGAGGCCGGTTACGCCGATGCCGATCTCGTGCATGTTGGCCTTGCCGATAAGGAGCGCGCCCGCCGCCCTCATGCGCGCCGCCGCCGTGCAGTCCTCCCGCGCCGGCGCCGTTCCCAGGAATGACGTGCCCACGGTCGTTGGATACGGGACCAGGTCCATCTCGTCCTTCACGGCGACGGGCACGCCCTCAAAGACGCTGCGCGCCGTGCCATTGCGGATGCGCTCGGCCGACTCGCGAGCCTGGCGCAACACGTCCTTCTCGTCCACGGCGATGATGGCGCGCAGGGGCGGGTCGGCGGCGTCGCCCGCACGGATGGCATCCAGGACGCGGCGGGCGACGGTTTCTGGGTCGGCGCGGCCCTCGCGGTAGGCGCGGGCGTAGTCGTGGACCGTGGCGAAGCGGAAGCCGGGCCCAGGCTCGGCGGGCGGCGCGGGCCACTGAGATTCGGGCACGCGCTCGCCCGAACGGGCCGGCGTCGCGGCGTGGTGGATGGGCAGGAGCGTCGGCGGGTCGTCAAAGCGCCGCTTGCGGAACTCGGTCAGGCCCGCGCTCTGGAGCAGGGTCGGCATGAGCAGGGAGCGCAGGGGACCCTCCAGAAGCGCGGCCATCAGGCGCAGGGGGAAACCGGTCAGGTAGGGGAGTTTCACCGACTGCAGGTCGTATGCCGTTTCGGGTTGGGTTTCCTTTGCCATCGCGCTGCCTCCTGTGCTGATTTTCTGGACACGGATGGGGCACGCGCCTATTGTACGGCATGTTGCGCGGGGAATCAAGTGTACAGGCGACCGGAGTCGGTTCCAAACTGTGTTGGTGAAACGCAGACACACTCTCCTCGCGTGTCATTGCGAGCGAAGCGAAGCAATCGCACGCCCCGGGGATTGCTTCGGGCGCTCCGCGCCCTCGCAATGACAGCCACCAACAGACTCTGGAACCGTGTCGGCGACCGGCTGGTCGCCCGTACAGGTGCGGCGGGGATGCCTCCGCCTTCAATAGATTTGCTTCGCTCGCAAGGGCGGATGAGGACAACGTGCGACGCACCTCCGAGGTGGGTCGCACGTAACCCTTTCGCGTCCAATCGCGGTTGCTGCCCTATCATTCCTCGGCGCTCACGCCTCGGAATTTTGCGCCTATTCGTGCAGATTCGTGCTATTCGTGGATGCAATCCTACAAGGTCGCCTCGCTCGCAAGGACGCGCGGGGAGTTTGCCCCGCGGCGGAAGATGTCTATACTACGGACGGCCGCAGGTTCCGTTGCGGCCTGTGTAGCGCGTGAAGGGTATGCGATGTACGACGTCATCGTAGTGGGTGCGGGACATGCGGGGTGCGAGGCGGCCCTG
>JBBIHX010000191.1:0-5365 GCA_037446815.1 Caldilineae bacterium | reverse complement strand
ACGACACACGAGGAGAGTGTCCATGCGTTTCACCAACACAAGATGAAACCGACTCCCGGTGGGCGGGCGGTTTGCCCGACGGCATGCTTGCGGCGTATAATCCCCATACACATTCACCAATCGGGAGGTCGGGGTGTCGCCTGCGTTTCGGGAGTTGCTGGCCCAGCCGTGGCCGGACGGCAAGCGGGTCATGGTCTCGTTTCTTTGGGACGGCCAAGGCCCGGTCAACGTGGAACTGACGCTGCGCTCGGCGGCGGGCGACTTCTGGGCGCAGATGCTCGTTGTGGAATTGAACGAGCCGCGCATGGACGTAACGCTGCACCTGCGCGGGACTCCCTCGCCCGGGGCCGACGGGGTGGTAACCGCGCGGCTCCTGAAAGGCGAGGAGGAAGCCGATTCCAAGACGGCCCCATTCACTCTGCCCGCCAGCCCGGCGCCATAGCCTTGCGCCCAGGCGCGGAAGGGCGGGGGCGCAATCCCCGGCCCGCCTTGTCCTCATCCGCATCAGATGGAGGTCGTCCAAACCGTGAAATCCTGGACAGTGTTGAACTCCCAAATCGTGCTGGAGCGCCCGCCGTGGCTCACGATCACGGCGCAACGCTGCCTGTTGCCCAATGGCCACATCATTGAGGAGTACCTGCTGGCGGAGGGGCGAGACGTGGTCATGGTGTTCCCGCTGTCTGCCGAGGGCAGGGTCATTCTGGTGGAGCAGTACAAGCACGGGTGCGGGCGGGCGCTGTGGGACCTGCCGGCGGGGTACGTGGACGCTGAGGATGCGTCGCTGCTCCACGCGGCCCAGCGCGAACTGGCCGAGGAGACGGGATATTCGGCCGATGACTGGACGCATCTGGCGTCGCTGCACCCCGACCCCAACCGCTCGGCGAATCGCGTGCACTTCTACCTGGCCGTGGGCGCGCGCCAGACTACGGCCCAGCACCTGGACGCGACGGAGGACCTGCGCGTGCATCACGTGTCGCCGGGCGACCTGTGGGCGTTGATCGCAGACGGTGTCATCCGTTCCATGTCCTCGGTGGCGGGCATCGGGCTGGGCCTGCGGCATCTGGCCGAGCGCGGCCTGGTCTCCCCGCCCGCTGCGCGTGATTCGGACTGAGGTGCGCGGTGTCATCCCTGCGGACCCTGTGGCGATTGCTGGCCTATCTTCGCCCTTACGCGCCGCGTGTGGCGCTGGGCTACCTCTGCCTGCTGGGAGTAACGGCGCTGGGCCTGGTTGTCCCGTGGTTCGTCAAGCAGGCGGTGGACCTCGGGCTGGCCCAGGGCGCGCCCAGCACGCTGATGGTGTTGGCCGGGGGACTGCTGGGGCTGGGCTTGGTGCGCGCTGTGTTCTCGTTTGGCCAGCGGTACCTGAGCGCCTGGCTCGCGCACCGCGTGGCCTACGACCTGCGCAACCGCCTGTACGATCATATCCAGAACCTGTCCTTCGCGTTTCACGACCATACCCACACGGGGGAGTTGATGTCGCGGTGCACGTCGGACGTGTCGTCTGTGGAGGCGCTGGCAGGCACGGGGGTGGCCGAGTTCGTGAACATCGCCTTGCTGTTGGTGGCGGCGCTGGTGATCCTGTTCGGCATTCATGCCGGGCTGGCCGCGGCGGCCCTGGCCCCGATTCCCGTCCTGGCGTTTGTAACGGTGCGCTTTGGGCGGCGCATCGGCCCCTTGTTCCAGCGGGTTCAGGAGCAGCACGCCGCGATGACCACGATTCTGCAGGAGAATCTCTCGGGCATCCAGGTCGTGCAGGCCTTTGCACGCGAACCCTACGAGATTCAGCGGTTCCGCGACGCCAATGTGGAGTTGATGCGGCGCAGGCTCGCCACGGTGCGGGAATGGAGTTTCAACTTCCCCATGATGACGTTCATTATCAGCGTGAGCACCGCGATTATCCTGTGGTACGGCGGCAACCTGGTCAACGCTGGCCAACTGACCGTGGGCACGCTGGTGGCGTTCAACAGTTACCTGGGGATGCTCGCCGCGCCCGTCCAGCGTATGGGGTGGCTGGTGGACATGGCGGCCGATGCCGTCGCGTCGGGGCGCCGCATTTTTGAGATTCTGGACACGCCCTCGCCCGTGCGGGAGAAGCCGCACGCCGTTGACCTTCCCCCGCTCGCCGGGCGGGTGGAGTTTCGCGATGTGGGGTTCGCGTACCGCGACGAGCCGACGCTGGAGGGCGTCTCGTTCGTGGCGGAGCCCGGGCAGATTACGGCGCTGGTCGGAGGGACCGGCTCGGGCAAGAGCACCATTATCCACCTCATTCCGCGCTTCTACGACGTTACGCGCGGGCAAATTCTCGTGGACGGGTACGACATCCGCGACGTTACGCTGCGCTCGCTTCGGCGGCAAATTGGCATCGTGCTGCAGGACACGTTCTTGTTCTCGGCCAGCATCCGCGAGAACATCGCCTATGGGCGCGAGGATGCCACGGAGGATGAGATTATCGGCGCGGCGAAGGCCGCCCACGCCCACGAGTTCATCATGCAGTTCCCCAATGGGTACGATACCCTGGTGGGAGAGCGGGGCATCACCCTGTCGGGCGGCCAGCGGCAACGGGTGGCCATCGCCCGCGCCCTGCTGATGGACCCGCGCATCTTGCTGCTGGACGACTCCACATCCAGCGTGGACACCGAGACCGAGCGGCTGATTCAGGAGGCGCTGGCGCACCTGATGGTCGGGCGCACGACGTTTGTCATTGCCCAGCGCCTCAGCACCGTCATGCGGGCCCACCAGATTCTGGTGGTGGAGCGGGGGCGAATCGTGGAGCGGGGGACGCATGGGGAGTTGCTGGCGCTGGGCGGGCGATACGCCGTCCTCTACGAGCAGCAGATCCGCCCGCTGGCCGAGCGCGGCGTGGCAGGGCTCGCCGAGAGGGATCGCCAGCGACAAGGAGGACATCGCCTATGAGCGAGATGCGAACGCCTTTCGGGCGCAGGCACGCCGTACACGTGGCCGACGCGCCTATTCTGGAACTCGTGAACGTGTCGGTGCGCTACAACGGCCGAGTGGCCTTGGACGACGTGTCTTTTCGCCTGACCAAAGGGGAACGGGTGGCCGTGGTGGGGCCCAACGGAGCGGGCAAGAGCACGCTGTTCAAGGTCATCGCCGGGGTGCTGGAGCCTGCGAGTGGCGAGGTTCGCGTGGCAGGGCATGGCCCCTGCGGGCACATCTGTATCGCCTATGTCCCCCAGCGGAGCGAGGTGGACTGGAACTTCCCGGTTACGGTGGCCGACGTGGTGCTGATGGGCCGCATTGGGAAGATGGGGCTCTTGCGCCACCCTAGCCGCCAGGACCGCGCGCTGGTGCGGCGGTGCCTGGACATCGTGGGCCTGTCGGACCTGGCCGACCGCCAGATTGGCGAACTGTCGGGTGGCCAACAGCAGCGGATGTTCATCGCGCGGGCGCTGGCCCAGGAGGCGGAACTTCTGCTCATGGACGAGCCGCTGACCGGGCTGGATGTCGCCTCGCAAGAGAGCATCTTTCACATTCTGGAGACGCTCCGCTCCCAGCGGGTTACCGTCATGGTTGCGACGCACGACCTGAACATGGCGGCGGCGCGGTTTGATCGGGTCATGCTGTTGAACAAGCGCCTGTTCGGTTTCGGGGCGGCGGCGGAAGTCTTCGCGCCGGGCCGTCTGCGCGAAGCCTACGGCGAGAACCTGCGCTTTGTGGAGACCGAGAATGGCATCATGGTGCTGAGCGACACGTGCTGCGGAGGGGATCGGGGATGAACGGACTGGTTGATGCGATTGTAGCGCCCCTGCAGTACGGGTTCATGCTGCGGGGCCTGGCGGCGGCGATCATGGTGGGCATCGTATGCGCGACGGTGGGCACCTACGTAGTCTTGCGCGGCATGGCGTTCTTTGGCGACGCGCTGGCCCACGCCATCCTGCCGGGCGTGGCGGTGGGGTATCTGGTGAGCGGGAGCGCGCGGGGGGCGCTGTTCTGGTGGGCGCTGGGCACGGCCATCCTGACGGCGCTGGGCATCGGCGCCATCGGCCGCGAGACGAAGGTGAAGGAGGATACCGCTATCGGCATCATCTTCGCCGCCATGTTCGCGCTCGGCATCGCCCTCATCTCGCGGACGCAGAGTTACGCCGTGGATTTGGCGCACTTCCTGTTCGGCGACGTGCTGGGCGTGTCGGCGGGCGACCTGGCGCTGACGGCAGGGTTCGGCGGGTTGGTCATCCTGACGATCGTGGCGCTGTACAAGGAATTCCTCGTGATTTCGTTTGACCCCGTACTGGCGGCCACGCTGCGCATTCCCTCTTCGTTGCTCCATTACCTGCTGCTGGCGCTCATCGCGATCACCATTGTGGTGTCGCTCCAAACGGTTGGGATCGCGCTGATGGTGGCGATGCTGGTTACGCCGGCGGCGACGGCGTATCTCCTGACGCAAAGGCTGCCCGTGATGATGGGCCTGGCCGCACTGCTTGGGGCCGCGGCGGGGGTCGCCGGCCTGTACCTCTCCTACTACGCCGGCATCGCGTCGGGCGCGGCGATTGTGCTGGTCTCCTCGGCGTTCTTCGTGCTGGCGGTGCTGTTCGCGCCCGGCCGGGGCGTGCTCACGGGACGTCGGGCGGGGCCGTCGGCATAGGTTACCCCTCGCCTGCACCTCGGAGCCGCGCGGGGTGCGTCAGCCCTCCGTCAGTCGCCTGCGGTAGTATCTCGGCGACAAATGCCCGTGCGCGGGTGCTCGCTGCCGACGGCGCGCGGGCCAGGGGGTGATGCCGATGAAACGCCTCATGGGGAGAATCCGAACGGGCATCCTGCGATTCTTCTTGCGGCACTGGGCCGGGCTGCTCATCCTGCTCCTTCTGCTGCTGGCCGCCCTCACCGGCTACCAGATGTGGCGCGTGGGGCCGGTGATGGCGGTGTCGCTCCTGCCCCAGTTGGTCATCTGCCTGATTCTCATTGTTGCCGTCGTGGCGGTGCGGCGCGTCGTCAAGGCGCTCACCGACAAGAGTCTTGTGGAGAGCACGGTGAACCGAGGGCAGGCCGCTCTGAAGGATAAGGTGGAGGAGACGAAGGATACTCTGGCGGCTCTGGGTGCGGACATGAAGCGGGATCTGGAGCGGCTGGTGGGAGGGCCTGCGGCGGAGACGGCTCCCGTCCGCTGCGCGGTTTGCGGGCGAGAGGCTCGCGCGGGGGCCCGGTTCTGCGAGGGGTGCGGGGCGGCGCTGTATGTGGTGTGTGGGCGGTGCGGGCAGATGGCGCTCGCCGGGGCCAAGTTCTGCTGGGCCTGCGGCGCGCCGTTGGGGGCGGGCGCGGCGCGGCAGAGGCGGTGAGGGCTTTGTCCACGAATAACACGAATCTACACGAATAGGATGGGAGATTCTTCGGCGCTTCGCGCCTCAGA
>JBBIHX010000190.1:0-5429 GCA_037446815.1 Caldilineae bacterium | reverse complement strand
CCACCCAGGCTCCGACCCCCGCGACCGCAACGACCGCCCAGCCCCCCACGCCGACACCCGCCACTGGCGATGCCTACCTGGCCGTCGCACGCGGCGATAATCCCACAGCCCTGGTGCAGGCGGCCCTCCGCGCCATCGGCGGCATAGAACAATTCGTGAAGCCCGGCGCCGACGTCATCATCAAGCCCAACATCTGCGTGGCCTATCACGGCCCGGAGTACGCAGCCACCACCAACCCCGACGTCGTGGCGGCGCTGGTGGCCTTGTGCCTGGGGGCGGGCGCCAAGCGCGTGCGGGTGATGGACAACCCCTTCGGCGGGACTCCGGAGGCCGCCTACGCCCGCAGCGGCATCGCCGACGCCGTGAAAGCCGCCGGCGGCCAGATGGAAATCATGTCCGAGATGAAGTACGCGACGGTGCCCATCCCCCAGGGCCGAGACCTCAAGCAGATTCGCATCTACCGCGATGCGCTGGATGCCGACGTGTTCATCAACGTGCCCATCGCCAAGGACCACGGCCTGGCGCGGCTGACCCTGGGGATGAAGAACCTGCTCGGCGTCATCTGGGATCGGCCCGCCATGCACCGCAACATGGGCCAGCGCATCGCCGAACTCACCAGCCTAGTGCGCCCAACGTTGACGGTCGTGGACGCCGTGCGCATCCTGATGGCCAACGGCCCCACCGGCGGCAACCTGGCCGACGTCAAGCAGGCGAACACGGTCATCGCCAGCGCCGACATCGTCGCCGCCGACGCCTACGCGACCTCGCTGTTCGGGCTGACGCCGGCCGACGTGTCCTACATCCCCGCCGCCGCCAAGATGGGCCTGGGCACCATGGACCTGGCGGGGGTGAAGGTGGAGGAAATCCGCATCTAGCACCCGCCTTTAGCCAGCAGCCAAAGGCGAACGGCCAACGGCGAAAGGCTAACGGCTAATGGCCCGGAGAGAAACCGATGACCGCAAACGCATGGCGCCGAATCCGACAGGCAGTGCAGGTTGTCGCGCTGCTACTGTTCGTATACCTACTCCTGGGCACGCGGCAGGGACTGCCCACGATCGTGCCCCACGACCTGTTCTTCCGCCTGGACCCGCTGGCGGGGCTCGCCGCCATGCTGGCAGGCAGGCGGTGGATTCCGGCGCTGGCGCTGGGGCTGGCGACCGTGGCCCTGGCGATCGCCGTGGGGCGAGCGTGGTGCGGGTGGCTGTGTCCCCTCGGCGCGCTGCTGGATTGGACGCGCCCGCGCAACTCCCCAACCCAGGCCGACCCGCGCGGCGGCTGGCGTAAGGTGAAACACGGGGTGCTGCTCATCATCCTGTTCGCCGCGCTCCTGGGCAACCTCACCCTGCTCGTGCTGGACCCGCTCACCATCCTGTTCCGCACGATGGGCGCGTCGGTCCTGCCGGCCGTCAACGCCCTCCTGACGGCTGCGACATCGGCGCTGTACGGCATCGCGCCGCTGCAAAGGCCGCTGGAGTGGCTGGACCGCGCGCTGCGTAGCGCGGGGCTGGTGGGCGGCGAGCCGGTGTTTCAGCAGGGCATCCTACTAGCGCTGGTCTTCGTCGCGATTGTGGCCTTGAACGCAATCCGACCGCGGTTCTGGTGCCGCTACCTGTGCCCGCTGGGCGCGCTGCTGGGCATCATGTCCAAGGTCGCGTTCGTGCGCCATCGGGTGGACGCCGGCGCGTGCATCGCCTGCGGCAAGTGCGCCCGCGCTTGCCCCACCGGAACGATAGACGCCGCGCGCGGGTATGCCGCCGACCCCGCCGAGTGCACCCTGTGTCTGGACTGCGCGGCCGTCTGCCCCACGGGCGCCATTGCATTCCGTGCGCACCTCGCGCCTGCCGCGTGGCGCGAATACGACCCATCGCGGCGGCAGGCGTTGGCATCGCTTGGGATTGCCGTCGCAGGCGTGGGCCTGCTGCGCGCCGCTCCCGCCGCCAAACGCGACGACTCGCGCCTCATCCGACCGCCAGGCGCGCGGGAAAACGGCCTGCTGGACAAGTGCATCCGCTGCGGCGAATGCATGAAGGTCTGTCCCACGTCGGGGTTGCAGCCGAGCCTCTTCACGGCGGGGTTGGAGGGGCTGTGGACGCCCGTGCTGGTGCCGCGCCTGGGCTACTGCGACTACTCCTGCAACTCCTGCGGCCAGGCGTGCCCGACCGGCGCCATCCCGCCCCTCGCGCTGGACGACAAGCGGCGGGCGGTCATCGGCCTGGCCTACATAGACGCGAACCGTTGCATCCCCTGGGCCGACGGCGTGGACTGCATCGTGTGCGAGGAGATGTGCCCCGTGCCCGAGAAGGCCATCGTCCTGGACGTGCAAACGGTAACCCGTCCGGATGGCGCGTCCGCCGAGGTGCGCCGCCCCCGCGTCATCCGCGAGCGGTGCATCGGGTGCGGCATCTGCGAGTACAAGTGCCCACTGAACGGCGAGGCCGCGATACGGGTCTACGCGACGGGGCCGTAGAGGGAACGGCCCCGTCGCTGAGTCGGTCTCATCTTGTGTTGGTGAACCGCAGGCACACTCCCCTCGTCTGTCATTGCGAGCGAAGCGAAGCAATCGCACGCCCCGAAGACTGCTTCGGGCGCTCCGCGCCCTCGCAATCAAACATCGCGACGACAGTTCGGGCGGGGCGCGCCACCCTAGATGATGCCCATCTCCTTGCCCACCTTCGCGAAGATGTCCAGCACGCGATCCATCTGCTCGTCGGTGTGGGTGGCCATGTAACTGGTGCGCAAGAGCGCCATGCCTGGCGGAACCGCCGGCGAGATCACCGGGTTCGTGTACACGCCCGCGGCGAACAGCGCCTTCCATGTCATGAACGTTTTGGTGTCGTCGCCGATGATGATGGGAATGATGGGCGTCTGGCTCTCGCCGATGTTGAACCCCAGCGCCTTGTACCCTTTGCGCATCTTGTCGGCGATGGCCATAAGTCGCTGGCGGCGCTCGGGTTCCGTCTGCATAATCTCCAGGGCCGCCATGGCCGCCGCCGCGTTCGCCGCAGGAATGCTAGCGCTGAAGATGAGCGACCGCGCCGTGTGCTTGATGTAGTCAATCACCTTCGCCTTGCCCGCAATGAACCCGCCCAGCGACGCAAACGACTTGCTGAACGTCCCCATGACCAAATCGGCGTCGTCGTCCATGCCGAAATGGGCCGCTGTCCCCCGCCCCTCGCCCAGGACGCCGACGGAATGGGCATCGTCCACCATCAGGCGCGCGCCGTACTTCTTGCACACCGGCACGATCTCTGGCAGCGGGGCGATGTCGCCGCCCATGCTGAAGACGCCGTCCACGATGACCAGTTTGCCCGCGTCCTCGGGCAGCGACGCCAGGACTCGCTCCAAATCGGCCACGTCGTTGTGGCGGAACCGCTTCATCTCGCCGAAGGCCAAGCGGCAGCCGTCCACAATGCTGGCGTGATCGTCGCGGTCGGTGATGACGAAATCGCCGCGCCCCACCAGCGACGAGATGGTGCCCACGTTGGTCTGGTAGCCGGTGCTGAAGACGAGCGCGGCCTCCTTGCGCATGAAGGCCGCCAGCCGTCGCTCCAGTTCCTCGTGCAGTTCCAGCGTCCCGTTCAAGAACCGCGACCCCGTGCACGATGTCCCATAGCGTCGCACGGCATCCAGCGCCGCCTCGCGCACCTTGGGATGTGTCGTCAGGCCCAGGTAGTTGTTGGAGCCAATCATAATCAGTCGGTGGCCGTTGATGACCACCTCCGTCCCTTCGGTGTCCTGCAGCGGAATGAAGTACGGATAATACCCCGCCTTTCGCGCATCTGCCGCCTGCGTAAACTGCTCACACTTCGCAAAGATGTCCATTTTCCTCCCCCAAAGCAGTATCGTCTGCGGAGCCTCCTCCGCTTACTGACGAAAACCCGCCCAAGCCGCCAGGGTTGCGGACGCGTGTCCTATTCCACCGGCCAGCGCGGCCTCACGTGCACCCCCGCCCGCTCGTACAGCGCCTCGGCCCGCGCCCGCGCCGTCCGCATCACCCGCTCCTCGTCTAGTGTGAGCACGCGCCCGTCCCGCACCACCGCCTTGCCGTCAATCACCACCAGGCGCACATCGGCGCCCGTCGCGCAGTGCACCACCGTGGACACGGGGTTCGGCGATGGCGTCAGGTGCGGCTTGTTCATGTCCAGCACCACGAAGTCGGCCTTCTTGCCAACCTCCAGCGAGCCGATTTCATCTTCCCAGCCCAGCGCCCTGGCCCCGTTGATGGTGGCCATCTCCAAGGCCGTCTCGGCGGGCACCGTTTCGGGATCTAGCAGCCGCGCCTTCTGGAGATAGCACACCCAGCGCAGGTCGCGCAACAGGTCGTAGGTGTTGTTGCTCGGCCCGCCATCGCACCCCACGGTAACGTTGACGCCCGCCCCCACCATCTCGGCGATGCGGGCAAACCCCGACGCCAGTTTGGAGTTGGACGCAGGGTTGTGGGTTACGTGGGTGCCGGTCTCGGCCAGCACCCGAATCTCGTCGTCATCCACCCAGATGACATGGGCCAACACGCGGCGCGGCCCCAGCAAGCCCACGTCCTGGGCAAACTCCACCGGCTTGCGCCCGTAGGTGCCCAGCAGGAACTCTCGGTCGGCGCGCACCTCGGCCAGGTGCACGGTGATACCCATCCCGCGCTCGTCGGCCAGGCGCGCGATCTCGCGGTACAGTTCCGGACTCACTCCGCCCGGCGTCCGCGGGCCAAACCACACCTGCACCCGCCCGTCGCCCGCACCATTCCATCGGTCAAAGGCGTCCAGCGCCTGACGGAGGGTCGTATCGCGATCCTCGCGCATCCCTGGGTACATCCAGTCGTCCTTGGACGCGTAGGTGGCGGTGTCCATGACGATCTTGGACAGGACGCCGCGCATCCCCGACTGGACAAGCGCCTCGGCGATCCCGTCCAGCCCGTAGCGCCCCGCAATCATGCACTCCAGAAAAGCCGTCGTGCCGGACTTGAGCATCTCCACCATGCAGAGTTCGGCGCTGGCGCGGCCGTCGGCCTCATCGTAGTTGCCCTGGAGCACCCAGACCCGCTTGCCCAGCCACTCAATCAGTTCCAGGTCGTCGGCGCAGCCCCGAATCATGGCCTGGGCCAGGTGCACGTGGGTATCCACCAGGCCGGGCAGCACCACATCGCCGCGCAGGTCTTCGCGGGGTTCGTTGGGGAAGGCGTGGGCCAGGTCGTAGGACTTGCCCACCGCGGCAATGCGCCCGTCCCGCACCAGGATGGCGCCATCCTGAACAATGCGCCGGGCCTTATCCACGGTGATCAACATGCCGTGTTCAAAGAGCATGGTCCCCCTCCGTTGGGTGTGCGGGTCTGCAAGCGGTTAGGGCCATTGTAGGCAAAGGGCGGCGTCGGGTCAAATCGCCGCGAACCGCCCCGTGAACTGTCATTCTGAGCGGCGCAGCCGCGAAGAATCTCGCAA
>JBBIHX010000189.1:0-5454 GCA_037446815.1 Caldilineae bacterium | reverse complement strand
CTTGTTGTAACCGCCTTTGCCCACAGACGCCGTTCGGCGTATACTAGGCGAAAGGTCAGTCCAGAAGAGAAGCCAATGCTCCGATTCGCGATCAGACGTCTGGCGTTCACCCTAGCGGTCAGCCTTGGGATCGTGTTCTTCGCGTTCTTCGGGATGCGCATGGCGCGCAATTCCACATCGCCCGCGCCTTCGTACAACCCGCTCCCGGCCGCCGAATACGCCTGGACATCCACGGTGGACTACGTGGGCAACCTCCTGCGCGGCGACATGGGCACCATCACCGTGCGCTCGGGGCGCTCCTCGCGGCAGGTGAGCGTGGCCCAGATGATCGGCGATGCCTACCCGAAGAGCATGGGGCTACTGCTCATCTCCCTCCTCGTGGCCGGGCTCATCGGCATCCCTGTGGGCGTGTTCGCCGCCATCCATCGCCGCTCGCCGGTGTCGCTCGGCACGATGACGGCCACGCTCATCGGCGTGTCGGTGCCCAGTTTCTTCGCCGCGGCCCTGCTCCAGATTGCGGAAATCTACTGGTTCCGGGCCACGGGCGTGCGGTTGGTTCCGGTCGGGGGATTCGGGTGGGACGCGCATCTCGTCATCCCGACGCTGGTGCTGGCGGCCCGGCCCCTCGCGCATCTCGCCCGCATCGCCTACATGACCTTCTCGGAGATTCTGGAGCAGGACTACATCCGCACCGCCCACGCCAAGGGCCTGTACGATACCATGGTAACGCGCGGCCACGCCTATCCGAACGCCGCCGTTCCCGTCCTGACGGCGCTGGGAGTGTCGCTGCGATTCTCGCTGGGAAGCCTGCCCGTGGTGGAGTACTTCCTGGGCTGGCCGGGCATTGGCGCGGCCCTGTTGGACGCCATCCGCAACCGCCAGGACATCGGCGTGGCGGGCATGGCGCTGGTCATCGGGCTAACGTTTATGCTCGTGAACGTACTGCTGGATATTTCATATCGGTATGTGGATCCACGATTGAAGCAACGAGAGATTTAGCGGTCAGCCATCAGCGGTCAGCGATCAGGAAACTTTTGCTGACGGCTGAAGGCTGATGGCTGAAGGCTTCGGTATGTTACGACTTTCGGACGCTCTGGAACGTATACGCAAGAGGCGCAACAGCACCGCGCCCGACACCACCATCCGCACGGGGCGGTTCCGCTGGCGGCTCATCACGATGAACTTCCCGTTCGTGGCGGGCATGCTCATCGTGCTGTTCCTGCTGGCCGTGGCCGTCGTCGGGCCGCGCTTCGCGTCGCAGAACCCGTACCTCTCGGCCCAGCGCTCGTCCGAGATGATCAACGGCCAATTGGTCTTCCCGCCGTTCCCGCCCTCCGCGGAGTTCCCGCTGGGGTCAGACCAGTGGGGGCGCGACGTGCTGAGCCTGCTCCTGTACGGCGCGCGCAACACCCTGGTGGCGTGCCTGTTCGTGGCGATGGCGCGGCTGCTGCTAGGATTCGGGTTGGGGGCCATCGCCGGATGGCGCGCCGGCGGCCTGGCGGATCGCGTCATCATGGGGATGGTGGAGATTCTGTCGTCGCTGCCCATGCTGCTGACCGGCATGATTCTCATCCTGGCGCTGGACATCCGCAAGGGGCTGTCGGCGTTCCTCATCGCGTTGTGTCTGGTGGGCTGGGGCGAGATCGCCCAGTACATCCGCAGCGAGTTCGTGAGCCTGCGCCAGAAGCCCTTTGTGGAGGGGGCGCGGGTCATCGGCCTGACCGAGACGGGCATCATCGTGCGGCACATCTTGCCCAATGTCCTGCCCGCGTTGGTGGTGCTGGCGCTCCTGGAGATGGGCGCCGTGCTGATGATCCTGGGCGAACTGGGATTCGTGGGCGTGTTCATCGGCGGCGGCGCGCAGACCGAGGGGTTCGGCGGGACGGTGGCCATCGCCGACGTGCCCGAATGGGGCGCCATGCTGGCGGGCGCCCGCGCCTACATCCGCACATCGCCGTGGATGGTGTTCTGGCCGGCCATGGCCTTCTTCGTGGCCGTCCTGGGGTTCAACCTCACGGGCGAGGGCCTGCGCAGAATCGTGCGCGAGGCCGGGGTGAACACTGCGGCCATCATCTCCAAGCGCATGGTCGTGGTCGTCGCGGCCATCACCCTACTCACTTGGTACATTGTCAGCCAAATCAGTCCGGGCGTGTCCTACGCGAAACTGGCAAGCCAGTTCAGCGCGGAGCACGCGCTGGAACACGCGGCGCGCATCGTGGAACTTCAGCAGGGCGACCCCGGCTTCGGCACCGAGGGAGCGCGCGCCGCCGCCGAGTACATCGCCGAGCAGATGGAAGCCTACGGTGTGTTGCCCGCGGCAGGCGGCCAGGAATTCCTGCAGCCGCTTGTCCGCATGGTGGCCCCGCGCCTCAGCGTGCCGATTCTGGAGGCCCAGACAGCCGGGCATACCGTCGCCCTGGCGCACGGCGCGGACTTTGGCGAGCAGGTGTATCGGCACGGCGGTTCCGGCAGCGCCCAGGCGCCGCTGACCTTTGTCGGCTTCGCGCGCCAGAACGTGCGGTATCCCGAATTCCGCGGGCTAGACCTGCGCGGGCAAATCGTCCTTGTGCTGGGCCAGAACATGCCCGCGGCCTTTGACACCGAGGCCCTAATCCGCGGCGCGCAGGCCATCCTCATCGTTACCGAGGACGCCGCGCCGCACACCGACTGGGCCGCGGGCGAATTCGGCTTCATGGAAAAGCCGACGTTCCCCATCCTGCACGTCCGCCCCGAGGCCGCCGACCGCCTGCTGCAACCGGCGGGCTATACCGTGGCCGACTTGCAGGCGCAGGCGGACGCGTTCGGGGCGGCCTCGCCCGACAAGCCGTGGTTCGCCCAGCCGCTGCCGATGCAGGTGCGCGTTCGGGTGGAACTGGGCGAGCCGCAGGAGCGCACGGGATACAACGTCCTCGGCATCCTGCCCGGAAACGACACGTCGCTGGACAAGGAGGCGCTGGTCGTGTCCACGCACTACGACATGCCCGAGCCGAATCCGGGCCACCCGTTCGTGTCCGCAAGCGACGGCCCCGCCGGCGTGGGCATCCTGCTGGAGATCGCCCGCCTGTGGCACGCCGAGCAGTTCAAGCCGCGCCGCACCGTGCTGTTCAACATCTGGGCCGCGGGCTATTCGGAGACCAGCGGCGCGCAGACATATCTGGCCGAGTTCACGCCCTATCGCTCGTTGGAGCGCAACGCGGTGATTCACCTAGGCAGCGTGGGCAGCGGTGAAGACCCGCTCCTCGCCGAGGCCAAGAGCAACACGTTGAGCGAATTGCTCAAGCGCAGCGCGCAAGTTACCGGCGCTTCGGTGCTCAGGGGCACGGCCTGCGCCCACGCCTATTGCGCCGAACTGGCCGACAAGTCGGCGACGCTGGCATGGCATCAGGCGCCCAGCGCGTTCCGCGGCGGCTCGCCCGACGACGCCCAGGCAAGCCACATCGGCAAAGTCGGCCAAATCGTCAACCTGGCGCTCATCACGGCGAGCAGGCAGTATCACTACTAGCAGTCAGCGGTCAGCCATCAGCCGTCAGCCATCAGCAATCAGCACCCGGATGGATGAGGGCCGGCAGTGAATTGCTCAAGGAGGTGGGTGTGCGAGATTTCCGGACGCTGAAGGTGTGGCACAAGGCGCACGAATTGACGATAGCGGTTTACAGAGCGACAGCAGAGTTCCCGAAGACAGAGACCTATGGACTGACCAGTCAGATCAGGCGGGCCTCTGCTTCAATCGCCGCCAATCTGGCGGAGGGTTGCGGCAGAAGCGGCGATGCCGAGCTTGCCCGCTTTGTCCAAATCGCGATGGGCTCGGCGAGCGAAACGGAGTACCACTTTCTGCTCGCACGCGACCTGGGTCTTCTGGGTGAATCGGAACACAAGCAACTTGAGGAGCGAGTCATAGAGGTCAAGCGCATGCTCACGTCATTTCTGCAAACGCTGAGAGGCATGAAAGAAGACCGTGGGCAAGTGAACATTGATGCCGATTGCTGATTGCTGACGGCTATGAGCAGTGATGTTACGCCAGAGAAACTGAACACCCTCCTCGCCCGCATCGTCGTGGCGCTGGGCGTGTGCGTGATCCTCACGGCCGCGGGCGTGGCGTACCTGTGGCTGCGGCCGCCGTCGGGTGGGCAGGCCACGCGGCAAATCGCCTACGTTGCCGTCGGCACCGAGGGCCAACTGGATCTGTTCCTGTCCGACGCCGCGGGCCAGCGCATCAAGCCGCTGACCCAGACGCCCGAGAACGAGGCTTTCGCAACTTGGTCGCCCGACGGCAAGATGCTGGCCTTCGTGCGGCTGGCGACGCAGGTTTCCACAAGGGGCGGCCGGGCTTCTGTCGGCGGCGTGTATCTGATGACCCTGGAGGGCGACAAGCCGGTGGAGCGACAATTGGGCGAGGCGTCGGGCTTCGGATGGGCCGAGCCGGCCTGGTCTCCCGACGGGCGGCGCGTCGCGTGGCTGCGCACCGTGTTCCCCGGCCGGGAAGGCGGCCCCATTACCGGCGAACTCATCATCGCCAACGTCGCGACGCTGGCCACCGAAACCCACCCGCTCACGCTAACCGTCAGCGCCGTGGCGATAAGTTGGTCGCCCGATGGCACCTCGTTGGCTTTCGTCGCTCCCAACGCGGTGGCCTATGCGCCCGCAGGTCGCGCGCCGACCCTGCCGGAGCAAGTGCCGACGGCCGCCTGGCTGTACAACGTGAGCGAGCGGGCGCTGTCCCTGCTCATCCCCGAAGCCACGACAGTTCGCTGGTCGCCGACGGGCGAGTGGCTGGCGTACACGGACGTGGAGAAAGGCAACGGCGTGCGGCTGGTGCGGCCCGATGGGACAGGCGGCTATGCGCTCCTGGACCGGGGCTACGTCATGGACTTGGCCTGGTCGCCGGATGGCGCGCGGCTGGCCAGCATCGTATGGAGCGAGAGCGAAGGCGCGCACACCCTGTACATCCACACGCTGGAGGATGGAGCGGCCACGGCGTTCCCCATCGGCGGCAGCCCGGAGTCCTCGCCGCAGTTCCTGGCGTGGTCGCCCGATGGGCATTACTTGTCCTACACGCTCGTCTGGCAAGGGCAGGGCTACCTGCCGGACGGCAACCTGTGGATTCTGGACACGAAGACCGGCGCGCTGTTCGCATTCCCGGACAACCCGGGCATGGAGGGGCTTGCCGTGTGGAGGCCAACACAGTAGCGGTCAGCATTCAGCGTTCAGCCACCAGCGGTAATCCGCTGACCGCTGACTGCTGATCGCTGACCGCTGATCGCTGATTGCTAACGGCCAAAGGCTGCTACAATGACCAAACTACGCAACCTCAACCGAAACGTACTCATCGCCCTCATCGCCGTGCTGCTCGTCGTGGAGGCCGGGCTGATTTGGGCGGGCGCGCGGGCGCTGCAGCGCGAGGCCGCGCTGGTTGCCGCGCCCACGCCTGTTGCCGGGCGCCCGCGCCCCACCGCC
>JBBIHX010000188.1:0-5485 GCA_037446815.1 Caldilineae bacterium | reverse complement strand
CGCCCTCACCCCAGCCCTCACAGTTTGGAACCGAGTTACGAATCCCGCCAAAACGCAATGCCGCTATGCCTCGGCGCGGGATGGACTGGCCAACAGGTTGCGAAATACCGTGTACGATTCCGTGCGGACCAGCGCGAGAATCTCATCGTGGGCCTGGAGCACGGTGTGGCCCCGTGGCATCAGGATGTCGTCGCCGCGGATGGCGCCTACCAAGAGGCAATCGTTGGGCAGCGGCAAATCGGCCACCCGCTTGCCCTCCGCGGGCGCGCCAGGTTCCAGTTTCTCCGTAACGAGCGAGATCTCGCCCTTGCGGAGCCGAAGGAGAATCATCATGTCGCCCAGCGACATCTCTTCCAGGATGAGTTTCGCCAGGAGGTCTGTCTGGTTCACGGCCACATCCACGCCCATATCGGGCGTGAACAGCCATGCGTTTCGTGGGTTGTTGATGCGCCCGATGACGCGCGGGACCTTGAAGTGGGTCTTTGCCATCAGGGCGATGAAGAGATTCACCTCATCGTCGCCGGTAACGGTTACGAGGACATCGGCGCGTTCGGCATGGGCCAGGGCCAAGGTCTCGCGACGCGTCCCGTCTCCATCCACGATGACCTCTGTCGGGAGTTCGCGGTGCAGGCGGGCCAGCACGTGGGAACGGTTCTCCACGATATGCACGTCGTGTTTCCCCTCCAGGAGCAATGAAGCCAGGTAGGATCCTACTTTGCCTCCGCCTATGATGACAACGTTCATGACAGTCCCTCTTTCTTCAACTGCTCCAGCCAGGCTTGAAACTCGTCCAGGTACTCGGACACGACGGCGAGACGCAACCGATCGCCTTCCTCAAGCCGCGTATCCATGGTGGGCAGCGACGCGGCGCCGCCGTGGAGCACGGCCACATCCGTGGTTTGGCCTGGGTGCACGAATTCTCGCACCGTGCGCCCGATGAGTCCTTCGGTCGCCTGGACCTCCACAACCTGCACCTCGCCATTGCCCAGCGTTCCCACAATGCTGAGCGTTGGCTGGCACAACAGTTGTTCTATTCGCAGCACGCGCCACGTAACCGACGACACCGTTGCGACATCCATGCTCTTGTACAGGGCAGCCCGCTCCGGTTCGTAGAGCCGCGCAACGACTTGGGGCACATGGAAGAAGTGCTTGGCGATGCGGCATACGATGAGATTGGCCGCCTCGTCGTTGGTGAGGGCGGCAAGCCCGTGGGCTTCCTGGATTCCTGCGCGCAGGAGGACGCCTTGATCAAACGCCAGGCCTTCATACGTGCGTCCTCGGAAGCCTGGGCCCAAGCGGGAGAAGGCGCTCTCGTCCTTGTCAATGACTGCGACCGTGTGCCCCTTGCGACAGAGCGACTGGGCTAAGGTAGCGCCGGTGCGCCCACATCCTACAACGATAAACTTCATGAAGTCAGCCTCGCTATTCTTCTAGATGGAATGGGACGTCGGTTACCATGACGTCGCGTCGGAATACAAAGGCCAGGTGAATGAGAATCGCCGTCTGGTTGTGGAGGAGGTTGTGCCAGGGGCGCGCAGGAACAAACTGTGGCAGGACAATGGTTACAACCTGGTCGCGGCGATTCGGCTCATCCACCTTGTCCACATAGTCAATCAAAGGCCCGATGATGGAGCGGTATTCGGACTTGAGCGTAATCAAGCGGACGCCTTCGCCCCAGTCGGCCCACTTTCGCTGTATCTTCGGCGTCTCGGCGGGGTCCACCTCCACGTACACCGCCGTAACGTCGTCGGAGATGGAGCGAGCGTAGTTGAGCGCGGCGATGACGCCGCGGTGGACGTCGGCCACTGGCACGATGACGCGGTGCCGACGTATCGGTGGAAGGCTGCCGCGATTCTCCAGCGACAGTTGCTTGGCCACTCTCTCGTAATGGCGGTGCACCGCTCTGAAGAATGATATGAATATGGGAATCCATAGCAGCACGATCCAGGCGCCCAGGGCAAACTTGGTAACGGCGATGACCACAAGGACCACGCCGGTTGCCAGGGCGCCCAGGCCGTTGATGGCGGCTTTCACCTGCCAGTGCGGGGTCCGCAGACGCCACCATCGGGCGACCATGCCGCTCTGCGAAAGGGTGAAGGACAGGAATACGCCGATGGCGTAGAGCGGGATAAGCCGCGTTGTAACGCCTCCGAAGATCACAATCAGGGCCGACGAAGCCAGCGCCAGCGTGATGATTCCGTTGGAGAACACCAGCCGGTCGCCGAGGTTGGCAAATTGGTGCGGCATGTAGCGGTCGCGGGCCAGGATGGACGAGAGGCGCGGGAAGTCGGCGAAACTGGTGTTGGCCGCCAGGATGAGAATCAGCATGGTTGCGATTTGCAGTGCAAAGTACAGGGGTGAACCCGAGCCGAGCACATATCGCCCCAGTTGCGAGACCAGCGTCTCGTGGGTCGCCTCGTCCGGGACGATGCCAAACTGGTGCGCCAGAAACGTGATTCCTAGGAACATGGTAACGAGCAAAGTCGCCATGGCAATCAGCGTCTTGCCCGCGTTGTCAGACTCTGGTGGCTTGAAAACGGGCACGCCATCGGCGATGGCCTCAATGCCCGTCAGGGCGGCGCACCCGCTGGAGAAAGCACGCAGAATGAGGAACAAGGTGAGTCCCTGCATTGCCGGGTAATCTATGCGCGGGGGCTGCGCGGGGGGCATGCCGGCAACGATCCAACGGAAAAGCCCCACGGCGAGCATGGCGAGCATGATCGCAAGGAATAGGTACGTCGGGATCGAGAAGATGGTGCCCGACTCGCGCACGCCGCGCAGGTTCAGGGTCATGATAAGCGCCACGAAAAACAGCGCCAGCAAAATCCTGTGCGGGTACAAGACCGGGAATGCCGAGGTGATGGCCGCCACGCCCGCAGTGATGCTCACCGCAACGGTGAGCACGTAGTCGGTGAGGATGGCCGCGGCTGCCGTAAGTCCAGGCAACTGGCCCAGGTTTTCATGGGCCACGATGTAGGAGCCGCCGCCTTTCGGGTATGCGTGAACGGTCTGATAGTAGGAGAAGGCGACGATGACCAGAAGCGCGGCAATGCCAAGCGCGACGGGCCACGCTAGCCCAAGGGCGGCGCTCCCCGCGACGATGAGCATGAGCATGATTTCCTCGGTTGCGTAGGCAACGGAGGACAACGCGTCCGAGGAGAATACCGCCAGCGCCTTGACCTTGGTCAGGCGCTCATGCTTCATTTGTGCGGTCGCCAGCGGCCGCCCGATGAGGATGCGCCGCAGGCTAAAGGACCGGGCCATATGGAATTCACCTGCTTTCCGCTCACAGAAATACCCCGTAGGAATCGGTGTGCGATGCGCCTACGGGGTACCCTATTCTAGGACGTTCTTGTGCCTCTGTCAAGAGTGATGGGACGACAACGATGTCGCTAGGGCTTCTTCCGGCCCCACACATACCAGACGAGGCCGCCCCCGATCATCAGCACCAGGGCCGGCAGGACGCAGCAGAGGCCACTGGCCGCTACAATCCAGTCCGCGTCCGTATCGGTGGCGATCCAAGAGGCCCCTAGCATCAATAGGGCGCCCACGATGCACGCCACCGCGCCGATGAGGAGAAGAAGTATCCCCGCAACGATGGCCCATGTGCGGTTGTCGGACTCGGCGGCGGGCGCAGGGGCGGGAGCCGGCGCGGCGGCCGGAGCTGCTGCGGCTGGCGCTTCGGCGGGCGGCGCAGGGATAAAGGTGGGCAGGCCACATTCGCCACAATAGCGGTCGGTGGGGCGCAACTCGGCGCCGCAATTGGCACAACGTCGGATGGGTTCGGGCGTTTCTTCGGTCATCTCATCCTCCTTGCGGATGTCTGCCAGGCTCTCGCGAGCCTTTCAACATGACGGTGCGGGCGTGCGCCCCGGCGGCTCAAAGGCTTGCTGCAAAGGCCGCGATGGCTGCCCGTGCATCGTTCACAATCGCCGGCCCATGCCCGAAAGCGCACACCGCGAACTCGCGCTGCGCGATGCGTCTCACGGACTCCATCGCCTGGGCCATGTCGGTTGTGTAGGCCCTCATGGGCAGGGCCAGGCGCCCGCCCCAATGGGTGAGGGCGTCGCCGGCGAAGAGCACCTTCTGGGCTGGGAGGAGATAGCATGCGCTCCCGGGCGAATGTCCCGGCGCGTGGATTACCTCCAGGCCGAAGAGCGACTCGCCATCCGCGACGGGACGGGACACGGCCACCGGTTTGTACGGCATGATGAGCCGAACGATGGGATCCATGAAGTAATCAAGAACGCGCGCGCTGGTCGGGCGGCGCGTCTGAGTCCCGTTCACCAAGCCAACCTCGGCGCGGTGCGCTACCACAGCGGCGCCGGTTGCCCGCACGATGGCGTCAAGCCCGCCGATGTGATCGGCATCGCCGTGGGTGATGAGTACGGCTTTCACCGCGGACGGGTCAAAGCCCAGGCGACGGATGTAGCGGAGCACGCCCTTGGCGGCCCACGCCACGCCCGAGTCTATGAGCACCAGGCCGTCATCGCCGACGATGAGGTAGACGTTGCTGATGAAGGGGATGCCTTCCACCTGGTGGACGTTCGGCGCGATCTCCATGTCGGCTGCCCCCGATGTGGTTTACATAATTCGGTGGCTGCGGTGCACGCGGGGCGCGTGGTGGACGTCTGTCCCATACCGCAGCAACTGGTCTAGCCGCCACAGTTGGTCGTCGCGGGATACCGTCTCGCCGCAGAAGTCGCAGACATCGGCGGTAACATTGGACACGACGATGAGTTGGTCCTCATGCCATTCGGCATGGGATGTTCGGCGCGTGCGAATCTGTCCGATGTGGCAGATAGGGCAGATGCGTTTGGGTTCGGGAGCAGAATCATCCTTGGACACTCTGCGCCTCCTGCATGATTTTGACGCTTGCGCTGGCGCCGATGCGGGTTGCGCCTGCGGCCACCATTTGCCGAAGGGCCTCCAGCGTGCGGATTCCGCCCGCGGCTTTCACGCCCATGTCTGGCCCGACGGTGCGGCGCATGAGCGCCACGTCTTCCACGGTTGCGCCACCAGGCCCAAACCCTGTGGAGGTCTTGACGAAATCGGCGCCGGCCCGCTTGGCGAGAAGACAACCGCGAACCTTCTCTTCCTCGGTCAAGAAGCAGGTCTCCAGGATGACCTTACAGATGGCCCCGCCGGAGTGGCAGGCTTCCACGACCGTGGCGATGTCTTCCTGCACAAGGTCGTCCGCGCCTGCCTTCAGGCTCCCGACATGGATCACCATGTCAATCTCCGAGGCGCCGTCTCGGATGGCGCGCCGCGCCTCAAAGGCTTTCACTTCGGAGGGCGTCGCGCCGAGGGGAAAGCCGACGACCGAGCACACCTTCACCGGGCTGCCTTTGAGCAGGTCCCAAGCGAGTTTGACATAAACAGGGTTGACGCAGACCGACGCGAAGCGATATTCGCGCGCCTCGCTGCACAGTTGCGCGATCTGTTCGGGTGTGGCCTCGGGTTTGAGTAGCGTGTGATCAATCAG
>JBBIHX010000187.1:1478-5523 GCA_037446815.1 Caldilineae bacterium | reverse complement strand
GCCCGATGGCGCGAGATTCTTCGCCGCTTCGCGGCTCAGAATGACAGTTGGGGAGGGATGGTCGCGCGGGGCTAAGGCCGCCGCGCTAGGTGTGGTATTCCCGCTCGCGCCCTCGCAATGACGGTTAGCAAGAGGCTTTGGAACCGAGTGGCGGCCCGCAGGCGCGTTCTTGCGGGAACGGTGAACCTGTGGCAAACTACACGGGTCTATACTGTTAGGGCCCTCGCAGGTGCGCTGCCACAACCCTGCTGCCCGTCGGAGATACGCGTATGCTCACACGGTTCGTCCTGCGCCGCATCGTTGCCGCAATCGTGGTGCTGTTCGCCATCACCTACGTGGCCTACTTCACCCAAGACCTGGCCATGCGCCAGCGCCTGCTCCAGCCCGCGCCCATCGGCGAGGTCGCGCAGCAGGCATGGGGACAGACGCTCGCGCTGTGGGATGGCATCCCGCGCGGAGACCTGGGCGAATACACGCGGGTTAGCGGCTACATGCTCCGCCAGGGTGAGCGCCTGCCGATGACCCAGTTGGTCGGGACGTCTCTCTGGAACAGTTCGGTGCTGCTGTTGCTGGCGATGGCGTTGGGCGGGGTCATTGGCGGCCTCCTGGGCATCGCCTTCGCCGCGATTCGCCGCCGCGCCGCGTCGCTCTCTATGCTCCTGTTGTCCATCATCGGCGTCTCCACGCCCAGTTTCTTCCTCGCTGTGCTCCTGCAACTGGGCGCCATTGAGTTCTACAAGCGCACGGGAATGCGCCTGGTGCCCGTCGGCGGGTTCGGCTGGGATTCGCACCTGGTGCTGCCCGTGCTGGTCTTGGCGGCGAGGCCGGTGGCCCAGGTTGCGCGGCTCACGTCGGTGTACATGGAGAATCTCATCAGCGAGGATTTCGTGCGCACCGCCCGCGCCAAAGGGCTGCCCAACTCCGAGATTTGGTTCGGGCACATCCTGCCCAACGCCGCGGGGACCGTGCTCACTGCCATCGTGTCCTCGCTGCGGTTCGCGCTCAGCAGCCTGCCGGTGGTGGAGGTGTTCTTCGGCTGGCCGGGCCTGGGCAAGCATCTGCTGGAGCGGCTCCAGGGTTATGACATAGACGCGGCTTCGGCGCTGGTGCTGGCGACGGGGTTCTTCTTCGTCCTGGTCAACGGCATCCTGGACCTGGCCTATCGGGTGCTGGATCCGCGGCTGCGGCAGGCCGAGGATGCAGGTTCCGCGCAGATGGAGATCGGCAACTGGCTGGAACTGGCCTGGACGGGGTTCGTGCGGGCCATCACGCTGCGGGGGCTGCGCGAACGGCGCAAACAGGCGCGCGACCTGGCCCCGCTGCCGGTGGACGCGCGCATCACCGAGGAGTCCAGGCAGGAGATGTCGCGCCTGGCGCAGTCCATGCGGTGGGGGCGGCTTCGGGCGTGGCGCAAGGCGACTGTGGGGAATCCCGCCCTGGCGCTGGGGGCCGTCCTGGGCATTGCGCTGCTGCTGGTGGTCCTGGCCGGGCCGCAGGTGGCTCCCCACAACCCCTACGCCACGGCCAGTCGCCTTGAGGTTGAGGGCATTACGTACACGCCGCCGTTTCGGCCTTCGGATGTGTTCCCGCTCGGCAGCGATGCCCAGGGGCGCGACATCTTGAGCCTGCTCCTGGCGGGCGCGCGCCGCACCATGATGCTGGCTTTCCTGGCCGTGGCGGGCCGACTGGTCATTGGGGGCATCTTTGGGTTTCTGGCGGGGTGGTTCCACGACACCCTGCTGGACCGCGCGCTTATGGCCTTGGGCGAGATGGTCAACTCGTTCCCCGCGCTCCTGTTGGCGACGCTGGTGGTCTATGCCGCCGGCATTCGCCAGGGGCTGTATGCCTTCGTGTTCGGCCTGCTGGTCATCGGCTGGCCCGAGGTCATGCAGAACATCCGCGCCCAGGTCATCTCGGTGCGCCCCATGGCGTACATAGAGGGCGCGGTGGCCACGGGCGCGGGCCAGGGGCAAATCCTGACGCGCCACGTTCTGCCCAACATCTGGCCCACCATGGTGAGCCTGGCCTTCTTGGAGATGGGCGGCGCGCTGATGATTCTGGGCGAGTTGGGGTTCCTGGGCGTGTTCATCGGCGGCGGGTTCGCGGCGGAAGGCGAGGGCGGGCCGCCGCTCCTCACGTACTACGACATCCCGGAATGGGGCGTGATGCTCGCCAACTCGTGGCGCTCCTTCCGCAGTTTCCCCTGGGCCACGGTGTACCCGGCGCTGGCGTTCCTGGTTGCCATCGTAACCTTCACCCTGCTGGGAGAGGGGCTGCGGCGGCTTTGCGAGGAACTGACCTTGAGCATGAAGGCGCTGTTCAACCGCTACACGCTGCTGGCGGCCTGTGTCGTTCTTGGCGTGGGCGTCTGGACGATGCAGAGCACTGGCATCTGGGCGCGGTACAAGCCGTTGGGCGAGACGTTTGACGCAAGCCGAGCCATGGAGGATGTGGCCATCCTCGCCGGGCCGGAGTTCGGCGGGCGGCAAATTGGCACGCCGGGCGCCGAGGCCGCCGCGGATTGGATTGCCCGGCAGTTTGAGGAGTTGGGGCTGGTTACGGCCGGGGAGGACTGGACCTACTTCCAGACGATCCAGAGCCGCATCGTGGCGCTCCAGGGCAAGACGGCCGTTGAGGCCTGGGACGCTACGGGCCAGCGCCTAACGCTCCGCATGGGCGTGGACTTCTCCGAGACGACCGAACTCTTGTCCAGGCAGGCGCTCGTGGCGGAGGGCCCCATCGCGTATGTGGCCGTGAACGCCGCGCCCGAGGGCAATGTGAGCGCGGTCAGGGCTGCTCTGGGGCTGTCGGAGGCCGACGCGACCCGGACGGACCGCATCCTGCTGGTGGAGTATGACAACCAGTGGCTGGCCTCGTACCCCTGGTTCTACGGGCCGGGGAGTTTGCCGATGTACGTGGGCGCGCGGGCGGCGCTCGTCATCGCCGACGATCCGAGCGTCATGTTCCGTCGGGAGTTGCCCGGCTCATCCACGCCCGGCACGGCGCGGACCATGCAGGCCATGCCGGTGCTGTTCATCACGCCGCAGGCCGCCGACCGCATTCTCAATGGCTCTGGATACAACCTAGCGGCGCTGCGGGAGCGTCGGGCGGCGCTGGCGGAGGGTGAGGGGTTCTGGGTGCAGACCGACGCGCGCGTGCAGGCGGCCTTCGCCCCCATCGCGCAGCAGGACATCACGTACAGGAATGTGATGGCCATGTGGCCGGGCGAGGATGTCGCGCTGGATTCGGAGATGGTGGTGATCCTGGCCCACTACGACGGGCTGGGATCGGCCAATGGCGTGCTGTACCCGGGCGCGAACGACAATGCCAGCGGCGTGGCCACCATGTTGGAAATCATCCGCTCGTGGAAGGCGTGGAACTTCAAGCCCAAGCGCACGGTGCTTTTCGTGGCGTGGGCGGGCGGAGAACTGCACCAGACGCCCGCGCTGTACCAGTACTTGAGCACGCGGTCGGGCCTCTCGGACCTCAAGGTCGTCGCGGTCTTCCAGGTTGAGGGCGTGGGCGCGGGCGACGGCGACGCAGTGCTGGCCTGGCGTTCCAGCAGCGACCGCATCACCGAGATGGTGCAGACGGGCGCGCGGCGGCTGGGCATCTCCGTCAAGACGGCGGGCCTGGGACTCCACTCCGCGTTCTACCTGTCCCAGCGGTTGCAGACGAATTACCCGATGATTACCCTGTCGTGGCCGGGCGCGGATGCGCATTCGCACCTGCCGGGGGACGCTCCCGAGGCGGTTGATCCCGCGAAGATAGGCCGCGCGGGTCGGCTCCTGAGCCTCACGGCAGCGGTGCTGGCCACGGACACGGCGTACTAGATCCTTCGCGGCTTCGCCGCTCAGACTGACAACTGTGCGGCGTTATGGTGGCATGAAATCTGAAGGTGGCGCAGGAGAGCCTCGCAGAAGCGATGTTCGGATCAGGCTGCGGAGAGAACGTAGAGGGCATCATGGAGGTTGCCACGCCGTGTAATTGACGTAGGGGCAGGTCTGAGACCTGCCCCTACGACCTGCCCCTACGACCTGCCCCT